>NC_011126.1:623805-935708 GCF_000020785.1 Hydrogenobaculum sp. Y04AAS1
TCGTGTGATAAGTGTATTCTAAGAACATGCTTATCTGAAACATGCTAAAGCACTATTGACATATCGAAGCTTTCCTATTAAACTTTTTGAATATAGGGTGAATAATGTGGTTTGGGTACCTATCCTTCCCTTCATGGTACCCACCTCCTTTCTGAAATTCTTTCCATTCTCTCCTTAAAGTTTCTAAACATACACACTTACCTCCTTGTAAAATTTTAAGGAATATTTTAACAAGGTAAGTGTTCACAGTCTATCTGAACTTATACAGGTGTGTGTTCATAGTCTATCTGAACTTATACAAAATACTCCTTACAAAATCCTCCAATCTCAAAGAGGGATCTGGATTTAATTTATGTAAATCCGATTTTTTATAATATTTTCCTTTTAAAAATCTCATGTTGCCTACCAAGCTTACCATAGCTGCGTTGTCTGTGCAGTATTTTATGGAGGGGATATAACACTCTATATCAAGGGCGTTTAGCTTTTCTCTTAGGCGTTTGTTGGCAGCTACACCACCCACCACCACAAGACGGTTGACGGCGGTTTTTTTTATAGCTTTTTGCAAGGTTCTTATAATGTGATTTACTATAGCCTCTTGGTAGGAAAAAACAAGGGCATCTTTGGGGTATTTGTCTTTGTTTTCTCTTAAAAACGTTTTTAAACCACTAAAAGAAAACGCTATCCTATCATCTTTTATAGGTATTGGAAAGTCTATCGTTTCAGGATTTTCATATGAAGATAAAAACTTTTCTATGGCAGGACCGCCAGGGTATTGAAGACCAAGAAGCACAGCTCCTTTATCAAAGGCCTCGCCGGCTGCATCGTCAAGGGTTTTCCCTATTAGCTCATAATGTTCAAAGCCTTTTACGAGGTAAATCTCAGTGTGACCTCCGGACACCACAAGGGCCAAAAATGGATATTCTACGTTGTATTCTAAAAACACCGAGTATATGTGAGCTTCTATATGATGGACTGGTACTATAGGTATATCCAAAGCATAAGATAAACCACTGGCAAAAGAAGCTCCAACCAAAAGAGATAATATAAGCCCGGGGGCTATCGTGACTGCCAAAAAATCTATATCAGAGGGTTTTATTTTATGTTTTTCTAAAAGCTCATAAAACAGTATATAAAGATTTTTTGTATGCTCTCTGGAGCAAAGCTCTGGGACTATGCCGTTGTATATCTTGTGAGCATTTACTTGGGAGCTAAGGAGATTATCTATAAGACCTCTTTTACTACTATACAAAGCTAAAGCAGTATCGTCACAAGAGGTCTCAATACCAAGCCATAGCTTTTCTTCGTCGTGTTTCATCCATTATGAGGCTTTTTTCTTTGGTTTCTCTTCTTCAGACTTTACGGGTTTTCCTTCTAAATAGTCTATGGCAGCTTTTAGCTGAGGGTCTTTGTTGGGAAGAAGTATAACCTTTTGTTTATCGCCTTTTAGCCTCATATCCTCTATAGTTTTTATAAGTTCTTCTTGTTCTTTGGCCGGAAATTTTATCAGTATATCTGGCATAATGCCTTTTTTGTTTATACATATACCAGCTGGCGTATACCAATAGGCTATCGTTAGCTTTAGGCCTGCTCCATTTTCTAAAGGTATGAGGTTTTGAACAGAACCTTTACCGAAAGTCTTCTCGCCTATAATAGTGGCTCTCTTGTAATCTTTTAATGCTCCAGTGACTATCTCAGCAGCACTTGCAGTACCGCCGTTTACAAGGACCACAACCTTATCTTGCATTGGTATAAGTGGATTGTGCTTGGTGTAGTATTTATGCTCCCCTACTACTCTGCCTTTCGTATAAACCACCAGCTTACCTTTTGGTAAAAATACATTTCCTACTTTTATAGCCTGTGTTAAAAGACCACCTGGATCGTTTCTTAAGTCAAAGATAAACTCATTGGCACCTTTTGCCTCAAGTTTTTTGACAGCTTTAGCAAGCTCACTGTAAGCGTTTTCTTGGAATTGCACAAGTTTTATATATCCTATATGGTTGTCTACCATTGCAGCTTTTACGGCAGGTACCTTTATAATTTCTCTTGTGAGTTTGAAAGTAAGAGGATGATCTACACCTTTCCTAAATATAGTAAGCGTTACAGTTGTGCCGGGCTTTCCTTTTATAAGCTTTATTACTTTGAATAAACTCATATTAGAAGTGTCTTTGCCGTTTATTTTTATGATAATATCTCCAGCTCTCATACCAGCGTTGTAAGCAGGCGTCCCTTCTATAGGAGCTATTACTATAGGTCTTCCATCTTTTCTTGCTATCTCTATGCCAATACCGCCAAACTGACCTTCGGTATCTTGGGTAAATTCTTTAAACTCAGAGGGGGTAAAAAAGTCAGAAAATGGATCAAGAGATTGAAGCATACCGTTTAAAGCGCCGTAAATCATTTTCTTAGTACTTGGGTTTACCACGTAATTTTGCTTCGTAATTTCAAAAACATCCATAAAAAGCCTTATATAATCAGCATCAGACTGATGTTTTTTGTTTTGTTCTGCCTTTGCACCCACCAAAAATCCACCAACAAAAACTATCGGTACAGTTAAAGCCAAAGAAATCTTTTTCATCAAGCGTTCTCCTGTCATGGTTTTAAAATATAAATACTTTTTATGTTTTTTATATAAAATTTTGCGTTTCCAAGGCTACCAAGCCCGTAGCATGTCATATCCTTAGAAAGTTCAACTAACTTTCCGCTTGGATTTGCATTTGTTTTTAAATCTACCTCAACGTTGTTTGCTCTGAAAGCTTCAACATCTATAGACCTTACTGTGTTTAAGTCTACAAAATAGCTTAAAGAACCATCTTTTACGTCTATATATGTCCTGCCATCACAGTTGCAATTTTGTAAAATATGTGACTTACCAGTATTATCTATAACCTTACACGTAATACCAGTGGGCACGCTCTGCATCGGCGTTGTTTCACCCATACCATAACTTACGCCAAAAGCTAAAAAAACCCACAATATTATTGAACTTCTTTTAAAAGCCTTCAACATATTATTTTAATTATATCACATAACAATATATTTTTGTATTAAATCGCTTATAAACCAATTATAAAAGAATTCAACTTGTACAAAGCTCTTGCAAAATCTTAAAGATATGATATAATATTAATGTTTAGAGCCACTAGCTCAGCAGGTAGAGCAACGGACTTTTAATCCGTGGGTCGGGGGTTCAAGTCCCCCGTGGCTCATATTTTCTTTATAATTCTTTTGGACAATATTATAACTTCCAACTTAAATTATCTCTATAAAAACTATTTTTTCAGAGTCATTATATAATCGCTAAAACTATGTTAGCATTTTTAATAATCTTTTATATTTTAAACATCATATATCATATTGGTATAATAAAAAAAATGATACATATAATAACTTTTAATTATTTTTATATTTTTCCTTTATAATTTTTTTACAAGTTTTTAATCAAATATTAACAATAAACCTTTAAAATGCTAAAGTATTAAGCGTTAGGAGGTTTAATATGGCAAAAGTTGTCAAAGGTAGTATAGCAGAAGCTTTAAACACTTCGCAGTTTAGTCTTTTTCACATCAAGGCTATGTTTGCTTCAGCCATGGGATTTTTTACATCGGCTTACGACTTGTTCATAATAGGTACTGCCCTTGTGCTAATAAAAGATGAATGGCACCTAAGCGCCCAACAAGTAGGTCTTATAGGTTCTATATCTCTTATAGCTACTTTCTTTGGTGCTTTTATCTTTGGAAATCTCGCAGACAGGCTTGGTAGAAAATCTGTTTACGGCATAGAAGCTATTTTGATGGTTTTAGGCGCTTTAATGTCCGCTTTTTCTTTTAACGTAGGCTTTTTACTTTTATCTCGTTTTATATTGGGCTTAGGAGTAGGGGGAGATTATCCTCTTTCTGCGGTTATAATGAGCGAGTATGCAAACACTACCACAAGAGGTAGAATGGTTACATTGGTATTTAGCGCTCAGGCACTGGGTTTGATAGCTGGACCTATGGTGGCGCTCACTCTTTTGGCGGCTGGAGTAGACAAAGATTTAGCCTGGAGAATAATGCTTGGGCTAGGTGCCTTACCAGCAGCTACGGTTATATATTTAAGAAGAAGGTTACCAGAATCCCCAAGATGGCTTGCAAGAGTTAAAGGTGAGAAAGAAGTGGCGGCAAAAGATTTAGCATCGTTTTCACTTGGTGATATAGTCATAGAAGAAGTCAAAGACCAGATAGTCAAAAAACCTTTATCAAAATATTGGTTACAGCTTTTAGGTACCGCTGGTACATGGTTTTTGTTTGACTACGCTTACTATGGCAACACTATATCAACACCTTTAGTACTAAAACATATAGCAACCCATGCAAATTTAATACAAAGTACAGCTATAAGCTTTCTAATATTTGTGGTATTTGCTGTACCTGGTTATTTCATAGCCGCTGCCACTATAGACAAAATAGGACATAAATTTTTGCAAATGCTTGGATTTTTCATGATGGGTCTTATGTTTTTCATAATAGGAATGTTTCCTTCAATAGTACACAATTTTCCTCTTTTCGTAACGTTGTATGGTTTGTCTTACTTCTTTGCAGAGTTTGGCCCAAATACCACCACCTTTGTATTGCCAGCGGAGGTATTTCCAGTAAACGTTAGAACCACAGCCCATGGTATATCTGCTGGCGTAGCTAAGATAGGCGCATTCATAGGAGCTTACTTCTTCCCAATCTTGTTAAAGTCGTTGGGATTAAGCCATACCTTGCTTTTGACATTTGTATTCTCGTTAGCTGGACTAATACTTACTTATATAGCAATCCCAGAACCAAAAGGAAAATCTTTGGAAGAAGTATCTCAAGAAGATACGACCCTTTCAAAGCCCTCACCTGCTACCTAACATATAAAAATAGCCCCGTTTGGGGCTTTTAAAATTAACAAAAAATTAAAAATAAAAGTTTAATATAAAGATATGAAATATGTAAAGTTTTTTTACAAAATACTTGTTTTCCTAATGCTTTTCATAGCTTTTATTTTAAAATCTCTATATATAGATATTTTTATTAAAAACCAAAAAGAAAAGAGGAAAGCTTTCGTAAAAAATGCTTCTTTGTTCTCTATGCTAGTGATTAAATTCTTCAACATAAATATAAAACAAAACGGCATGTATATAAAAGACTCTCAAAATTATATAATAGTATCAAACCATCTTAGTTATATTGATATAGTGGTTTTGAGCGCTTTTGTAGAGACAGTTTTTATATCCACAAAGGAAGTGCAAGAGACGTTTTTGTTTGGGCATATAGCAAGATATGGAGGGGCGGTATTTATAGATAGAAAGAACAAAGCAAACATACTTTCTGATATGGAGCTTTTTAAATCTGTTTTAGAAGAGGGTTTTAAGGTGGTGGTGTTTTTAGAGGGCACCACTTCAAACGGTGATGATGTTCTTCCTTTTAAAAGTAGTTTTGTAGAGATCATGCTAAAAGCCCAAAAACCAATATTACCAATATGTATAAAGTATAAATCTATAAACGGCAAACCAATAGCTATATCCAGTAGAGATTACGTATTTTACTATGGAGATATGGAACTTTTTAAGCATCTTTTAAGCTTCTTGTTAAATGTAGATAGTATGGAAGTTGAACTTTTCTTCTTAAACCCTCTGTATCAAACGTCTTATCTCAATAGAAAAGAACTAACAAAAATACTATATGAGGATATAAGATCTTGCTATTTGGAAAAACCTATAAGTTTTTAAATATATCAATTCACGATGTTTGCCCTTCAAACCTTGAAAATATTTTTAAACTAAAAGAACTGTTAGCTGAAAATGGCTTCGACAATATAACTTTTCTTCTTATTCCCTTTTACCACGAAAAAGAAACGCTTTTAGATATTAAAAACGAGGTATTGGAGATTACAACAGACGCCGAGGTTATACTTCATGGATACACTCACAGCTCAAAGGATTTTGGAAAATACGATTATAGGAAGATATTTACCCATAAAGAAGCGGAGTTTTTATTAGAGGATGAACTTAGCCTAAGGCTTGATAAAGGAATTGAGATGTTAAAAGAGCTTGATATAACACCAAAGGGCTTTATAGCACCCGCTTGGCTTTTCAAAAAAGAGTTATTACAGCTTTTAAAAGAAAAAGGATTTTTATTTACAACCGATAGAAGGTATATATACAATCTTCAAGAAAACAAAAAGATATTTTTACCGGTTTTGGGCTTTGGTAGCAGGGGCTATATAGAAGATGTTTCTATTTTTTCTTTTGATAAGATGTTTTTTATGCTAAAAGCCCTAAACGTTGTAAGGATAGCTCTTCATCCAGTAGACATTAAAAATCCTTCTAAAATTTATAAACTCCTCAAAGTATTGGAATATACAAGAAAAGAACATTTTCAAATAAATGGTTTATATCATATTATAAAAGCAAAAAACTTAATAAAAAATTAACACATATGTATTAAATTAGATAATAGCTATAGGGAGGTTTTATGATAAAGGTAGATTTACATCTTCACTCTCAAGCTTCAAACAGGCCGGGTGGCTACATTTCTGAAAAACTAAAAATAGGCGAGAGCTACACCAAGCCCAAAAAGCTTTACGAGATCTTGTCAAACAGAGGAATGACGCTATTCACCATCACAGACCATGATACTATAGACGGATGTCTTGAGATAGCCCATCTTCCCGGTGTTTTCATATCAGAAGAAATAACCACATACTTTCCAGAGGATAGATGCAAAGTACACGTTATAGCCATTGATATAAATCAAAAGCATCACGACGATATACAGCATATAAGGGGCAACATATACGAACTTGTAGATTATCTTCAATTCAACAACATAACCCATATACTGGCTCATCCGCTTTACGATATGGATGGAAAGCTTAATAAAACTCATATAGAAAGGTTTTTACTTTTATTTGACAACTGGGAAATACTAAATGGCACAAGGTCAAAAACTTCTTCAATTATCACAAAAAAGATAGCAAAATCTTACACCAAAAAAGATTTGGAAGACCTTGCAAACAAATACGGCTTTTTTAAAAGAAAAAGAGATTTTATAGCTTTTACCGGTGGGTCTGATGACCATGGTGGGCTTGATCTTGGTTATGGATATACTATAGCAGAAGGCTCCAGCGTAGAAGATCTCAAGAAAGCCATAGAAAATGGAACTACGAAAGTAGATGGCTATCATGGAAATCCAAAAAGACTGACACACATGGTAATGAACATAGCAAAAGAAGGCATGAAAAAACGCTATAATCTTGGAAGCTTGGGGTTTTTACTGGATAGTTTATTTGAAAACAAAGACCTAACCCAAAAGTATTCTTTCTTAGATTCTATACTTGGCAAAAGCTCTGCAGTCACTTTCATAGAAAATGTTGTAAACTTCAAAGGTGTTATGACAGAAAATCAGCATGATAACATATTTCAATTTTTCTCAAACATATTACCCTATACGCTAAATCAAATAAAATCTATGAAATCCTTTGATTTTGATAAGCTAAGCGCTTACATAGGAAGAAGCGTTATATTTTTAGCTCCATATATAGCTTATCTATCTGTCTACAAACAAAGAGCCGATGAGAAAAACACATCCAAGAGATTTTACAAAGAGTTTTTCAATGAAGAACACATTGACGGCAAAGTAGCATATTTTACCGATACATTTTTTGATATAAACGGCGTAGCTAAAACCACTCAAAAGCTTCTTGATTTGGCCAAAGAAGAGGAGCTAAACATCAAGTTTATAATCTCAGACGAAAGATGTATTGAAGATAGTCATATTAAAAACTTTAAACCAATGATTTCTTTTGCTTTACCAGAGTATGAGAATATCACCATAAATATACCAAATCTTTTAGAGCTTTTAGATTATGTAGAATCAGAAAATTTTGACATCGTGTATGCTGCCACCCCAGGGGTTATAGGAATCTACGCTCTTATAATAGCCAAAATCCTTGGTATTCCTTTTGTATCTGCTTATCACACAGACTTTCCAGAATACACCTATAGATATACCTCTGAGCCTTATTTTAAATACGCTGCTGAAATGCTTATGAAAACCTTCTACGGTTTGTCAGACAGGGTATTGATCCCAAGTTTTTCTTACTATGAAAAGCTTAAAAACTACGGTATAAAAGAGGACAAGCTGGTAATTTTCAAACGAGGTGTAAACAAGGAAAAATTTAACCCCATCTTTAGAGATAAGGATTTTTGGAAAAACTTTGACCCCACTTACAGAGGAGAAAGAGTGATTGTCTATATAGGAAGAGTTGCAAAAGAAAAAGATTTAGACGTGTTTATAGAGGTTTTTGAGCTTTTAAAAGAAGAGAGAAACCTAAGGTTTGCCATAGTAGGGGATGGACCATATAAGTATGAACTTGAAAAAGTTTACAAAGATAGGATTATGTTTACGGGATTTTTGGAGGGGGAGGATTTATCAAAAGCCTATGCCAGCGCAGATATATTCTTGTTTCCAAGCACCACAGAAACCTTTGGAAACGTGGTTTTGGAAGCTATGGCCAGTGGCATCGTACCTTTAGTCCCAGATAAAGGTGGTGCAAAAGAACATATAAAACATGAAGAAAACGGCTTTATAATAAATCAAAACAATCCAATAGAGTATGCAAACCTCATAAAAAAACTCTTAGAGGATCATTTCTATTACAAAGAGATAAAACAAAGAGCTATAGATTATGCCCATAGCTTAGACGAGAGAGAGCTTTTGTTGGAGATGATAAACTTGTTATCTTTTAACAAAGTAAGGAGTATAGAGTTTTCAGAAGAAAGCGTTGCATGAAACTTTTAGATATAACGCATTTTTATTCAGATAAAAGCGGTGGTATAAAAACCTATATAAACAACAAGATAGAGTATTTTAAGGACAAAGATATTGAGCATGTTCTGATAGTACCTGGCAAAAAAGATAATATTAATTATATAAACCATAGCAAGATATATCAAATCAAATCCCCTTACATGTTGGTTTGGAAACAGTATAGGCTTCTTGTCAACCACCAAAAGATAGCAAACATTATCCAATACGAAAAGCCAGATATCGTAGAAATAGGATCGTTATTTTTACTACCATCTTTTATAAAAAAATTAAAAGAAAAGCTTAATTTTAGGATGATTGGTTTTTTTCATTCTAACTTGGAGAAAAGTCTATCAAACATTCTCAAACTAAACAAAGAAGATAGCGTAGTATCAAAGATGACCAGAAAATATATCTACAAAGCCTACAGCGATATGGATCTGATAATAGCTCCTTCTTTTTATGTAAAAGATTATCTAAATACTTTGGGCTTATACAACGTAGAGGTGGTTTATCATGGTATAGATGTTAGGTTTTTTGAAAACCAAGCACCAGACAAAGACCTTCAAAACGCTTTAAAAGGTAAAATAGCGCTTATATATGTGGGAAGGTTTTCCAAAGATAAAAACTTTTTAGAGCTTTTAGATATATTTAAAACAGTATATAGCTTAGATAACAGAATTCATCTAATTTTAGTAGGGGATGGACCAGACAAAAAGCATATAAATAAAATACTAGATAGGGGTTTTACGGTTTTTGATTATATAAAAGACAAAAAAACCCTGGCAGGGCTTTACAAGGCATCTGATATATTTGTCAGTGCTTCCAAATCCGATACCTTTGGCTATTCTATAATAGAAGCCCAGGCCTGTGGGCTTCCAGTGGTGGCTTACAAGGATGTATCGTTTCCAGAGATTGTTTATTATAAAAATTATCTTGCCTCTTCAAAAGAAGAGTTTATAAAAAATCTACTCATTTTATCAAAAACATACCAGTATCTTGATAAAAGCCAAATAAAAGGCTTTATAAAAGAGCGCTTTTCTTTGGAAAAGAATATGGAGGAGCTGTTTTTCATATACAAGTCCTTAAGTGGTTTGTACCAAAAGCGCTTCGCTTGACTCTTCTACCACAGGTTTTAGAAGTTTTTTGGACTCTTTTTTAAGCTCTGCCAACCTTTTTGATATCTCTTGGGAGCTCTTGTAGTTTAGAGTACTTGTGGCGGCCATAGAGATAGTCGCTATTGGAAATTCTTTTATGTTTCCTTCTCTATCTTTTGATACAAAATAACCTCTTTTTATGTCCTCTCCTTTGTAAAGTTCCTTCAAAGCCTCTTGGGCTTCTTGATAAAGCATTTCTAAAACTTGTTTTATATTCTTTACATTTTTGAAAATCACCACAAAATCATCTCCCCCTATATGCCCCACGAAAGCATCGTAGTTAAAGGCAAAGGTTTGGAGCGTTTGGGCTAATTTCTTAATCATCATATCCCCAGCCAAAAAGCCATATGCATCGTTAAAGGGCTTGAAGTTTGCTATATCTATATAAACCACATAGGCGTTTATTTTTTGCTCTATGGCATTTTCAATCTCTTTTTCTATAATCACATTACCTGGCAATCCCGTTAGAGGGTTTGTATAAAGGGTGATTTTGTAGAATGTATCAAAGAGCTTTTCCAATATCTTTGCTTTTGTCAAAACCCCTACAATCTCCTTGTTCTTAACTATCATGATCTCTAAGCCCTTTTCTATAGCTAAGTTGTAAGCGTGAAGTATGTTGTCTTGAATATCTATTTTCTCTGGGTGTACATAATGGCAATCAACGTGTTCAAAAAAGTAATCTATGGGTTTATAGTAAAATAGATTTTCACTGAAGGCATTTAGCATTCTCTTTATACAGTTCTCACTTATTGCAATATCAAAATCTTCCAAATATAACCATTTTAAATCGTTTTTCTTTATGATATCTATTAGCTCTTTTATCTCAGGTGCCCCTTTTATAACCCTTATAGGTTCAATGTCCTCTTTGGCTATGCTGTACCTATCTTTTACAGAGTTTAGTTTTTTCTTGATGATGATGTTCCTTAAAAGCATGATACCTTCTTTTGGTAGCTCTTTGGAGGGTGATGGTTTTGCCAACAAAAACCCTTGAGAGTAGTCTATACCAAGCTCTAAAACAACCTCTAAATCCTCTTTAGTTTCTATGCCTTCAGCTATGGTTCTTATGCCGTTTTTTATAGCCATATCCATGATGCCCCTTACTATCTGCCACTTTAGTTTTGACCGTGCTATACCATTTATAAGCTCTATAGGAAATTTTATATAGTCTGGCTCTATGTGGCTCAATATATTCAAAGAGTTATAACCTGTACCAAAATCATCAAAGGCTATACTAAAACCTACGGATTTGTAATATTTTATCGTCTCTTTTAACATATCTATATCGTCTATCTTTTCTGATTCGGTTAGCTCAAGTACTACATCTTGGGGTTTTAGATTGTTTTGAAGTACAACGTTTAAAGTAAAGCCTCTTTTAAAAAATCCACTGTTTGAAGAGTTTGGATTTATGTTTATAAAAAGCTTTAAACCTTTTTGCTGATACTGGGCTATAGCTTGTTCTCTACATATAGCATCAAGCTTATAGTCTATACCCATCTCTTTGGCTATGCTAAAAACTTCTTTTGGATATATGTAGCTATCTCCGTTTTTCACTCTAAGAAGAGCTTCGTAGGCATACACAAAACCATCTT
Source organism: Hydrogenobaculum sp. Y04AAS1 (assembly GCF_000020785.1). Taxonomy (NCBI): domain Bacteria; kingdom Pseudomonadati; phylum Aquificota; class Aquificia; order Aquificales; family Aquificaceae; genus Hydrogenobaculum; species Hydrogenobaculum sp. Y04AAS1. Next base: position 635,368 of record NC_011126.1, read on the forward strand.
TATTGGAAAAAATAGGCTGATAAAACATAATGACTTGCTTTTTAAATAAAAGCCTTAAAAGCTCCAAATTTTCTCTGACAAGCCTTGTGGGTTTTAGGCACAGAACCTTGTGCGCGCTGTTGATGTCTTCTAACATAAAATACTCATAGTCATCTGTTACATTTTCACTAAACTCTTCTATACTTTCAAACTCTTTTACACTTATTTGTGAAAAATCTTTGCTTACAAATACAGCCCTCATACACAATACCTCCTATAAACATCCTCTATGTATCTTTTTACGACTGTGTACTCGTGGATCTCAAGCACATGCTTAAAAAACGAGCAGGCATTTTCATCCAAAGTTAAGAGGGTGTTTATAGCAGATTGTATTACAAAGGGATTGTCTTCTTTTAATATAATGTCTCTTATAAAGGGTTTTGCCATACTCAAGTTTTTTGATTTTATTACATTTAGAGCGGTGATCCTATAATTTGCTATCGGATGGTTTAGGGCGATGATGAGCTTGGTCTCATAGGGGAGTTTGATGAAGTTTTCCAGATTGTAACCACAATGAGGACATGCAATATCATCTTGGTTTATAGTATTCCAGCACATAGGACAGAAAAACACAAAGTTTTTATCGGCACTGGTGGGTTTTGCATAAACGTTTACTGGTTTGTAGCTTTTAATAAAATTGACGATATCAATACAACCTTCTACAAACTCCAAAGAAAACACCGATAAGAAAAACGGCTCGTATATCTCAAGAGTTTCCACCATCTCATCGTTTATTATGCTAAACAATTTTTTGTCGTTTTTTACATAGATATGGAAGTATCCGCTTGGAAACAAACCTTGAGTTAAGAACTCTTTGAGGTTTACATCAAAATCAAGGCTTGTGATCTCATCCTCTTCTTTTACAAACAAAAGCTTATGTCTGGCAGCATAGATATCCACGAGTTCTTCGGGGATTTTGTAAAAGTTCATGGTGACCACCTTATCAGATATCTTGCTTATCAAAAAACTAACAGCAGGTTCTTTGTCAAGATCACCAAACTTTGCATTTACAACATCCCCATTTTTAAAATAAATATAGCCATCCACCTCTAAAAACTTGGATTTTACCTCCAAAAACCCCGTTAGTTCCATGCTTTTTATATCTTCTAAAACCTTTGCAAAATCTGCCCTCGTGTCTGTGGGAGATATCCATACTTTGTTTAGCTTTGGATGCAATATCTTTATATCCTCTGTCTTTCCAACGAGGGCTTTGTAGAAATTACAATCCACTTTATACACCTTTGCGTAGGCTGGTGTTTTTAGGCTTTTAGTATCGTAAAAAACATTGTTATCCACACTTACCAAAAAACAGTCAAAACTTGCGTTTATCATCTGTTCAAAAGCCAAAAACTCTTCTTCGTTTTCTATAGACACTTCTAAGCTTGGCTCTAAGAGCGTTAGGGCTTGTTCAATCTGCATAGGTGTATTTTTCTTGCAAGTTTTTTTCTAAAAACTCCAAAGCCTCTGGAGCCAATAGATGACCAAGTTTGTCCTTAAGGGTGGAAGGACTCACTATCTCTTCAAAAGTCCTTTGATATTTCCCGTCAAAGCCAAGTTTCATCGCTTGGAAGTAAAATAGCAGGTTGTATACTTTATTGTATGCTAACACGTGATAGTTACCGTTATCAAAAATAGAAAGCAACATTTCCTCACCTTCTTCCAACAAATGCTTAAGTTCATCAAACACTTTAACCATGGCACTGCACCTCCTTTGAATTTTAAATTAAAGCAATAAAGTTAATTTTTGGTTAAGATGGCTAAAATATTTTGTGATTGAGCCGATAAATATTGTTTGTGCTCTGCAAGATAAAAGTATAAAAATTTTCTAACAAATATTAATAAAAAACAAATATTAATAAAAAATTAACAGAATGAAAATAAAATGAAATTATTAAGGAGGTGGATTTATGAAGATTAGGTTAGCTTGTATTTTTAGTTTAGCAATGGTAAGCTTTGCATTCGCAGAGACACCGCTTCTAAATGTAGAAGTCAATGCACATAAGACCAAAGAAAACACCCCAAGCAAATTAGTAAAAACTAAAAAATATACAAAAGCCAAGGAAAAAGTGGAAAAACCATTGATAAATAAGCTTACGTCTTCTGGTGGTGGAAACGTTTTTCAAGCCCTTGAGCTTCTTCCTTCAGTAAACTTTCAAACTCAAGATCCTTACGGTTTATCTGGAGGACAGATAACTATAAGAGGTTTCAACAACAACCAAATAGGATTGACAATAGATGGCATGCCACTTATGGACTCCGGAAACTACGCTCTATATCCAAACGAATATATGGATTTGGAAAACTTAGAAGCTGAAACTATCACAAGAGGTGGTACTGGGAAAGCAAGCCCACTCTACTCAGATTTAGGTGGTAGAATAGCTTTAAGAACGATACCACCAAAAGATAAGCTTGGCTTAGAGTTAGAGCAAATATTTGGCTCTTATGCTTTTGAAAAATCTTTTGTAAGACTGGATAGCGGATTGTTGCCCCTTATGAACTCAAAGTTTTTTATATCATTTTCTCATGCTCAAGCTGATAAGTGGAAAGGCCCAGGTCAAAATCCTAAGTTTAGGGACCACGTAGCTTTTGGCTGGGTAGCAAATTTAAATAGACTACATATAGATTTTTACATGGACGAAAACGATCAGGTAAATTACTATTATAGAGGTCTTAGCTACCAACAAGCCCAAAACTTGAGTGCTTACAAAGATTTTGATTACAACGGTAGTCTCACTGGTAATCCAGCCATAGATCAATACTATTACAAATTTTTTCATAACCCATATCAAAACTATGAATTTAGAGGAGATATAAGCTTTGATGTAAGTAAAAACTTCTATGTCGATTTAAAGCCTTATTACTGGAGAGGTAGAGGGTCAGGAACTTCTGCATCTTACAATAGCAAGGGCAACTACATAAATTACGGTATTTCATACAATTATACAAAAAGACCTGGTTTTATAGCCCAAGCGGTTTTTCATAAAAATCCTTTCAAAGTAACCGCTGGTTTTTGGTATGAAAGGGCAGATTTAGAAAACTTTGAACCATACTTTAAGCTAAACAACTTCCAAAACGGCAATTACAACACAACTTTTAACTACTACGGATATATAGATAAAGTGTACACCACCACTCAAACACCCTATGCTATATTTGATCTAAAAGATTTTCATCGTTTTGATGTTGAACTAGGTTTAAAATACGCTCAAGTAAAAAGAGATTATAAAGAGTTTAATACCAATAACTTACCATATCTTCCAGACGATGATATATACAACTATCCTCTTAGTATAATCCCAAGCGAGTCTTATGTAAAAACTTATAGAAAATTTTTACCAAGTATCAACATAGGTTATAAGATAAATAGATACCTTTATCCATATTTCAACTATGCAAAAAACTTCCAAGTTCCAGAAAGTTATCAAGGTTCACCACCAGGAACCACTACACAAGAAATAATCAACAACTTATCACCAGAAGAAGCTGATTCTTACGATGCTGGTGTTAATATAACACTCGGCAAATTTTTAATAAAACCAGACATCTACTATGTAGATTACAAAAATAAGATCGTAGACTTTGCAGAGCCAAACAACCCAAATATTACATATCCCCAAAACGTAGGTAAAGTAAAAGCCTACGGCGGTGAACTGGAAGTCTTAGGTAATCTTATAAAAAACCTAACTTTAATAAGCTCTTTTTCTTACAATAGGGCAAAATTTGACAACGGATACTATTCTTCTTCTGGGACATTTCTAAACGTGGCTGGAAACCAGCTTCCAAATACACCTAAGTATATGGGAAAACTCGGCTTAGACTACAAGCTTTATGGATTTGATATATTCCCTTATCTAATATATGAAGGCCCAAGATACGGCGATTCAACAAATAAACAAGAAATCCCCTCATACGTAGTGGCAAATCTAAATGTATCAAGAGACTTTAATATATTTGGTAAAAAGTTTTACGGCTTTTTAAACGTATTAAACCTTACCAACAAAACATATATAGGTTATATAGGAACTGGTGATACTTCTGGTACTTACTATGTAGCGCCACCTATAACAGTATCTGCTGGTTTGAGGGCATACTTTTAAAGGCTTCTTTTTCATGCGGGCTTAAGGGAAGGGGAGGGAAGATAAAATACTAACAACAATTATACTTGACATAAAACTATTTTTATTTAAACTATTTTATATGCAAGCTATAAAAGAGCAAAATTTAAAAGAACAAGTATTTGAGTTTTTACAAACGCACAAAGATGAATTGTATGAGAAATTTGGAGTATCACATGCAGGGTTTTTTGGCTCTGTGGCAAAAGGAAAAGAGAAAGAAAACAGCGATATAGACATATATGTAGAGATTGAATACTCAAGGATAGATCTTGATGCTTATTTAGAATTAATTGAGTATCTTGAAAAGGCTTTTAAAAGAAAAGTAGATATAATAACCAGCAACCAGCTAAAGCACATGAGGAATCATTATAAGCAAAACATCATTAAAAATGAAATAATTCATGTTTTCTGAAAAAGATAGAGGCTATCTAATAGATATTTTGCAAACCTGTGAGCTTATAGTAAAACATACACAAAATATTTCTTTTGACGCTTTTATGAAAAACCAAGAAAAACAAGCAGCCATAATATATTGGATTAAATGTAATAAAATGGCTGGTATGAGAGACGTGTTGATTCACAACTATGCCGATGTAGATTATCATATAGTGTGGAAAGTAGCAACCGTTGACGTCCCTGATTTAATGGAGCAGATAAAGCAAGTTTTAAACGATGAGTTTAAACATTAAGCTCATTTTATACTTTAAACACAAGAAACTCCTTAACAGAAAATTAACCATTTCTTAATAATATTTTAACATTAATCAATTATAATCTGAAGGTAAGAAATTGAATAGGAGGAAAAACATGCTTACCAAAAAGTTAAAAACTATACTGCTTAGCTTAGCTGTTTTTAGCGGTGGAGTATCTTTTGCTCAATCTAATTCAGCTCCAGTTTATAACATAGGGCAGATCAACGTAGGAGCTCAACAAGCATCTTCTAAACAGAAGAAAATTGAAAAAAGATATCATAGAGCTACCTTAAAACTAAAAGATAAAACGATATTCAAATCTGCGCAAACTATAAAGGTTATAAAAAAAGACCAACTTAAAGTAGCTGGACCTACTGGTAGCGCTTCCCAAGTGTTATCTTACGCACCAGGTGTTACTATAAGTAGTTTTGGAGAAAATGGCTCTAGGAAATTTTCCATAGTTTTAAACGGCATAAGGCAAGGATGGGGCGGTTTTACTGGGGCCACGGGTATAGACAACGGATCTTTAGGAATCACTTTTGATGGTGTTCCACTAGTCAACCCTTCAACGGGCTTATGGCAATCAAATCAAATACCGCAATTAGATCTAATCCAAGGTATAAGGGTTATCTATGGGCCAGGTAATCCAGAATCTAGATGGTACAACGATTTAGGAGGACAGATACAGTTTATACCACTACAACCATCAAAGTATATGGGTGGTTTCTTTGATTTATCGTACGGAAGCTTTAACTCAAGGAATTTATTTGTAGCTTTTAACACTGGTGATATTAAAGGTTGGAGAACAGTTGTAGCAGCAGGCTGGGGAGCTGATAACAGCTATGTAACCTCTGTGGACGGATTTAGATATCCAGGTCACAACTACGCTTATTACATCAAAACTAAAAAAGTTTTTGCAGATGGAGACGGCGATTTTTCTATAGGTGCTTACGCAGCACAGTCTTACTACTGGAGAAACCCACCAATACCAGTATCTCCACAGCAAGGTCTTACAGCAGATGGAACACCAAACACACCTCTTTTAAGTCAAAGCACCACTGGTTTTTATAGTGCACCTGATTTTTCAGTGCTTCACAAGTTAGACCAAAACGGCTTAGATCTTGTATATTCAAAATTAAACCTAAATTTCGATAAAAATACAAAATTTCACAACATGATATGGTTTAGATATGGCTTTAGAAGACATAATCATTATACTGGTTATCCTCTTGGTTCTAATCCAGGAAATCTATATGAGTATAATAATCCATACGATAAAGTGTTTGGCGATAAACTATGGTTTGAACTAAACAACATATACCATAACAATATAGCTTTTGGTGGATACTATTTAGTAAGTAATTACAACTCAAGAAACGCTTTTTGGAATCCTTCGGTAGAACTAGCACCAGGTATTTATGGAAGTCCCACTGTACCAAATGCACATTATAGAAGTAACTATTGGAACCAAACAGATATAGCAAGCTTTGCAGAAGATACTATAAAATTTTACAAGTTTACATTTACTCCTGGTATAAGATGGGTAGATTTTATAACAGATTATAACAACGAAACCTGCACAGATTTTCCTTTAGCTTGCCAATTAAATCCTAATGGAAACCAAGCTCAATATCCTTCTACTCACACAAACTTTACTAAATTAGAGCCTTCTTTTGATGCAAATTATGAAATTATTGATGGTATATCAGTATATGGAAACTATGCCGAGACGTATAAAGTGCCAGAAAACGGAGGTGGTGGAGGCCCATATCAAGCTGTGCCAGCTTCAGAACTACATCTAGAAAAATCACAGGAATATCAAATAGGTTTTAAGGTGTTAAAACAAAACTTAAAGTATGCCAATAAAATATTTGCAGGTGTCAACTATTTTCATATGATATTTTCAAATTTATTTTATCCCATATACGACTCTAATGGTAATTATCTAGGAGACGGTGCTGGTACATCAGTTTACAAGGGTGTAAATCTATTTGCAGATTATTATCCTATAAAACACCTTTATCTATGGACAAACGCCACTTTTGAGGATGCCAAATTCCCAAATTACACATACACAAATGTTAATGGTAATATTACATCCGCTAATGATCTACCAGTTTCTTATGTACCAGATACTTTGTTTAATTTAGGTGTAAGCTATTCTTATCTTATAAATTATCTACACGGCATAATAACAAAGCCTTCTGTCTGGTTCCAATACGTAGGCTCTCAATCTATGTTTAACAACAACACCGGTCTTCCGGATACTCAGAAAATGCCAAGTTACAATACTTTGAATGCCTCTATATCTTTTGATATACTAAACACCGCAAGAAGCATTCCTTATTTTAAAGATATTCAGCTTACTCTAACGGCTTTAAACATAACAAACAAAAAGTACAATGAATTTGAATACATATCAAGCGGTTCATATTACAGCGTTAATGGAGGCTATGTACAAGCTTATCCAGGAGCTCCATTTACAGTTTATGGCTCTATAAAAGCAGATTTTTAAAGGCTTCTTTTTCATGCAAATATGAGGGATAAGAGGGATGGGATTTCTTAACAGAAAATTAACAATGAAAATGTATAATGTGGCAAAGGAGGTTTAGATGGACTTAGAGATGTTTCATAAAGCGGTATTTGTTATAATGTTTGTGATATTTGTAATTTCTAATTATGTGATAGTTTATAAGTTTATTCAAATAAGTAAAATAAAAAAAGAGATAAACAGATCTTCAGAAAAAGAAGCTTACAAACTTATAACTAAGTTAAAAGATAGTATGTGGATATTAGATTTTGGAATTACATCAGGACCTTTGTTAGGGCTTCTTGGTAGTATATTGGCCCTTATAGAATCTTTTGCAAATTTAGCAGAAAGGGGTATTTCTAATCCAGTAGTTATAAGCAAATCCATAGGTTTTGCTCTAGTGGCTACAGCTTTTGGTATATGTTTAGCTCTTTGGGATTTGGTGTTTTATAAGATGTTAAACGATATGATAAGAAATATAAAAGAAGAGGCTAAACTAATCTTTGCAGGAGGTAATTGACATGGCCAATCTTTGGGAAGAAGAACATCAAGAGAAAGAAGAAATACTTATAGTGCCAATGATAGATGTGATGTTGTTTTTGCTAACATTTTTTGTGCTTTTGACGATAAACTCTATTTCTTTAAATGGAAAGCAATTAAGTGTACCAGCATCTAAATACACTGATCCATTACCAAGAGTAGAAAACGTAAAAATTTATCTGACAAAAAATAATCTAGTTTACGTGGGTTCAAACAAGTATCCATACAGCTTAAATGATTTGACATCTTATTTTCAAAATATCAAGAAGCAGGTCAAAGATTCTAAAGACATAAATGTATATATAGTTCCAGATAAAGATGCAAATGTACAAACCTTAGTAAACGTAATGGATCACATTCAGCAGGCTGGTATCTCAAATATATCTGTTGTAAATAAGCAATCATGACTAGCATTTATTTTGAAGATAGAAAGTATAAAATAATATCATTTATATTAGCGATTGTATTTTCTTCTATAACCATGTTTCTAATAACGTTTCTTAAAATAGATATATATAAATACAAAATGCCTAAAGAAATAAAAATACATCTAGTAAACACAATTCTGTTAAACAAGGAAAAAAATGTAACAATAGAGCACAAAGCAGTTGAGAAAAAAATCGTAATGCCTAAAGAGAAAAAAATTATAAAACATAATATAGTGAAACATGTAGAAAAACCAAAACCTGTTGAAAAACCAATTGCTTCTAAAATACCACCCCCGGAACCGCAACCTTATCAAATAAAAAAACCTGTCAAACAGGACGTTGCCACACAATCTAACTATCAAAAAGTGAGTGAATCTAACGAAGAAACATCAGTAGCTTCTCAGTCTAAATCTACTCAGTCTTCATCTGAAAACGCCGGAGCTTCAACAAAACCTACAAAAGATCAGATAGCTTTATATCTTTCTAAGGTTTATGAAATAATAGAAGAACACAAGCATTATCCTTCCTTAGCAAAAGAAAGAGGAGATTCTGGTACGGTTTATATAAGAGTCAGTATATCAGCTAGTGGTAAAGTAAATTATGTTAGCTTATTAAACTCCAGCGGTAGTTTTATATTGGATGAATATACAAAAGAACTAATAAAACATTTACAATTTCCTGCCCCACCAAAAGGCCCTATAACGTTTGATTTAAAAGTACATTATAGACTCAACGAAGGAGATTAGGTATGAAAAAGTTTTTGCTTGCTATGAGCTTGTTTGCTGGTGTAGGATTTGCAAAGGATGTCGGAAATCATCTTACCCCCTGGGGATGGGATATAAAACCAGTAGGGAAATATGTCTATACCTACAACTTTCCTACAAACGTAGTAGTGTCTAAAAACCATATTTTTGTACTGACAAACGGCGCTACCTCTTATCAGACTATTACTATGTACAACAAAAATCTGCAAGAACTTTTTCAAGTAAAAGCCTGGAAAGACGAGGTAAATCCATCCAAAGATCCAAGGTATTTATTCTTACCCTATCAAAGTTTTTATCAAGGTATGTATTACAAAGACCACAAGCTTTATGTAGCAGGTGGATTTTCTGACAATGTCTTGGTGTTTGATGTTTATCCTAAAAGCCTTAAACTGGAGAAAAAAATATACCTTCATTACAAAAGGTTTCCTAAAAATCAATATCCATACATATATCAAGGTTTTAGATACGATTTGAGACACTTTTATCCTGACGCTGTTGTAAAAGGAGATAAATATATATACGCTACTGGGCTTTTATCAAATGCAATAGCAAGAATAGATGAAAACGATAAAATAAAATATTTAAACGTAGGTGCTTATCCATACGATATAGCACTATCTCCAAAATATATATTTGTTAGCCTTTGGGGAGACAATGCCATAGCTGTAATAGATAGAAATACATTTCAATTTATCAAAAAAATATACGTAGGTAAAAAGCTCGGCAAATCTAGTGAATCTGCCGGCGTTCATCCTACAAACCTATATTATAAAAACGATAAACTATATGTAAGCTTGGCAAATATCGGCAAAATAGCAATCATAGATACCAAAAACCTCAAGTTTTTGGGCTTTTTAAAAGATAAACTTTTTAAAGATCAAGAACCCGGTTCTTATCCAAACGCTTTGTTTGAAGAAGATAATAAGCTTTTTGTATCAAGCGCTGGCACAAACTCTATAAATATTTTTGATATTAAAAGCAAAAAACTAATAGGTGCCATACCAACAGGATGGTACCCAAGCGCTATGAAAGTAGGAGATAACAATATCTACGTTGTCTCAGCAAAAGGTCTTGGCTCTTTTCCAAACACAAAATATCAATGGATAGGTATTTTAATGCCTGGTATATTGCAAAAAATCTCTTTAGAAGACATAGATAAAAACATTAAAAACTATACAAAAGAGCTGTTTACATATGATAAGTTTGACGATATCAAAAAACAAGATAAACTAGTTAAATTTTTAAGAAAGCATATAAAGTATGTGGTTTTTATACTAAGAGAAAACAAAACCTTTGACGAGGATTTTGGTACTTACAAAAGAGCTGGCAAATGGGCAGACCCAAATTTAGCTTTATACACTAAAAAAGAGCTTCCAAATCTCTTTAATTTTGCAGATCACTACGTTTTGATGGCAAACTTTTATGCGGACGGCGAAGTAACAGCCCAAGGACACCAATGGACCACTGGGGCAAGTGTATCTGATTTTGTAGAAAGAACATGGCAAGAGTACTACTCTGGAAGAGGTTTAGCTGAAAATCCAGGCTGGACACAAGCCCTTACCTTTGGCTACGCTACTGGTTGGGGTGGTATGCCAAATGGTGTAGACAATCCTTTTGCTATATACGAAAATTTAGATAAGCTTGGAGAATGGTCAAATCCTTGGATATCTTACCCTTACAAGCTTTATCTATTTAACAATCTATTGGCTCATCATGTAAGTTTTGAAGATTTTGGAGAGTTTGTATCAAGAAATAGATGGGGTGATATACCAAAAGCTATGAAGCCACATATAGGCTACTCATTCCCCGGGTGGAACCGCTTTATCTTAGACACGTTTAGAGCTGACGCTGCAATAAAATGGTTTAAAACCCACAAGATGCCAAAATTTTCCTACATATGGCTTCCAGATGATCACACTGCTGGGCTTCATCCATGCTATTACACACCCCAGTATTACGTAGCTAACAACGACTATGCTACCGCAAAAATTATAGAATATCTATCTCATACGCCTTACTGGAAGCATATGGCTATATTTATCACCGAAGACGATGCCCAATCTGGAGCAGATCACATAGACGCTCATAGAACTTTTGCAGTGGTCTTAAGCCCATGGGTAAAATCAGGTTATATATCCACAAAACATTACTCTCAAATAAACATAGTAAAAACAATAGAAAAAGTGCTTGGAATACCACCTATGTCTATTTTTGACCAAACTACACCAGTTATATCTGGCATATGGACAGATAAACCAAACTTTAGTCCTATAAAAGCCGTAAAACCAGATGTAAAGGTGGCTTTCAATCCAGGATACTGTAACAACTACACATTGTTAAGACGAGAAGCTGGCGCTACAGGGCATTACGTAAACAAAAAATGGTTAGAAAAACATATGAAAAAGGATTCCAAAGATAGCTCTTATATTCCATCTTCTAAAAATCTATATACACCAACATCTTTGCTAAAAGTTTCCGGTTTTGAGCAGTTTAAACAATCAGCCATTGCTACCAAAGGTTATTCTGGTTATAAAAAGATGCTTGGTTATATAAAAACCCTTGCCAAAGAACAAAATAAAAGCGTTTGGGCTTTTATAAGTAACTGATATATATCATACTGAAAATTAAAAAAATTAACTGAATCTTAACAAAAGTTGGTTAAGATAAAAAATATGAAAAAGGTGCAGATAGTAAGTGCAAAAGAAGGCAGGATAAGGCTAAAAGTAAAAAAAGTCTATCACGGTGTGGTATACGACCTTTTGAGAAAAACGTTAAAAGACGAAAAGATTGTATCTAAACCTTTCACCGATAGCATAACAATAAGTTGTTATAAATGTGAAAGCATATTGCCCTTGATAAAAAAAGTGTTAAAAGAAAACGGCTTTAAAGTAGAGACAAAAGGTGATGAAATAAATTTACTATTTGCCTTCCAGTTAATGTTAAATGTAGGAGGGGGACTGGAGGGCATCGCTTTTAATGTAGCAAAAGACATTGTACTAGATAGGATGGGATTAGGAGCTATATCTTACTTGGTATGAAAATAGAGGATATTTCTTTTTCTCATAACAGAATAAGAATAAAAGGCGATGTGGTTTACAACGAAGCTTTTGTAAAAGTTTTAAAAGAGCTTTTCGGAAAAGAAAATGTGTTTGTAAATTACCGTACTAAAAGCTTAAAAATAGAATCTAAAGAGATATTGTATTATGATGAGTTTCAGGAATTCTTAGAAAAACAAGAGTTAAAACCACTAGGTGAAACAGTTTGCCTCACAGATTTACATCCTTTTATATCTAGGACTATAAAATCAGACGTTTTGAAGCTTATTTTATACACCGTTGATTTTGGTTTTAGAATAGGTACTATCAGGTTCATATGGGTAAATTGGTTGTTTAATAAGCTTGTGATAAAACTTTTATAGGAGGTATATATGTTTGAAAATCTTATCGGATGCTTCTCGAGAAGGTACTTTACCTGGGGACTTGGTACCGTGGCCGCTATATATGTACTTGGAAAGGCTTTAGAAGAGTTTAAGCCAGTTTTAGTAGGTGTTACGAAAGAAGGCATAAGCTTTGGGCAGTGGTTAAACGCTTCAATAGAAGCCAAAAAGGAAGTGGTGGAAGATATAGTCCATGAAGCAAAATCTGAACTCAAAAAAGAAATAGAGCTAAAGATTACGCTTCTTCAAAAACAACAAGAGCTTTTAGAAAAGCTAAAATCATCTTTATAAGGAGGAATAGACATGTGGTCAAAGTTAGGTGATATAGTCTGCAGCAAGTATACATCTTTTGGACTTGGGATGTTTGCTGGAGTATTCGGCTTTTATATGATACATAAAATATCAGAACATCAGGAGCTTATGAGAGTTCAAGAAGAGATAAACGAGCTTATGAATAGGTTAAACCAAAAAACATTGCAATCTCCAGAACAGCAATCATGAAAACACTTGTTGTAAAACATAAGACCTACGGTAGAATAAGGGTAAATTCTTTTTATCTAAAATACCTTGATGTATCCAAGGAAACTATAGAAGAGTTTATAAAATCCCAAGAGGGTATCATAGATGCCAAGTTAAATAAAACTACTGGTAGTCTATCGATATCTTACGATCCAAACAAAATATATATAGAAGAATTTTTAGAGCTTATAAACAACACGCCTATTGACATTATACTTGGTATATTAAAATCTTACAAAACAAAACCAAAACCAAAAGAAGAAAACCCGTCTAAACTTAGAATGGTATTGGGAGCGGTAGGAGGGTTGCTTTCTTTGGCACCTATTTTTCCAAATCCATTTGTTAAAGCCATTACCATATTTGGTTCAATACCTTCTTTTAAAAGCGCGATAACAAATCTTTTACAGGGTAGGCTTTCATATCAGCTTTTAGACTCTCTAGCCCTTGGCATAACCATACAAAGAAATATGCTTTTATCATCCAACATAATGAATCTCTTCATAGGATTAGGAGATTACCTTGAGGATAAATTAAATCAAAAAGCTAGAGCTTCTATAGAAGATTTACTAAATGTAGATGGTGAGACCGCTTACATAGAAAAAGACGGCACAAAGATAGAAGTGCCTATAGAAGAGATATCTATAGGAGATATAGTAGTTGTCTACGCTGGTGGTAGAATACCAGTAGACGGCATAGTTCACGAAGGCAAAGCGGTTGTAAACGAATCAGTGCTAACCGGAGAGGATAAACCTGTGTTAAAAGAGGTTGGTGCTAAAGTATATGCCGGCACAAACGTTGTAGACGGAAAAATCTATATAAGAGTGGAGCAAAAAGGCGCTGATACCATCATCTCAAAAATCGCCCACATGGTAGAGTCATATATGGATCAAAAACCAGCAATCTACGATAGGTTTAACAAACTAGCCGATGCCACGGTACTACCTATATTGAGTATAGGCTTAGCAAACCAACTCATAACAAGAAACTTAGCCAAGACTTCTAGCATCTTAACAATAGACTACAATACAAACTTAAGAGTTTCCATACCAATAGCCATAGCTTCTTCTATATCAAAAGCCTCAAACCATGGAGTTCTAATAAAAGGCGGTAGGTCTTTAGAAGCTCTATCCAATATAAACTGTATAGTTATCGATAAAACCGGCACCATCACCAAAGGAGAGCCTATTATTACAGATATAGTACCGTTGGGAGAAGAATTATCCCAAGAAGAGCTTTTAAAAATAGCCGCTTCCTTAGAGCAAAGGTTAAAACACCCCATAGCTGATGCTATAGTAAACTTAGCCAAACAAAAAAACCTTGAACTTTACGAAAGAGAAGATTCTGATTACGATATAGGATTAGGTATTTCTGCAAAATTAAACAACGAAGAGTATAAACTTGGTTCTTCGAGATATATGGTTAATCATAAGATATCTATATCAAAACATGTAAAAGACTTGGTAAAAGAAAAACACGATGAAGGTAAAACAGTGTTGTATCTTTCTAAAGGCAAAAAAATACTTGGTTTGATAGCTTTTAAAGATACTATAAGAGAAGAAGCAAAAGAGATTATAAAAAAACTTACCAATATGAACATAAAAATCGTTATGCTAACCGGAGACAACGAAGAAGTAGCTCAAACTATAGCCAAAGAAGTAGGCATAAAAGAGTTTAGGGCAAGAGTGTCTCCAGAAGAAAAAGCTAAGTATGTAGAACAACTTAAAAAAGAAGGCTATAAAGTGGCTATGGTGGGAGATGGGATAAACGACTCTGTGGCATTGTCAGCAGCAGACATAGGGATAGCTATGGGCGATGGCTCTCAAGTGGCTATAGATGTAGCTGATGTGGTGCTTGTAAAAGAAGATTTAAACTTAATATATAAAGCGATAAAACTATCAAAAGATACCATGAAAGTGGTGAACAACAACATAAAGTTTAATTTTACTGTAAATACGCTTGGAATGGCTATAAGTATATTGGGTTCTGGCAATCCTGCATTTTCGGTAATAATAAACAACGGCTCTACCATACTATCCGCTTTATACTCTATTACGCCGGATATAAAAAATGAATGAGAAAAATCTTGGGAGAGGGCTTTATTTTGTCTTTACTATAACGTTTTTAGATTTTCTTTTAGAAGTTTATTATGGCTATGCTTTCAACAGCTTAGCTTTGTTGTCTGATGCAGTTTATATGTTTATGGATCTATCGGGGCAGGCTTTGGCGATTTTTGCTATGTATTTATCCAAAAAGCCTCCAAACCCCAAAAGAACCTTTGGATACTACAGGGTTGAGATACTATCGGCTTTATTTAACGGCATAACTGCGGGATTTTTCCTAATAATGATATTTCTACACGCGTTCAAAAGGCTTTTGCATCCTGAATATGTAAACGCTGGAGGTGTCTTCTGGATATCTATTTTGGGTCTTATAGTAAATATAATTGGTATAGTGATACTTTATATTGGCTCAAGACACAGTCTTAATATAGCAGGGGCTTTTTTAAGGGTATTGATGGACGGGCTTAGTTCTGTGGGTGTTATAGCGTCGTCTGTTTTAATAGAGCTTACTGGAAACTACATATTTGACCCGATAATGAGTATATTGGTGGGCCTTAGTGTTATATATCCTATTTACAAAGTTTTGTCAAAATCTATAGATATTTTAATGGAATCTTCCCCAGAGTACGTAAACTTAGAAGAGTTAGAAAGCTTTATAAGAAAGCATTTCCCAGAGATAATGATAAAATCTATACACGTCTGGAGTCTTGTGCCCAGTAAAAATATAATGTATGCTAGATTAAGGGAACAAGATTTGGAAGCTTTAGAAAATACACCTTTAAAAGAGATAAGAGAGAAGATAAGGACTATGAAAAAAGAGCTAAAAGAAAAGTTTGGTTTTGAGAGAGTGGTGATAGAGCTTTACTAAAGGCACCAAAGGAGGTTGGTATGATAGGGACACTGTCGCAAAAAACCTATGGTTTTCGTTTAAAAGCTTTCAAACCAAAAATTAACTTTAGATTTGAAGTAGGAAGTTTTACTGTAAAGACTGCCCAAAACTCTAAAGAGTTAAGAAAAGCCCTTGAGTTAAGACATAGAGTATTTTATCAAGAGCTTCTAAACAAAAGCAAACTCTTTAGAATAGATATAGACAAATTTGACTTTATAGCAGATCACATTATCATAATAGACAACAAAACCCAAGACGTTGTAGGTACTTATAGGATTATATCCTCTAGTTTTAGCAACAAGTTTTATTCGGAAACCGAATTTGACATATCTAGTTTAAAGCTTTTAAAAGCTACAAAAATAGAAATTGGAAGAGCAAGCGTACATAAAGACTATAGAAGCGGTGCCATCATAGCCCTTCTTTGGAAAGGCATAGCTTACTACGCTAAATTAGTGGATGCTAAATATGTATTTGGGTGTTCAAGTGTCCAAACAGAAAATATATTTGAGATAGTGTTTGCCTACAAATATTTAAAACAGTTTGAAAACAAAATGGTGTTTCCGTTGCCGGATTTTCGCATAAAAAACTTTGAAAACTATGTAAAGACCGTTGATAACATAAACATTGATGTAAAGGATCTTAAGGTTTTTGTACCTTCTCTTATTCAAAGCTATTTAAAAGCTGGTGCTGTTATATGCGGTGAACCTGCTTTTGATAGGCATTTTAAGTGTGCTGATTTTATCACTCTCCTTGATGCTGACAATCTCAATATTTCTTTCAACAGAAGATTCAAATCATAGATTAAAAAACAAAAATAGCTTTAAACTATGTCTTTTGGAGGTTTAACAATGAATATATTTTTAGATATCTTTAGCTTTATTTTGTTTTTTGGCATACTAACCATCATCTCTCCTATTTTAGGAAAATATATGGCAGATATATATGAAGGCCGTGTGCATCCGTCTTTAAAACCTATAAGATATGTAGAAAAAACTATCTATAAAATACTTGGCATTGACGAATCCAAAGAGATGAACTGGAAAGAGTATCTTTATGCTTTGTTATCTTTTAATTTTTTAGGGTTTTTGGTGCTTTTTTTAACGCTTTTATTTCAAAAATACCTTCCTCTAAATCAATACCACATACCAAACATGAGCTGGGATTTGGCTTTTAATACAGCGGTAAGTTTTGTTACAAATACAAACTGGCAAGCTTATGCTGGTGAGACTCAAGCTACGTATTTTTCTCAAATAACTGGTCTTGCACTTCAAAACTTTTTATCAGCTGCAAGCGGTATCGTGGTGGCTTTGGTGCTGATAAGGGCTTTTGCCAGGAAAAATACCATATACCTTGGAAACTTTTATGTGGATTTTACAAGAACGATTTTATATGTGCTTTTACCAGTAGCTTTTTTTAGTGCTTTGTTTTTGGTATCTCAAGGAGTTATACAAAATTTCTCTCATTATAAAACCATAGAACTGTTGGAGCCTTATAAAGATAGCAAAAATATAATTACCACACAAACGCTTCCCATGGGTCCAGTGGCTTCTCAAGAAGCCATAAAACTTTTAGGAACCAACGGTGGTGGTTTTTTCAACGCAAACTCTGCCCATCCTTTTGAAAACCCAACTCCGCTATCAAACGTTTTTGAGGCTTTTCTTATAATCCTAATACCAGCGTCTTTGGTGTTTACATTTGGGTATATGATAAAAGATAAAAGACAAGGATGGTTTTTATACAGCGTAATGCTTTTTGTGTTGATGCTGTTTATGGGTATTCAGTATTATTTTGAATGGTTTGGCAATCCCATAGTAAAAAAGCTTGGCATAGAAGGTCCATACCTTATAGGAAAAGAGTTGAGGTTTGGTATAGGTGGCACAGTGTTGTTTTCAAGTATTACCACCGCTACTTCCTGCGGTGCTGTAAACTCTATGCTTGATTCATTTACACCTTTAGGTGGATTGGTGCCGATGTCTTTGATTTCTCTTGGCGAGATTATATTTGGTGGGGTGGGATCTGGGCTTTATGGGATGATAGCTATGGTAATAATAGCTGTTTTTGTAGCAGGGCTTATGATAGGTAGAACCCCTGAGTATTTAAACAAAAAAATAGAATCAAGAGAAATGTGGTCTTCTGTTGTCATAACATTGGTATCTGGAATAACAGCTTTATTGCTTACCACATTAGCCCTTTATACAAAATGGGGATTATCTTCTATGTCAAACCCAGGACCTCATGGGCTAAGCGAGGTTTTATACGCTTATATATCAACTTCTAACAACAGCGGAAGCGCTTTTGCTGGTTTAAATGCAAATACCGTATTTTACAACATCACCACAGGTTTAGCAATGTTGATAGGTAGGTTTATCCCTATTATAGCCGTATTTTACATGGCTTCGTCTTTATCCCTTAAAAAACATGTACCACCAAGCCCTGGCACACTTCCAACGCATACTTTGGTTTTTGGTGTATGGCTTGTATTCATTATCATAGTAGTGGGTGCTTTGACATTTTTACCGGCTTTTTCTTTGGGTCCTATACTTGAACATATGCTTATGTTGGAAGGAGTTACTCTATGAAAAAGAAAGAGCTAAGCATCTTTGACAAAGACATACTAAAAGAAGCATCTATAAATTCCATCAAGAAACTAAACCCTGTTGAGCTTTTAAGAAATCCCGTGATGCTTTCGGTAGAAATAGGAAGTACAATCACCACATTTGATTTTTTCTACGACTTAGCCACAAACAACAATCACGCTTGGTTTAGCGCCAACGTAAGCTTATGGCTTTGGCTTACGGTGTTATTTTCTAACTTTGCAGAGTCTATAGCAGAATCTCGTGGCAAAGCAAGGGCAAAATCTCTTAGAGAGGCAAAATCAAATCTTTTTGCTAAAAAGCTAAAAAACAAGAACGATAAAACCTACGAAAAAATCCCAGCCTCTTCACTTCAAAAAGGTGATTTATTTTTATTAGAAAAAGATGATATCATACCCATAGACGGAGAGCTGATAGAAGGTGTTTTGTTGGTAAACGAGTCTGCAGTCACAGGAGAATCGGCTCCAGTTATAAGAGAGTCTGGTACAGACAAATCTTCTGTTACAGCAGGGACTAAGGTGGTTTCTGGTAGCGCTGTGGCTGTTGCAAGCGTAAATCCTGGGGAGACCTTTATAGACAAGATGATATCTTTGGTAGAAGGGGCCAAAAGAAGAAAAACTCCAAACGAAATTGCCCTTGAGATACTCATTATATCTCTTACCATAGTATTTTTGGTGGTAGTTATAAACTTTAGAGCTCTTTCTTACTATAGTGTATATTCTACCAACAAGGGTTCTGTAGTATCTTTGGTGGTGCTTGTGGCTTTGTTTGTATGCTTAGCCCCAACCACAATAGCAGCCCTTTTGCCGGCCATAGGTATAGCTGGTATGGATAGATTATTTAAGAAAAACATAATAGCTTTATCTGGTAGAGCCATAGAAGCTGCTGGAGATGCAAACGTTTTGTTTTTAGATAAGACAGGTACCATAACATACGGTGATAGACAAGCCTACAAGCTTATACCAGTAGAAGGTGTTTCTGAAGAAGAGTTGGCTATGGTAGCTCATATGGCTTCTATAGGAGACACTACTGCTGAAGGTAAAAGTATCTACGCTTTTACAAAAGCAAAATACAACTTATCAATAGATTTAAAAGATTACAAAGTGATAGAGTTTGACGCATCAACAAGGATAAGTGGCGTAGATACAAAAAATGAACACTATAGAAAAGGCTCTTCAGATGCAATAGAAAAATATGTATCAAGCTTTGGTGGTAGTATACCAAAAAACTTAGATAAAATAGTTGAGGAAGTAGCCAAAGAAGGTGGTACTCCATTGGTGGTGGCTAAAGATAACAGGATATACGGCGTAGTTTATTTAAAAGATATTATAAAACCCGGTATAAAAAAGAAGTTTAGAGAACTAAGAAGAGCTGGTATAAAAACTGTCATGATAACAGGAGATAACCCTCTTACGGCAGCTACCATAGCAGCAGAAGCAGGGGTGGATGATTTTTTAGCTCAAGCAAAACCAGAGGATAAGCTAAGGCATATAAAAAAGTACCAAGAAGAGGGATATATGGTAGCTATGACAGGAGATGGCACCAACGATGCACCAGCTTTAGCTCAAGCGGATGTGGCTGTGGCTATGAACTCCGGTACCCAAGCCGCCAAAGATGCCGCCAATATAATAGATCTTGATAACGATCCATCAAAGCTTATAGAAGTGGTAGGGATAGGTAAAGAAATACTAATTACAAGGGGAGCTATTACTACATTTAGTATAGCAAACGATATATCGAAATATTTTGTAATAGTACCAGCGGCTGTTAGTAAAAGCTATCCAGAGCTAAATATACTAAACATACTGCATCTTGCAAACCCCTATATAGCTATATTATCAGCGGTGATATTTAATGCTATCGTAATACCGATGCTTATACCTTTGGCTTTAAAAGGTGTAAAGTATAGGCCTATGGATGCCCAAACGCTTCTTGTTAGAAATCTAAGTATATACGGTATAGGTGGTATACTGTTTCCATTTTTTGGGATTTGGATTGTATACTGGATTTGTGAAATATTTTGGAGAGTACTATGAATGTTAAAAGCCTAAAAAACGTATTTTTGCTTTTTGTAATATGTTTTGTCTTGCTTGGAATTTTATATCCTTTGGCAGTTACAGGTTTAGCTCAAATACTTTTCCCATATCAAGCTAACGGTAGCCTATACAAGCTAAATGGGAAAATAGTGGCATCCAAGCTTATATGTCAACCAATATCTGATCCTGGGCTCTTCTGGCCAAGACCCTCCTCCACAGCTTCATACCCTTGTAACCCTCTTAGTTTTGGAGGCTCAAATATGGGTCCCACAAACAAAACTTTGGTAGAAAATATAAAATCAAGAATAGAGGTATTAAACTCTTACGGATTAAAAGCTCCTTTTCTTTCTGATATGGTTATGGGTTCTGGAAGCGGCTTAGAGCCTTATATATCGTTGGAAAATGCTATTATGCAAGCAAAAAGAGTTTCAGAGCATGCCAATATACCTTATGGAAAACTTTTAAAACTTATATATAAAAACTTAGACAACAGGACTTTTGGTATATTTGGAGAAAAAAGGGTAAACGTCATCAAGCTTAATATGGAGCTTTTAAGATGGAAGAAGAAAGACCAATTCCAGAGAGTTTATTAGAAATAGCAGAAGAAAAACAAAAGCGTGGCAAACTTACCATATACCTTGGTGCAATGCCAGGAGTAGGTAAAACCTATGCCATGTTAAATGATGCACATATCAAAAAACAAGAGGGTATAGATATAAAAGTAGGATTTGTAGAAACACATGGAAGAAAAGAAACGGAAAAACTTCTCGAAGGTTTAGATACGATACCCTCTTTAGAAGTGGATTACAGCGGTATAAAGTTAAAAGAAATAAACCTAGACGAAATACTAAGAATAAAACCGCAAATTTGCATAATAGACGAGCTTCCACATACAAACCCGCCTATGTTTAGAAATAAAAAACGATATCAAGATATAGAAGAAGTTTTAAACGCTGGCATAGATGTATGGACGGCTATGAATGTACAACATATGGAAAGTATAAGCGATATAGTTTATCAAATAACTGGGGTAAGAGTGAGAGAAACAATACCAGATGAATTTGTAAAAAACGCCGATGAGATAAAACTAATAGACTTACCACCAGAAGAACTTATCCAAAGGCTAAAGGAAGGCAAAGTCTACGTACCAGATTTAGCTCAAGAAGCCATAAAAAGATATTTTAGACCGGGAAATATAATGGCTTTAAGAGAGCTATCTATGAGGATAGCCGCCGATAAGCTAAATAAAAAATTAAATACATACATGAAAGAGCATGCAATCGCTGGTCCTTGGGCTATAAAAGAAAGAATAGTAGTAGGGATATACGCTAGTCCTTTCGCTGAGCATTTGGTAAGAGCGACTTACAGAGTTGCCAACGAGATAGATGCCGAATGGATAGCTATTTACGTTGAAACAGAAAAACATGCTTACCTTACAGACAAAGAATTGGATTGGCTACAAAAAGCCTTAGAACTTGCAAAAAGTTTAGGTGCTGAAATTGTATGGATAAAAGATGACGACGTACCAAACGCTATTATAAGATATATAAAAAGCCACAATATAAACAAGATAATTATGGGTAAACCTAAAAAATTTCCCATCTTTAGAGGCTCTATATTTAGAAAAATAGCCCAAAATACAAAGTATGTTGATATATTTATGTTGGACCCACCAATAGCAGAGGCAGAACTTTTTAATATTTCAAAAAAACGTATAAACTTTCCTAAGTTATACCTTCCTAAAATTTACAACATCTTTATAGGTTTATTTCTTGTATTTCTTGCCACGTTTATAGGACTTCAGTTTAGAAACTATTTAAACCAACTAAACCTTGTATTTTTATTTTTGTTGGCGCTTAGTTTAGCAGCCTTAATGCTTGATACATACTCCACTATCTTTGCTACTTTAATTAGTATAGTGATATTTGATTATTTTTTCGTGCCACCTTACTATAGTTTTGCTATTTCTGATATAAATTATTTTCTATCTTATACAGTTTTTGCATTGATGATAGTTTTTATAAACCTTCTATCCATAAGATTAAAAAGGAACTTAAAAAAACTACAAAAAAGTGAAGAAAAAAGCAATGTTCTTTTTGAGCTTAGCAGAAAACTGCTTAGGATAAACTCAAAAGAAGAATGTATATCTATTACCATAAGATACGTGAAGATGTTCGTGGAAGATATGGCGATATTTTTAAAAGCCAAAGATAGCATACATATGGAAGCTTTAACAAAGAATATAAACATAAACGACCGAGTCAAAACAATAGTCCAATGGTGTATAAAAAATAAAAAACCAGCTGGGGTTTCTACCCAAACGTTTTCCGAAGATCCTTATTTTTATATACCGCTCATTTATAAAGATGATGTATACGGCGTAATGATTTTTGATATGTCTAAAAGCAAAGAAACAAATTATGAAACCATATCTATCTTAGAAACCATAGCAGATTTATTTACCGCCAGCATAGTAAAATATACTTAAAACTATTGGTTTAAAGCTGTTGTTGTGATAGGTACGTTGTTAGCACTACAACTAAGATAACTGTAATCACCACCAGTACTTGATACTGTGCACAAAAGACCTAAGGAGTTAAAAGCGTTTGATACAGCTTGAACATATTCGTTTGGTATTTGGCTTGTAAGAATTGTAAAAGATGTACTATTAGAAATATAAGACCATGTGGTAGCCCAGGGTCCTATAAAATGAAGCAAAGCACAACAATTGGCAGGATTTGACGGAGGGTGCGAGTTCCAATCACATATGCCTTGAGTACCGTTTAAACTGGACCATGAGTTTGCATCCGTACAACTAACCTGCGGATATGCCCCCAATACATCATAATAATCTTTTAAGCCTAAAACAAAAGTCCTTGCTTTGTAAGCATAATTTTGCTCGTTAGTAGTAGCATGTATAGTCCTATATCCTATAAACACCGCTCCCAAAAATATGCTAACCACAGTAAACACCAACAAAAGCTCTATGATAGAAAAGGCGAGTGGCCTCGCAAGAGGCTTATTAATATGCATGTAATCTGAGGGGGACAGTGGCCTGAAAGGCTTATTGAGATGCACATCTGTTGAAAAGGCGAGTGGCCTCGCAAGAGGCTTATTGAGATGCACATCTGTTGAAAAGGCGAGTGGCCTGAAAGGCTTATTGAAATACATGTTAGTTGAACCGGCTAGTGGCCTCGTAAGAGGCTTAACTCCTAGTTTATAGCTTTCCATACAAATAATATTATAAGCCTGAAAAAAACTTTGTTATATGCGATAATAAAATATATGAAATTTGGGAGATATTATTTTATATTGTTATGTTTGATAATTGTCTCTTCTATCTCATACTCTCTTGATATAAATGCTCTTGATAGTGTAAGTAGGAATATATTTAAAAAAGGCTTTTTCCTGGGATGGCAAATGAGAAAAAGAGAAAATATATGTGGATCTTATGTAATTCCATCTGGATGGTGGGTTTACATGGATTCATCAGATCTAAGTTCATATAAAATAGGCTATTATAAGTTTATAGCTATGAGAAATGGCCTCACACCCCTTGATGGTATAGGGGATGTTGTGTTTGGAGTTTTTGATAGCCAAGAAGATGCTAATCATACAAAAGAATTGCTTCAAAAAGATGGAGTAAAAGGTGTTATATGGGTAGAGTATAAACCCGCCGAAGCTGTCATAAACCCATGTGTAAATTTTGATTTAAACTACGGTAAGACGCATCTTGACAAAACACTTTATTTTATGAAGATGGCTTTGTATGAAGCTAAAAGCATAGTAAATCCATCTGTAAACAAGAAAGCACTCATACACGATATAACTACAGTAATTTTAGGTCTTGAAAAAGTAGGGGCTAAAATAGAAACCCAAGATATATATAAAAAAGAAAACTTAAACACCATAAAAGTACCATACAATTATCAAAATCTTATAGAGAGGTCTAAACTATGGGCAAAATGAGATCTGTTTTAATGGTTTTAGCGGTTTGTAGCTTTATAGAAAATGCAAACGCACAAAGCGAGTATACACCAAAAATATCCTTTAAGGATATAGTTGAGTCTCAAGTGGGGGTTGTAAAGAAAGTAATGAACTTAAGTAAAGAGGTAAGCGAGTTAAGAACTGCCTTAGCAAAGCTACAAGAACAACAAGAGAAAACCTACGCTAAACTATCATCCATAGAACAAGAGCTAAAGCAAAGAGCCAAAACTTCCAATTCCAAAGCGATAAAAAGCTCAGTTTCAGTACCATCTTCTTATCAAGATCTTATAGATAAGGCGAAGTCATGGGCAAAATAATATTTTTACTTTTGGTATTTATATTCCCTTGCTTAACTATGGCAGAAAATGAATATCAACCTAAAATTACATTTAAAGATATAATAGAATCTCAAATAGGTGTTATAAAAAAGGTGGTAGATTTGAACAAAAAAACAAAGGAACTAAGTCAAAATCTAGAAGAAGAAAAAAAGAAAGTAGGAAACTTAGAGCAAAATGTTAGAAAATTACAAGAACAACAACAATTGTTTTCTAAAAATCTTGAAAAATTAAAACAAGAGGTAAAAGTTATAAAGCTTGAAAATTCTATAAAGGGTCTTGTGGTAGAAAATGAAAACGCTAAAAAATCCATAGGTTTTGGCAAACCTCAAAGAAGAAAAACAGCCAAAGAGCTTATCACAAATGGACCTGAAGATGTATTTTTTTGCATAGACTCAATGTCATATATTCACAAATATCCATCTATAAAATCTGTCGCTATAGGCGCTTCTTATAAAGGCGATACGTTGCAATGTCTAACACCTTGTGGTATTGAAGGGCATAGATTTTACTGGCTTCATATATTAAATCTTAGAACAGGTTACAAAGGTTATAGCATATTAAACAGCTCTATAAAAGAAGGTAAGTGTAAATGAAAAAGGTTCTTGCTTTTATAGGCATATTACTTTTTGTATCTATCTCTTATTCTTACCATCTTATCGGAAACTACAAAGTTACGCCTAAAAATAAAATAAGCACACCACCAGGTTTTATAATAAACGGTCAAAACGCTTTTTTGCTAAAACCTGTTACCTTAAATGTAAAAGATGTTCCAATACCACAAGTATTATCTTATCTTTCAGGCATAACCCAAGTGCCTATAGAACTAAAAGATAACGTACAAGATAGGGTTAGTTTTTATGGACAAGGCACTTTAAAAAGTATATTAGACACCTTTTGTGCTTATAACAATTTATATTACAAGGTTAAAAACGGGAAAATAATAGTAAGAAGGTATATAAGTGCTGTGTTTCAGCTGAATGTGCCGATGACTACCACAAAAGCATACAATTACAATATGACATTTGGTCAAAGTGTTACCAATAGCTCCTCTGGCGGTGGTATGCTAGGCGGTACTACCGTAAACCCTATACAAAACACAGGTACAAACAGCTCTAGTTCAACTTTTAATTTCAACGAAAATTTAGCTCAAAACATTGTGAATCTTATAACACCACTTCTACAAGACAAACGCTCCAAGATATCTTACGATCCAAACACAGGCCTTCTTACATTCTTTGGCTCTATAAACGATTATAAAACTGTAAAATCTATAGTAAATAAGTTAAACAAAGAACTATCAGAACCTATAAAAATAAGAATAAATATAATAGCTATAAACCTTTTAAACGAATACTCTACTGGTATCAATCTTTCAGCTCTATTTCAACATTTAAAAAACTTAAATCTGTCTTTAACCGCTCCTATAACACTTACAAATCCATCAAACTCTTTGTTTAATGCAGGTTTAAGCGGTAGTAATTATGATGCTCTTTTAAACGCTCTAGAACAATACGGTAAAACAAAAAGCATAGATAGTGAAACCTACACCGTGTTACCAAATCAGCCTATTGTTTATGCTCCTACCAATACTCAATCTTATATAAGCTCATACAATATATATATTCCTCCAACTGTAGCCGGAGTAGTGTCTACTCCAGCTTACATACCAATAGTTTCTTATCTAAACACAGGGACAAGTATTACCATACTACCAAGACTTGCAAACAACAAAAAACTTATGGTGGATGTCTACTACTCTCAAAATACACCTCAGAACCTAAACACTCAAAATATAACAATAAGTCAAGGAGTAACTGTCCCTATACAATTTCCTGAAGTTTCGTCTCAAAACTCTGTTTTAACATCTGTTTTAAAACCAGGACAAACCATAGCCCTTATAAGCTCTGTATATGACCTTAAGAAAAACAACGAAGCTGGTATACCGTTTTTAATAAGAATACCTCTTATAAAATACCTTTTTGGCAACACCGATAAATATTCAAATAAGGTGCAGTTTATTATAACAATAACCTACGAGGGTTTGGGTGAAAAATGAGCGTAGAGCAACCTCAAACACCACCAGAAAAACCTTACAAAAAATATCTAGAAAAAATTAAGTCTTTTTTTAGAGATTTTAAAATAAAAAAGAATTTTGAAGCACCCCTCACCACACAAAAAGAAGATGGAAAAAGAAATTTTGAAAAGATAATTTTAGGTGTAACTATAGGATTTGTCTTTGGAGCTTTAACAAGCAGCATAATACTGTACTTTAAGATAAAAAAGATCCAAGAAGAGTACAAAAAAACTCAAATAAGACTTAAGATATTTTCTTCGAGATTAAAATCAAGCCAAATCACAACAAATACGGCTCAAAATCAGAACCTTCAAGCTCAAAAACTTAATATAGCTAATATTTTAAGCGTAATAAACAACTTGCCACCTTCTAACGCCTTTGCCAGTTTTTATGTAAACAAACTTAATGAGGAAAAATACAAAACAACACAAGAACGGGAAATAGTTGTTAAAAAACCGCCACCGCCACCTTTACCACCTCTTAAAACATTAATAGGTAAAAATCAAACAAGCAACAATTTACCATCTATTTCCACACCCCCACCAATACCTCAAATATCTATGATAATATGCTCAAATAATTGTTACGCTATTTCTTCAAACGGCCAGGTTTATACAAATGGTTTTGTGCAAGGAAATTATAGGCTTGTAGTGACTCAAAACCAGATTTACTGGGAAAAAACCGATGAAAAACGATAAGCTACTATGGCAAACATAACTGTTTCAAGAAAACCAGAAAAAAATAAAGCCTGTATACAAAAAAAAGAGGGAAGAAGAGTAAGATATTATTGCGTAGACAAAAAGGAACTAAAAAATTATTTATATGATGTACTGTATATGCAAGAAAACAACATAAATTTAGCCGTTAGAATAGTACCAGAAAAAAAGAAATACTATGAATACGTTATAGCTGGTGATAGAATTCAAATAAATGAAAAAGAACTTATAACAGATCAAGACCCAGAAAGCTATATAGCCACAGAGTATTTGGGAGAACCAATAGTTATAATAAAAGAACCTCTAAAAAAAATAAAAAAAATATACGGTCCTCCTTGGTATCAAGACATCCAAATTATATCTCTTATTGCAATGTGGATTATCATAATTTTTGGCGGTGCTGTATTTTTTTATTTTAAAAGCCACAAAAATAAAGAGCTAAACTTCAATGTCGGCAAACCAGCAGTACCACCTGTTCCACATATTGGTAAAAGTTTGAGTTTAGCTCAAAAGCAATCCGTCATGGAATCTTTCACAAAAGATGCCCTTTATCAAATAGCTTATGCCATAGAACAAGTATCGTCTATTGGTTACCCTGCTTATATATCTAATATAACTTATTCTATAAAAGATGAAAAGGCTGCACCCGGCAAGGATGAAAAATTAAGCGGCGTTCTTAATATTACGTTTAGATTTGCTTATCCTGCCAAAGGCTCAAAACTCGTTAGCACAAAACCAGTGCCGATATACTCTAAAACCGTTAATATAGATTTGATACCAGATTTTCCCGTAAAAGTATCTTATATGGACCAAGAGACTTGCGGTATGAAGCTTTTAAAAGATGGATTAAATTTGTACGATGTAGATAATTTAGAGTTTAAAGGAGATATCAAAAATTACAAAGATTTTTATGATTTTATACAAACGATGTTTTATTGCAAAGGTTACCTAGAGTCTTTAAATCTTACCAATCCAAACGATATATTGTCCCAAAAAACCAATAACTCTAATACGGTAAAGAAAAATGTTGATATAAATGCAGATATAGATTTATACCTTGTGAAAAACAATATACCATCAGGAAAATAATATGCTTGGTAAAATTAAATCAAGATTTAGAAAAAAAGAGATAGAAAAAATTATATACGATGCAGAAGTACAGTCTGGATACGCCAATATTTCTGTGGAAGAAATATATGAAAGGGTAAACAAGTATCTAAACTGGACAGAGTTAGAAGATATTATAGAAGATATACGTTCTGGTATGAAAAAATCTGAAGTTTACGAACCATACCTTTCCTATGAAGCAATCACTATAATTAGAAACGCCGAAGATAAATCTTTACCAGTTTATAGGATTTTAGAAGAATTAAAAAACATATCTGAGGCTATAGAAAAGGCAAAATCAAAGCTTACACAAATGATAATAATGCCAATCTTTACATTTATAGCCACTGTCATTTTAGCAGATTACGTGCTTCACAAGATAGCCACCACTCTTTTGGCTACAAAGCTTATAAAAGCACCTTTTTATCTTCCTTTTCTTATGAAATTTTTTATACCTATAAACTTCTTATTTTTAGGACTTTTTATATTCTTTGTGGTGATAAAACCAGATCACACGCCCATTGTAAAAAACATTTTTAAGGAATTAGAAGGTGTTAGGATACTAAATACCACTAGACTTTTTTATATGGCAAATATACCAATAGAAGATATCATTCTTTATGGGGAAGAAACTTCAAAAGGAAGTATAAAAAAAGCTTTTTCTTCTGTGGATACCAACTTAGAAGGGTTTTTGGAAGCTCTTGGGTCTATACTGAGGCTTACAGAAATAGCATCTTTAGAAAGTGCCTTTTATACAGGCAAATTTAGAGACACACTTTTTTCCTTGGCAGAGAGAAAACTAAGAGAGCTTGGTGTGTTTGTAGAAAGCGTAGCTGCCACCGCCAATATAGCAGCATTAGGACTTATAGTCATACCTCTTATACTTCTTATCATACCTTACTTCCAAATGGCTTTTGAGCTTATAAACAAAGTTTCATCTTTTCTTATGAATGCCGGCGGTTAACTGTAATATACCTGTAAACTGTGGTAGACTTATCAGTGCATATATTCAGATTTATGATATATTTTGTTTATATGAGGTTTTATAAAAAGCCTAAAAAAGTTACAAAGATGAGGACCATTGTAAATTTGAGAGCACTTTTATCTGGGATGGGTATGATTTTCTTTATAAGCAAAAATGCTTATCCTGTCGTATACGTAGTGCCTCCTGATATAGACATGTATATGCATCAAACAAACGATGTTTATAAAACCCTTATAGAAAACTTGTGTGGTGCTGGTAACAATGGCCAAGGTATTATAAAAGATTGCTTTAAATCCCTTACTGCTTATATAAACTCAGCCGCTTCTTATAGCTTTACACCACTGGCAAACCCAAATATAAACAATCTATCCACCACTATAGGAAATGCCAATATAATATCTTCCACTATAGCTTTTTCATCTATCACAAACTCTATTATGGGTTCTAGTACTTATTGTTTTCCTATAGGAAATTCCTCTACATGTTTTGGCATAGAAGATTACACTACAATGCAATATCAAACTATATTGCTATCGGCTAGCTATTCTAACGGCCAGTTTGTTAGCGGCTCAGCTGGTACTGTATTTATGCCATCTTGCACATACCATACTGGTAACAGTTCTCTTTACGCTGAATTTATAGTATTTGCACCCACTTCTTGCTCTTACGATTTTTCAAATCCCGGGTCTTCCAACAATGTAGTAGCTGGCAGAGTTTCTTGTCCACCGGGCGATAGTGCAAGTGCTTGTTATACAATAAGTGCATCGTGTTTTTTTGGCTCAAATACCAACTCTAGCACTGTAAGTGGGCTTTACTATACCAATCTACCAGTACTGAGTTTTTGTCCTACTTGGAGTGAATCATGAATTATAATACATTTCTTGTTGAGCGCTTGTTTAATAAAAGCTTCTTTGAAACATGCTTGTCAGCACTCTGGAGTGAATCTTAATGTTGGCGGCAGACTTGTTTATCGTGGTGGACTTGTATCCCGTGGTAGACTTGTTGATCGTGGCAGACTTGTTATGTGGTTTATAATAGAAATTCTTTTAGCCTTGTCCATCTTATCTACCGTCTTGACTGGTATTTATTATCTTATCCCAGCTTTTAATAGAAGCACAGATATAGCAAAATCTCAAGTAAAAAGTATAAATTTAAAAAATGCTCTTTTAAATGTATATATGGATATAGCCGGGGCCGAAGAAAATTGCGGTGGGTATAGCGTTTGTCCTGCAACTCCTTTACCTTGCAACATTTCTTATACAAACGGCGGTATTAGTTTTAGCTATGTAATAAGTCAAAACTTAAATGTTGCAACGCCCATCCAAAGCGCTTTTAATCAAGCTGGATGCTCTACTACTTTAAATAGCAACACGCTATCTATATTTTGTCCTAGTTTTACAGCTTCTAGCATAGATTTTTGTTCCAATTCAAATTATGAATCTTATACATTCGTAAACCCAGACCCGCCAATGCCTAGTATAACTTTTTATACAATACTACAACCAAACAACCCAGCAAGCCCATTATCAGCCCCTTATGTAGTAGATTATACACCTATATATCAGTACTATCAAAATCAGTCTCTTTCAAAATTTGAACAAATAGCGTCAGGTATGAAAAACTATGTACTAGAAAGAAGGACCTCTGAAATAGCAAACTCTTGTACATGGAATGGTTCCGACAAGTCTGCCACGGGATATTGGACAGGAGGTATGGAATCGAGCTACGATTTTTATATACCATGGATTTTACAAGCATGCTCTAGCTCTCCAAACCTTCTATGTCAAACTCAGGCAAACCAAAGCGTTTGCTCCAACTCTTGTACAAACATAAGCTTATCCCAAAACTGCAGCATAACTACGCTTCTTACAAACGTAGGATTGGTCACAAGTCTGCCACGGTCTAGTTCCACAGCTTCTAGTTTTTATTATGTGGATGGTTTTGGAAACTCTATTACGATAGTGCCTTATGCAAATTTACAAGAAACTTTAGCCGATATACATCCATCTTTTTCATACATGACTCTATGTCAAAGCGGTACAAATTGTCCGCCGTTTGCCGGAGTTATAACACTAAGCAACACCAACGTCAGCTGTGTACAAGCTGGCGCACCCTATTGTTATTTACAATTTACATATCCTTAGAGCGGCTATGACGCATTTCATGGTTAATGAGCAGGCAATGGCACTCAAGAGCTCAGAGAAATGCTTGGAGCACACTAGAGCGATGAGATCGCATTTCGGGTCTAAAGAACAGACAAGTATGCCACGATTCACAATGGCACTTCAAAGTTTAGGAAAATACCTAAAGCACACAAAAATGGTAGCGTTATGCTTTTTATAACGATCACTTTTCTTATAATAGCGATAATGAGTTACATACTTTATATGGTTTCAAGCTCAATACCTTTGTATCACGCCATAAACACACCTCAAAATCCAAAATTAAACACTTATCATATTGTTTCAAGCCTCCCAAATAAAACATTAAACAATACAAGCTCTACAAACCCTATCCAAAATATTGTAAGCTTTTATAAAGATTCTTATGAGCAGGCTTTTATAAATGCCTGTGAAAACGCAAGATGGCTTAGTATAAAAAACAATTGTTCAAACCCAAATGATTTCAATCAAGCTTGGAGTTTTTTACCATCGTTAACGGGAAATGTAAATAATATCACAGGTTCAAATATCGCTTTCTCTTGTAATACAAAAAGCGCTTTTGGCGAATATGTATTATATAACTCTATATCAAGCTTGCAATCGAACACATGCGTATCTTGTTATTACAATCTTAATTCCAACAATGCTATCCCTTACTCGGGGCTTTTACCTTATAAAAGCAGTTCATATTATGGCACAAACACTACTCACTCCTTAACAAGTATGGGAGATCCTTGCGCCGTTGGTAGTTTTATAAGTTGTACATACGTGTGTAGTTAAATAGTGGCATACTTATAGATGCTTATCAAAGAAGGCTTTAACACTCTGTCATTCAAATAAATCTATTCAATAAGCCTCTTGAGAGGCCACTAGACCAGTTAAAAAATATGCATTCAAATAAGCCTCTTGAGAGGCCACTATGTTATACTAAAAATTATGAAAACGCTGGATATAAAAAATATTCCATCAAAACTTGTGGATATATTTGAAAAGGGAAAGGAGCTTGGAGCTACTGACTTTCAGCTTATAGCAAACTACATACCAAGATATGGAATTGCCAAAAAGTATGCTGTTATACCAGGGATGCACAGACTTACAACGGACGACGTAGTAGAGATTATAGAGCTCACATCCGACGAGAAAAATTGGCGCGATATAATGGCCGAATATTCTACTTTTGAATACTCTTTTGCTATTAAAAATTATGGTCTTTACAGGGTATCGGTAGCAGAATCTCTTGAAGGTCTCGGAATGGCTATCAGAATACTATCCTATGAACTTCCTTCCATTGAAATGGTGAGACTTCCAAAAGAAGTTGTTGACTTTATGAAAGATGCCAGAAGTGGTGCGATAATACATACAGGGGGTACTACCTCTGGTAAATCTACATCTATAGCCGCCGAAATAGGTTTTTTATCTGACATTCACAACGTTGTTGTATTAACCTTTGAAAATCCAGTAGAATATAGATTTTTATATAGGAAAGCTACTGTTAGGCAGTTTAACATACCTACGCAGGTAAAGAATTTTCAACATGCTCTTAAAATAGCGTTAAGAAGTGACCCATCCATCATACTATTCGGTGAAGTAAGATCTGAAGATGAAATAATATCTCTTCTTGATATGGCCGCTCGTGGCCACTTGGTGTTTTCCACGTTGCACACAAAAAGCGTAAGCGCTACATTCTCATTGCTAAATCAATTTGGTTCTAAAGAGCTTTTGGGCTTGTTTAGTTCACAGATAGTAGCTATTATTTCACAGTTTTTATACCGCTCAAAAGCAAAGAAATTTTTACCTATATACGATATATTGGTACCAAACAAACCTATAAGGACTATGATAGCAGATGGAAATTTTAACGATATAGAAAGAATTAGACAAGAGGGAAAGATTCAAGGAGGATTTTCTATAACTTTTACTCAATGCGCAAAACAATATCTTATAAACAGAGAAATAGACGAAGAAGAGTTTAACTATATAAGATTAAGGGCTATGGAGTGATGTTATGGAAGAGAAAATTTTTGTAAAGGGAAAATATACCACTATAGAAATTTCAAAAAATGAGCTTTTTGAGCTTTTAAGAGAACTAAAAGAAAGAACCAAAGGGACGGATTTGTTGGAAGCTTTTGAAATTATGCAAGATTTTCCTGATTTAGACAAGTTTAAAGTATTAAGAGATATATACATACTTGAGCTTAGCGGAGCTTTCAAAGAGCCAATACAAATAGAAGAGCTTTATAAAGAAGTTTAGAAGATTCTTTGAAAAAAATGTCCTATAAATATATAGGCTATAGTGTGCAATGTTCTAGATATAAATGTAGCTATTATAAATCTATAAAAGGGAAATTTTAGTATTCCAGCCATCCAGCATATAGCTTTGTAAGGCTCTCCTATTAATATTGCAAAAATACCATATTTGTTGAAGAGAGCTTCTGTTTTTATATAATGTTTCCTAGATATTATCTTTGAAGCAATTTTATCACCTAAAAAATATCCTAACCAATAAGACACAAAAGCCCCTAAGGCATTTGATAGAACACCTACAACACCTATTATCCATGGATTTAAGCCTATTTTGTTGCTTATAAGCATAAAAGGTAAGACGGGAATAGGCTGTATAATACTTTGAGTAAAACCTATCAAAAAAACTCCAAAATATCCGTAATGCTTGACTAAACTTATAGCTATGTGTTGTATATCCACATCTTTTATTATACTTATCTTAAAAGCTTAATACTAAAAATATATTTGAGTATATCTCTATTAAATATTTGAGTATAACTATATCAAAGTTATTATCAAAACTCTTGACAAATTTTCTAAAGGTATTATATTAATTTTTAGAAAACTTTAGAAGGAGGTAAGGCCTATGAGAAGAGGTTTGGCAATTTGGAATCCATTTAGTGAGTTGGAAAAGGTAAAAGCAGAATTTGACAACCTTGTCCAAAACTTGTTACCTACCGTTTACAGCGGTGGCGAAGTTTCTCTGGCACCAGCAATAGACTTATATGAAACAGACAAAGAAGTGGTGATAAAAGCTGAAATACCTGGTGTCAAAAAAGAGGATTTGGAAGTAAGCGTAAAAGACAATGTCCTTTATATTAAGGGCGAAAAGAAAGAAGAAAAAGAAGAAAACACAGAAGCTGTCCACAGAGTAGAACGCATATACGGTAAGTTTGAAAGGATGATATCCTTGCCACCAAATGTAAAAACCCAAGAGGCAAAGGCCGAATACAAGGATGGCGTCCTAGAGATAAGATTTCCTAAAAAAGAAGAATCTCAAAGCACAAAGATTAACATAGGCTAAAGCTTAGATATTCAAACAAGGGGCCTTCCGGCCCTTTTTTAATTTTTATCCACTTTTTCCGGTTTTGGTATATAATATATAGATAGCCGGAGTGGTGAAATTGGCAGACACGCTATCTTGAGGGGGTAGTCCTCGCAAGAGGGTGCGGGTTCGAGTCCCGCCTCCGGCATTTAATTTTACTATCTGTTAAAGAGGTGATGGTGATGAACTTTTCTAAAGAGGATATACTCAAAGCTTTTCATGAAAGACATGCTTGCAAGCTTTTTGACGATAAAAAGAAGATTCCTAAGGAAGATTTTGATTTCTTGCTAGAAATAGGTAGATTGTCACCATCTTCTTTTGGAATGGAACATTGGAAGTTTCTAGTAATAACGTCACAAGACCTAAAAGAAAAGCTAAGACCAGTATGCTGGAATCAACCTCAAATAACAACTTGTAGCCATTTAGTAGCATATCTAGCCAAAAAATCTTTTCTAAAAAATCCGGATTACTATAGACCAATGTATGAGAGAAAAAGCGATATCTTTCCAGATGTAGAATTAAGAGAGAAAGCTATAAAGCGCTATGAAAACTTTGTAAACAAGTTTGACGATAAAGATTTAGCTTGTTGGAGTTCTAACCAATGTTATATAGCTGCTACAAACATGATGACAGTAGCTGCTATGATAGGCATAGATTCATGCCCAATAGAGGGCTTTGAGAAGGATAAAGTGGAGGAAATACTAGGTCTTAATACAAAAGATTATGAAATATCTATGTTTGTGGCTTTTGGTTATAGAGTAAATCCACCATCTAAAAAATATAGGCTCCCAATAGAGCAATTGGTAGAGTATAGATGATAAACAGATTTCCTATCTTTCTAATAATGGAACGCCTAGAGCACAATCTAAAAGAGCAACAAAAGGCTATGAGCGTTTTGCTTATAAATCAAAATAAGATCACTTACGATTTTTTGAATGCAGTTTACGATCTTTTCATGGATACACTAGGACTTTCTTATACACTTATAGGTATGATAGATGAAAACATAGACAAATATACCAAAGAGCACATATTTTTGGTTTCCTCTGAAGTGCTTTCCATGTTTAGTCTATCAATACCTTATTTAGAAGCTGGTGTCCCGTTCTTCATAGAGGACACCTACATAGATAACTTATCTGTTCAAGAGTTTATTTTAAGACTTGCAAACTATATAGAAAGATCTATTTTAGAAGAGACTTTTTCAAGGGATTTTATTTTAGACTCTTTAGACAAACTACTTAGACATCTCACATACTTTCAATATGTAAACGACAAGATACCTCGTTATCTCTAGCCGTTTCTATATATTTAAAAGCTTCTTTAATGTTTGCTATCATATCAATCGTACTAAAAGCCTCAATATGAGATTTTTTTGCAGTTATCTCACCGGCTACACCATGTAAGAATACACCTAGTTTCAAAGCTTTTGATATAGGCATTTTTGATAAAAAAGCACTTAACATACCACTTAAGACATCTCCGGTGCCACCTTTTGCCATAGCTGGAGTGCCTCTTGTAGATACATAAACGTTATCTTCTGTAGCTATGGTAGTTATAGCACCTTTTAAAATCAAAGAACAGCCATACTTCTTATGAAATTCATAAGATAAATCTATCTGATTTTCTATGATATTTTCTTTTGGTATATTGCTTAATCTTGAGAATTCACCTATATGAGGTGTAATAACGATATTTTCATTTTTTAAAAGCTCTAAAGCTTTGTATCTGGAGATAATGTTTAAAGCGTCCGCATCCAACAGTACGTGTTTGTTGAAGCGATTTAGTATATACTCTATAATTTTAAAACCCTCTTCATAAATGCCAAAACCCATTCCAATGGCTATAGTATCAAATTGCTCTAAATCTATAGCTTCGATAGATTCTATATAATAATCTTTTGATGGAAGGGGTATTTTTATTTGCTCTATGAGATAGTTAGAAACGCTTGTCATATGCTCTTTTGGTATACCTACATAAACAAGTCCAGCCCCAGCCATAGTAGCTGCCTTTGCGCTCATACTAACAGCCCCTATGTATGGCCCGTTTCCACCTATTAAAAGCACTTTGCCTTCGTTACCTTTGTTGGTATCTAGTTCCCTTTTTGGTATAAGGGGCTTTACATCTTTTACGCTCAATAAAACTCTTGACTTGTTTGGAACACAGGCACAAGGTATAGAAATATCCTTTACATATATATCGCCTGCATATTTTGAGTAGGGATAAAGAATATGGTAAGTCTTTGGGTAAGCAAATGTTATTGTATAATTGGCTTTTACAAACTTATCAGAAGGTATACCAGATGGAATGTCCACAGAAACCACCACAGATGAAGAGCTGTTGATAAAATCTATATAAGGTACAAACTCATCTTTTAAAGGTGGTCTAAAGCCTGTACCAAATAGCCCATCTATTATAACATCGTACGTTTCTTTAGGAAAATCATCAAGAGCTGTTATATTTAGATTTTCTAAAATAGATTGCTGAATCCTGAACTCTTCTGTGGTTTTTGAGCTTTTAGCAACTATAAAATCACATTTAACACCTTTTTGCAAAAGCCACCTTAAACACGCCAAAGCATCGGCCCCGTTGTTGCCTGTACTTACCACCGCTAAAACGCTTTTTGGCTTTAAACTAAGCACAAAATCTGCCACAGCCCTTGCGGCGTTTTCCATTAAAACTAAAGAAGGTATACCAATTTTTTCTATGGTGCATTTGTCCGCAAGAGCCATCTCCTCAGGTGTAAGTATATATATCATTTATCGTCTAAGACAGATATACAAGGTAGTTCTTTTCCTTCCAAAAGCTCTAAAAATGCACCACCACCAGTGGATACAAAATCTATAGCATTTATAACCCCAGCCCTTATAATGGCATGGTCTGTATCTCCACCACCGGCTATAGAGAGAGCTTGAGAATGGGCTATAGCTCTAGCCACTTCTAAAGTACCATCTTTAAACCTTTCATATTCAAAAGCTCCCATAGGTCCGTTCCACACTATTGTTTGGGCTGTGCCTATAAGCTCTTTCGCTAAACTTATAGAAACCGGCCCTATATCTAGTCCCATATAGTCTTGAGGTATTTCTTGCCAAAGCACTGTCTTTATAGGTGTATTATCAGATAGCTCTTTACCCACTATAAAATCTACAGGAAGATAAAATTTCACACCAAGCTTCTTAGATATATCTATAATATCTTTTGCAACATCTATAAGATCGTTTTCTACGAGAGATTTACCTGTATCATATCTCATAGCTTTTATAAATGTAAAAGCCATCGCCCCACCTATAAACATCTTATCTACTCTTTTTAATAAATTTTTTATAACATTTAACTTTGACGATACTTTAGCACCACCTAAAAACGCCACCACTGGCCTTTGGGGATTTACCATAGCTTTTTCAAAGTAAAGAAGTTCTTTTTCTAACAAAAAGCCCATACAAGCTGGCTTTAATATTTGTGGCACGCAGTAAACAGAAGCATGTTTTCTATGGCAAGTGCCAAAGGCGTCTGATACATAAACCTCACCCAAGGAAGCAAGCTTTTTCGAAAACTCCTCATCACACTCTTCCTCTTCTTTGTGGAATCTTAAATTTTCAAGCATTATAACATCTTCTGATTTTGCGTTTTTAACAATATTTTCCATATCTTTACCTATGCAATCTGGAGCCATCACTACATCTTTGTGTATATACCTTGAAAGACGCTTTGCTACAGGTTTTAGCGAATATTTTTCATCAAAACCTTTTGGCCTTCCAAGATGAGACATGAGTATTACGATAGCTTTAGCGTCTAAAAGATACTCTATAGTTGGAATAGCTGCTCTTATCCTAGCATCATCTTCTATATTTCCCTGATTATCTATCGGAACATTAAAATCAACTCTTACTAAAACTCTTTTCCCTTTTAGATCAATATCTCTTATGGTTTTTTTGTTTGGCATAAAAAACCTCCTATGATTTTATATTATTCATTATAACTAAAATTTATAGACAAAAACTCTAAAACTGAATATAATATTGTCATGATTGCTTACGTATTTCCAGGTCAAGGTTCTCAGTACGTTGGAATGGGTTATGATTTTTACAAAGAGTTTTCCGAAGCTTCAAACGTATTTCATAGCGTAGAAGAAGCTCTTAGAAAGAATATAACAGATATAGTTTTTAGAGGTACAGAAGAAGAGCTTTCAAAAACCATAAATACACAACCTTCTTTGCTTGCTTGTAGTTATGCTATATATGCATCTTTGAAAAAGATGGGTCTCAAAGATCCAGATTTTGTCGCAGGTCATAGTTTAGGAGAATACACAGCTCTATTGGTTGCAAAAGGTATAGATCTTTACGAAGCTGCAAAGCTTACTTACTTAAGAGGAAAGTACATGCAAGAGGCTGTACCAGAAGGAAAAGGCGCTATGGCAGCCATACTAAAGCTTCCTCCAGAAAAAGTAGAAGAGGCTTGCCAACAAGCTAAAGATCTAGGAGTAGTAGAGCCAGCAAACTACAATTCAAAAGAGCAAACTGTAATATCTGGAGAAAAAGAAGCTGTGGAAAAAACCATAGAAATAGCAAAATCCATGGGTGGTAAAGCCATAATGCTAAAGGTATCTGTGCCTTCTCATTGCTCTTTAATGAAACCAGCAGCCGATGCCTTTAGATTAAAACTTGCTCAAACACCTATCCAAAATATTACTATTCCACTTGTTTCTAACGTTGATGCAAAAGCCCACACTATGGCGCATGAGATAAGAGACAATCTACACAAACAAATTTATTCGTCAGTAAAATGGTATCAATCGGTAGAATATATGATATCTCAAGGTGTAGATACTTTCGTGGAAATAGGACCTAAAAACGTACTATCAAAACTTATATCTCAAATAGATAGTAGGGTAAGAGTTTTCAATGTGGACAAACTCCAAGATGCCGAAAATGTATTAAAGGCTTTATGATAGTGAGTATTAAAAGGTACGATACGTTTCAATCTTACG
Organism: Hydrogenobaculum sp. Y04AAS1; assembly: GCF_000020785.1. Taxonomy (NCBI): domain Bacteria; kingdom Pseudomonadati; phylum Aquificota; class Aquificia; order Aquificales; family Aquificaceae; genus Hydrogenobaculum; species Hydrogenobaculum sp. Y04AAS1. The sequence continues at coordinate 675,691 of NC_011126.1, forward strand.
AGATAGACGCACCAAGAGATATAACTGTTTTAGAGCTTTTACATAAAATAAAAGAGATAGACCCAACTCTTAGCTACAGGCATATGTGTAGGGCTGGCATATGTGGCACCTGCGCTTTAAAAGTGAACGGTAAAAATGTTTTAGCTTGTAAAACGAGGTTAAACAAATTTGAAGATGAGACCATAGTGCTTGAGCCTTTGGATAACGCTGTAGTGATAAAGGATTTAGTGGTAGAACACCAACACTGGTTTGATATGTATAAAAATCTTAAAGTTGATTTTAAAAATTCAGATTACCAGTATTTTGATTTTAAAAGCATAGAAAATTCTAAAAACTGTATAGCTTGCTTTATATGCAACAGCGTGTGCCCTGTTATGCCTATAGACAAAAAATTCGGTGGGCCCTTCGTGTTTGCGAGGATTTATGGTTTTCTTGAAGATAATAGAAACACAAACAAAGATTATGCTAAACTTGTAGATGGAGTTATAAACCATTGCACTCATTGCAAAAACTGCAACTACGCTTGTCCTTTGTTTGTTATGCCAGAAACACTTATAAAAAGGTTAGAAGATATACTAATATCCAAGGGGCTTATACAAGCTCCTCAGAATGACTTATTTTTTGGATTTTAAAATGGAGGTTAAATATGTTTAAAGATATGGTAGAGGTTACGGATAAAGACATATACCAGAAGGTTATGGCTTCTGATACGCCAGCTATACTTATAGTAACATCTCCCGACAACCCTAGAAATCAGGAATTTTACGAAGCCATTGCAAAATATATAAAACTTTATGGAGACAAGATGGGATTTTACTATCTTGATACTACAAAAAACGATTCTCAGCAAGACTTTGGACTCTGGGCAGAGCCTTCTATATTATGTTTTGCAGAAACTATGGAGATGGATAGATTTGAAAATCCACCCACCGACGAACAGTTACAAGCTTCTATAAATAGGATGCTGAGGATAAAATAATGAAGCTTCTTTGGGCCCCTTGGAGAGGTTCTTACGTAGAAAATTTGGGCAAAGAGTCTAGCTGCTTTTTATGTGACGCTTGTAATTCAGAACCCTCAATAGAAAATCTTGTTTTGGTTAAAAGCAAAAAAACCTTTGTAATAATGAATAAATACCCTTATAATTCTGGACATCTTATGGTAGCGCCTTTTATTCATACAAACAGCTTAGGAGACCTTGACGAAGAAACTGTGCAAGATATATTTTATATGACTAAAATTTCTATAAAAGCTTTAACGGAGCTACTAAAACCGGATGGTTTTAATATAGGGTACAATATAGGAAGGAGTGCCGGAGCTGGTTTAGAAACTCATATACATCAGCATATAGTACCTCGCTGGAACGGAGATACAAACTTTATGCCTACAATATTTGGTACAAAAGTGTTATCCCAAAGTTTGGAAGACCTTTATGTTAGACTTTCACCAATTTTTCACAAATTACTTGACAAAAGTATAGCTAGCTAATATAATGTTTAAACCAAAATTTTATGTAAGGAGGTTATTGGTTTGGCTACAGTAATAGTTGGAGATTCTGAATCTTTTGAAAAGGCTATGAAAAGATTCAAAAAAGTGGTGGAAAGAGAAGGTATTTTAAGCGAATTAAAAAGACGCGAATTTTATGAAAAACCAAGTCAGAAAAAGAAGCGCAAAGAACGTGCTGCTAGAAAAAGACTTTTAAAAGCCATGAAAAAAAAGAGGGTGGCGCTCTGATGGACTTCATAGTAGTTTCTGAAATGACTTTTGATAAGGTTTCTCTGCAGGAAGCAGAGATTGTTGAAAGAAAAGGCATAGGTCATCCAGATACAATATGTGATTCTTTAGCGGAAGAGCTCTCCGTTGAGCTTTCAAAACTATATATAAAAGAGTTAGGCGCTATAATGCACCACAACGTAGACAAAGCTCTTTTAGTGGGTGGTAAAGCCCAGTCTAAATTTGGTGGTGGCGAAGTTATATCTCCCATAGAGATATTCTTGGTAGGAAGGGCTTTAAGAGAAATAGATGGAAAAGAATTCCCGGTTGACGAGTTAGCCATAGACGTTGCTCACAACTGGCTTAAAAAACATATAAGAAACTTGGATTTTAGTAAGCATATTATCCTCCAAACACGTATAAAACCAGGAAGCAAAGATTTGGTAGAACTTTTTGATAGATTCCAAAAAAAAGGTGAAGTGCCTCTTTCAAACGATACTTCTTTTGGGGTAGGGTTTGCGCCTTTTTCCGAGCTTGAAAATATCGTATTTTACACTGAAAAGCTTTTAAACTCTGAAGAGATCAAGAATAAGCACCCAGAAGTAGGGGAAGATATAAAGGTAATGGGTGTTAGAATAAAAGATAACATAAGAATTACTGTTTCAGCAGCTTTTGTAGACAAATACGTGAAAAATATAAACCAATACAAAGAACAAAAAGAAGCTATAACCAACTTAGTTTTAGAAAATGCCAAAAAATATACCAATAAAAACGTTAACGTATTTGTAAATACCGCAGACGATATAGAAAATGAATCTGTTTATATCACTGTAACCGGCACATCTTCAGAACAAGGGGATGATGGCCAAGTGGGAAGAGGCAACAGAGCCAACGGCTTAATAACCCCATATAGACCAATGTCGTTGGAAGCTGCTGCTGGTAAAAATCCAGTTTCTCACATTGGAAAAATATACAACGTGGTAGCCAATATAATAGCCAGTAGAGTTGTAAAAGAAGTTGAAGGAGTCGAAGAAGCATATTGCTATATGGTATCTCAAATAGGTAAACCTATAAACGAGCCTCAAGTTTGTGATGTAAAAGTAAGAAAAAAAGGCAACAGCTTCGATAAAGAAGCTGTTAAAAAAATAGCACAAGAAGAGCTTGAAAAAATGCCTAATACTTGGAAGCTTTTCTTGGAAAAAGAGTTTTCCGTAGCTTAAAAACTTTTAGGGGTAGCTTATGATAGGATTGGTGGCGCTTCTTTTGATATCTTTGACTATAGCGTTTGTAATGACATTTTTAAATGAAATTTTAAATTTCAAAAGGCGTAAAACCAACAGCTATCCATACGAGTGCGGCGTACCCCTTTATGATGATTCTGCTAGACCAATTTTGAAGCAAGGTTATTATTTATTTGGGCTTTTATTGATACTGTTTGATATAGAAGCGGCTTACTTATTTCCATGGGCCGTTGTATTTAGAAAGATAGGTGCATACGGCCTAGTGGAAGCCGTAATATTTTTAGGTGTTCTTATTATAGGGTTTTTGTATGCTCTTAAGAAGGGCGCTCTAAAATGGCAGATTTGAAAAACTTCTGTTTGTGAGGTGAAGTATGGCTTCTAGTATAAATGGCAACGGTTTTATTACCACTACGGTGGATGAGTTGCTCTCATGGGGTAGACGCAACGCCCTATGGCCTGTAACAATAGGTTTGGCTTGCTGTGCTATAGAGATGATGCATGCCGCTGCGTCAAGATTTGATATAGATAGGTTGGGAATGATATTTAGAGCCTCTCCAAGACAAGCCGATGTCTTGATAGTAGCAGGTACAGTTGTAAATAAAGTGGCGCCTATGTTAAAACTCGTATGGGATCAAATGCCAGAACCAAAGTGGTGTATATCTATGGGTGGATGTGCTTCTGCAGGAGGACCATTCCCTACTTATTCTACACTTCAAGGTATTGACCGTATTATACCGGTGGACGTTTATATACCAGGATGCCCGCCTACCCCTCAAGGGTTAATCTACGGGCTTTTAGAATTACAAAGAAAAATCAGAGAGAAAAAAGTGACAAGATACGAAAAAGCTTTCGAAGAGTTTAAGAAAGATTTATCGCCAGAACTCTTAAACGGCGTTGGAGTATAACATGCCTTGGGCCTCTTCACAGACCTTAGATAGAATAAAGCACACTTTTAGAAAGATAAGCATAGATACTCAACCAAACTTTGTTTGCATAAATGTAGAAGATAATCAAGAAATTACAAGCATACTAAAACACTTAAAGGATATTGAGGATTTCAGATACTTTATAGATTTTCACGTAATAGATTTCCCTAAAGAAAAAGATAGGTTTTTAGGGCAATATATACTTGTAAATCCTTATACTTTTGAAAGGCTAGCTATAAAAGTATGGTTCAAATCAAATAAACTTCCAACTGCAAAAGAAATATTCGCCGGTGCCAAATGGGCCGAAAGAGAAGCTTACGACATGTTTGGCGTAGAATTTGAAGGTCACGAAGATATTAAAAGGATGTTTATGTGGGAAGACTACAAATACTTCCCACTGAGAAAAGATTTCCCACTTGGTGGTATAGCAGAACAGAAATTGCCTTCCTTAATTGAAGTTTTAGAAGGTAATATATTTCCGCCTTCTCATGACTATGAGATAATGCACACTTATGTACCTACCATGAAAGATATAGAAAAAACAGAGAAATCAAGAATTACTAAAAAGGGTCAACTGGTGTTAAATTGGGGGCCATTGCACCCAGGTACGCACGGTACCATGTGGTTTTTGTTTGATCTTGAGGGTGAGCATATTATACAAACTGATGTTATATTGGGTCAACTTCATAGAGGAATGGAAAAGATAGCAGAAAATCTTCACTACTTTCAATTTTTACCTTATACAGACAGAATGGATTATCTATCTGCAGTTTGCAACGAGCTTTCTTACGTACAAGCTGTAGAAAAACTTGCCAACATAGAGGTTCCTTTAAAAGCCAAATATATAAGAACAATGTTTGCAGAGCTTCAGCGTATAAACTCACACCTTCTATGGCTTGGTACAGGAGCACTTGATCTTGGTGCTTTGACTGTATTCTTATACGCTTTTAGAGAAAGAGAAAAAATAATGGATATAATAGAAGGTAACGCAGGTTTTAGATTAACATCGGCATTTTTGAGGATAGGAGGGGTACATTACGATTTGGCAAAAGGTACACTGGAAGTAGCAAAGTATTTTGCGAAAGACTTTTATTCAAAGTTAAAAGAGTATCATGGGCTTTTAACAAGAAATAGAATATGGTTAAAGCGTACCAAAGACGTGGGAGTTATAACTCAAGAAGATGTTTATCAGTATGGTCTTACTGGCCCTGTGGCTAGAGGATCTGGAGTAGCTTATGATATGAGAAAGATAGATCCATATGCCGCTTACGACTTGGTGGATTTTGATATACCAGTTGGTGATATTGGAGATGTTTACGATAGATATTTAGTAAGAATGGAAGAGATGTATCAAAGCGCTCGCATAGTAGAACAATGTATAGAAGCCTTAGAAAAGATGCCAGAAAACGAACCATATGTAAATAAAAAGCACCCAGCAGTGATACCTCCAAAAGAAGATGTATTCGACGATTTGGAGGACATGGTGAAATCTTTTAGGATTGTGGTACACGGCGAAAATATACCAAAAGGAGAAGTTTATTCATCCGGGGAAAATCCCAGAGGTGAACTTGGATTTTATATATATTCAATAGGTAAATCATCCCCTTATAGACTTAGAATAAGGTCTTGCTCTTTTTACAACTTGTCAGTATTTCCAAAAGTTATATATAAACACACAATTTCTGATGCCGTAGCTCTTCTTGGTAGTATAGATCCTGTAGTAGGAGAGACTGACAGATGAATGATATTATTTTTACAGCAATAGTGACAGCTATAAAGATTTTAGTGGTATTGGCTGTTACGTTGGGACTTGGGGCTTATCTTACGTGGTATGAAAGAAAATTTGCAGGTCACTTGCAAGCAAGAAGAGGTCCTACCGTTGTGGGGCCTTTTGGTCTTTTGCAGCCTTTAGCAGATGGTCTTAAGCTTATGACAAAAGCTCCAATAATCCCAAGAGGAGTAGACATAAAACTATACTATATGGCTATCATGATGGCTTTGGTGCCAGCTATTATGCTCTTTGCAGTGGTACCTTTTGGTCCTTCTTTTAAAATCCTGGGACACGAAGTAAAACCGATAGTGGCAAATTTAAACATAGCAATTCTATATGTATTTGCTATGGGTTCTATGGCTGCTTACGGTACGCTCTTTGCGGGATGGGCTTCCAACAGCAAATACGCTTTCATAGGCTCTTTAAGAAAAGCTGCTCTAATAGTAAGCTATGAAGTGGTGCTTGGTTTTGCAGCTTTAAGCGTAATACTTCTTGCTGGTAGCATGAACGTGTTTGATATAGTAAACGCTCAGATAAAAAGCGGTGTATGGTATATAGTATATCAGCCTGTAAGTTTTATATTGTTTTTGTTTTGTCTTTTGGCGGAATCTGGTAGGGTGCCTTTTGATATCCAAGAAGCCGAGGCTGAACTTGTGACAGGTTACAACGTAGAGTATGGTGGGATGAAGTTTGGTATATTTCCTTTAGCAGAGTGGTATCTTAATGTATTGGCCCTTTGTGCTATAATGGCGGTGCTTTATTTTGGAGGCTGGGCTGGGCCACACATATTTGGTCCTTTCTCTGGCTTTATTTGGTTTTTAGCAAAAACCTTTGGCTTGTTGTTTTTCGTATTATGGGTGCATTGGACATTACCTAGATATCAAGCAAAAGATGTGGTGGAATTTGCCTGGAAGTACCTTCTACCAATTTCTATAATAAACCTTATAGGAACTGCATTTTTTATTTACTTCAAAGGATGAGGTTAGTTTTATGATAAAGATTAAGAGACTAAGAAGGGATGACAGTTTAGGACCTTTAGAAAGTGTTTTGTTTTTAGATTTTATAAAAGGTTTAACTATAACTATGAAAAATCTTTTAAGAAAACCTATTACTACCCAATATCCAAAAGAGAAGATAACTCCGCCAAAAAGGTTTAGAGGTAAGCATGGACATTTTGTTTACGATGGACAAGAACCACCTTCTTTAAAAGCTATAGAAGGATTTATGTCTTTTGAGAAGGGCAAATCAAGATGTGTAGCCTGCTATATGTGTCAGACCGCATGCCCTATGCCTACTCTTTTTAGGATAGAGGCAGTGCAAATGCCAGATGGCACAAAGAAAGTGGTAAGATTTGATATGAACCTCTTAAACTGCCTATTTTGCGGATTATGCGTGGATGCTTGCCCGGTAGAATGCCTCACGATGTCAGATATCCATGAAATGGCTGTTTATAGAAGATCCCAAGCTGTCATTCATATGGATGATATGGAAAAAATAGGGGCTACAAATGCAACCGTAGTTAGAAACTTGCCGGATAGAATATGGCGAGACGATAAAGAAAGAGAAACTCTTTGGGGTAAGGTGAAATGGAACTTTTAGTGTTCGTGGTTATTTCCATTATAGCTATTGTGAGTGCCTTGGGAGCTATTCTTGTTAAAAGCCCAATACACGTTATGGTATGGTTTCTTGGATTTATCTTATCTGTAGCGGCGTCTTTTTTTGCCCTCAAAGCAGACTTACTCGCTGGCTTGCAGCTTGTCATATACGCAGTAGCTATAGTGGTTTTTTATGTATTAGTCATAACTACTATACCTTGGGAAAAGGTTAAAATGTTTGAAGGCTTTTATAAAAAAGAGTTTGTATTTGCATTACCAGCTTTTTTATTTACGATAGGAGCTTCAATTTACCTTGTTATAAGCTCAAGGTTTTCTAATTTAAGACAGCCTTTACCAAAAGACAATGTAAGCGCTCTTGGAACAGTACTTTTCACAAAGTATATAGCGCCTTTTGAATTGGCATCATTTATTTTGTTAATAGCTATGATAGGTGCTATAATATTTGGCAAGGAGAAAGCCAATGGATAAATACTATTTGCTTCTTGGTATAGTGCTTGTATTCATTGGTATTTTTGGTATCATAATAAGGAAAAACTTAATCACTATGTTGGTAGCCACCGAAATTATGCTAAACGGCGTAAACATTTCTTTAGTATCGGTGTCTCATTTTTTAGGAAAAGTCGATGCTCAGGTCATGAGCATAATAGTTTTGACTGTAGCAGCCTCAGAGGTAGCTATAGGTCTTGGTTTGGTAGTATCTATTTTTAGGTTAAAAGGTTATGAAGCTTCTGAAGAAATAACGGAGTTGAGGGATTGATGCAATCTCTAATACTTCTTTTCCCACTGTTATCTTTTATAACGATAGGACTATTTGGAAGACGTATAGGTGATTTTGCCTCAGGTGTAATAAACGCTGGTGCTGGTGTACTGAGCTTTATAGTGGCTCTTATCACCATGCTTTCTATGAAAGGTCCTGAAGATATAGTATTTTACAAATTCTTACCGATATCAAACACATCCGTAGACATAGGCATATATATAGATAAGCTATCTATTACCACTACAGTTACGGTTACTTTTGTAGCCAGTGTTATATTTGTATACGCAATAGGCTATATGAGGTATCTTTTTGGCAACTGGACGTTTAAATTCTTTGCATACTTTAGCTTATTCTTGTTCTCAATGCTTCTTATACTGTTGGGGGATTCTCTTATACTTATGTTCTTTGGGTGGGAAGGCGTTGGTCTTGCGTCTTATCTTTTGATAGGGTACTTTCATGAAGAGAAGTTTGCTACAAAGGCAAGCTTAGAAGCCTTTGTAATGAATAGAATAGGAGACTGGTCTTTTATTTTAGGCATCATATACACCTTTTGGTTGTTTGGGACGTTGTCGTTGCCAAAACTTTTTGAGAATGCCAGTTATGTTCCTGGTATTACATTAGCAACGCTTCTTCTTTTTGGTGGTGCTGTAGGCAAATCAGGGCAAATACCTCTTCATACCTGGCTTCCTAACGCAATGGCCGGTCCAACTCCTGTATCAGCTCTTCTCCACGCTGCTACCATGGTGGCTGCAGGTGTTTATATGGTGGCGAGACTTTATCCAATATTTTCTTTATCTCCGACAACGCTTAGCTACATAACAATAACAGGTGTTGTTACAATGCTTTTCGCGGCTTTGGTAGCTACAGTACACGATGATATAAAAAAGATAATAGCTTTTTCTACCATGAGCCAGTTGGCAATCATGTTTACAGCCCTTGGTATGAGATTTCCAACAGCAGCTATATTTCATCTTACAACACACGCTTTCTTTAAAGCTCTTTTATTCTTAGCAGCCGGTGCTGTGATAACAGGGCTTCATCATCATACTCAGAATATATTTGAGATGGGCGGTATCAAGAAATACATGCCTATTACATTTGGAGCTTTTATGATAGGTGCTTTAGCACTTTCTGGTTTTCCTCCTTTTGCCGGTTATTTCTCAAAAGATGCCATAGTATCTTTAATAATGGATAAAAATACACTTGTAGCTACTTTAATACTCATTACATCTTTGCTTACAGCTTATTACATAACCAGAGAAGCTTTTGTGGTGTTCTTAGGAGAAGGACACTACCATGAAGAACCTCACGAAGTGGAACCTATAATGAGCTTTCCAATGCTTATACTAAGCTTTTTATCGCTTATGGGTGGGTTTTTGCTTTGGAACTATTTCTCCTATATGAATAGTCCTATAGAAGCACCTTTTTCTTTCTTAGCACATTCTATTTATGGTATCACAGTGGCTATAGTAGGCATATCTCTTTCTTATCTTTTGTATGTCAAAAAGTTTGTGGATCCAAATATCCTTTATGAACTATTTAAACCTATACATACTCTTATGAAGTCCCAGTTTTACACAGAATATATCTATCACAACATAATAGCAAAAGGTTACCTTGCTATATCAAGGCTTGTATATAAAGCAGTAGACCGTATAATAATAGACGGGTTTGTAAATGGGGTGGCAAAAGTATTTATGATTTTAGTAAGGTTTGTTTGGGAATTTATAGATATAAGGTTTATAGATATAATATTACATAAGATTGTCATATGGACTTTTTCTTTTGGTAGGAAATTAAAGATAATTCAAAGCGGATATTTAAATCAATATATATTTGTCATTCTCTTAGGAATTGTGATAATATTAGGACTTATCATAAAAGGCATGAGGTTGTAGATGGAATACATTACCAACGGTTCTGGACTTATAAGTATTTCGATGTTGGTGCCTATAGTAACGACTATCTTAATAATATTTTTTCCTGAAAAATTTACAAAACCAATAGCTTTTATTGGTTCTTTAGTTACATTTCTTATTTCTTTGTATACTCTTAAGTTTCTTGATTTCTCTCATTTGTCAAATATATATCTATATGAGAATTATCCTATAATAAAAGAGCTTGGCATTTCCTATGTAGTTGGTGTAGATGGTCTATCAGAGGTATTTTACATACTCTCTACATTTATATCTTTTTTAGCAATAGCTTGGTCAGTAAAAGATATTCAAATTAAAAGCAGATTAAAAGAGTATTATTCTATGTTTTTGTTGACCACCACGTTCCTAATAGGAGTTTTCACAGCTTGGGATTTGATATTATTTTATATATTTTATGAGCTTACACTAGTACCCATGATATTTGTAATAGGGGTTTGGGGCTATAAATTAAGACTTTATTCTGCTTACAAATTTTTCATATATATTTTTATTTCTAGTTTGTTTTTGTTGTTTGGTATAATGATTTTATCCGCCGATAGCTTTAAGCAAACTGGTCATTTCAACGCATTTTATCCAACACTCGTACATTTGCATCTTCCACTCAATGAACAAATCTTTTTATTTTTACTGTTTTTCATAGCTTTTGCAGTTAAAACACCTCTGGTACCATTTCACACATGGCTTCCAGATGCACACGGCGAGGCTCCTACAGCTGGATCTGTAGTGCTGGCAGCTATACTCTTAAAGATGGGTTCTTACGCCTTTTTGAGATTTAATATAGGTCTTTTCCCAGAAGCTGCCAAACACCTTTGGCTTGTGATGGTGTTTATAGGTATTCTAACAATAATCTACGCCTCTTGGATGACTATAGCCCAAAACAACATAAAGCGCTTTGTGGCTTATTCTTCTGTTAGTCATATGGGTTTTATAGTTGCAGCTATGTTTATGTTAAACTTTCAAGGTTTTAGAGCTTCTGTGTTGGAGATGGCGGCTCATGGATTTTCTAGCGCATCTTTATTTATGATAGCTGGATTTATATACAATAGACTGCACTCTTTTAATACAAAAACGATAGCTGGTTCTGTTAGATATATGCCTATCTTTTCAATACTTGTAGCCCTTACTGGTTTTTCTGCAATGGGATTGCCCGGTGGTTCTTCCTTTTGGGGTAAATTTTTAACCATAGTGTCTGCAAAAGAGCATAGCTTAGATTTAGCTTTGATAGTTATAGTTAGCGCATTCTTTAGCGCTATATACATGCTTTATTTTCTTAGAAACTTATTCTTGGAAGGCAAAACCGAAGGTTCTTTTCTCATATTTACAGATATAAGAGGTATAAAATTAACAGTTATGCTCAGCCTTGTGGTGTTAATGTTTACCATAGGCCTTTTCCCATTCTTATTTTTTAACATCTTTGATGCTTCTATATCAAACATGCTTCATATTGTTGGAATGATTAAGAGGTAGTCTATGGATATAAGGCTTCTATTGGGCTCTACAAACTTATATGAGTTTAAATACTTACTTCCAGAAATAACGGTGTTCATTGGTGCATTCGTATTATTTTTATTAGATATCGTTATGAAAAACTCAGAAACAAAGAAGAGGATTTTCTTATGGATATCCATTTTGTTTTTGGCTTTATCTATGCTTAGTTTTTCATTTAAAAATGCATTTTTCAAAGACGTATTCTCTGGTACTTATACTATAGATACTCTTGGTATGTTTTCTAAAATTTTTGAGATAGTTCTCACGCTGATGGTATTACCATTTTTACACACTTACATGAACAAAAAAAATACATTTTATTACGAAGTTTATTACATAACTTTTCTTAGTTTGCTAGGCATGATGACACTTTCTTCTTCTTACAATCTTATTGTAATATACGTATCACTTGAGATGGTATCCATCAGTTTTTATATAATGACAGCTCTTTTTAGGGGGTCTTTTATATCAAAAGAAGGTGCTTATAAGTATCTTATAATAGGTGGTATAAGCATAATAATAGCTCTTTATGGTGCAGCCTTCATGTACGGGGCTTCTAAATCCTTAGATATAAGAGCCATTATGTTTTCTTACAACGACACCAATTCAGTTTATCTTATAGTAGGTATGATCTTGTTTTTGTTGGCTTTTGCTATAAAAATCGGTATAATACCGTTTCACTTTTGGCTTCCGGACGCTTACACCGCAGCCCCTACTCCTATAACAGGTTTCATGGCCTCCGCTGGTAAGCTGGCATTTTTTATACCTTTATTAAGATTAGTGCCTTATGTAAATCAATATTTATATTCTTCTTGGATGATATCTGTAAGTATATTGGCTGCTATAACCATGATAGTTGGTAATGCTTTGGCCTTAGTACAAAGCGATTTAAAGAGACTTTTAGCTTACTCTTCAATAGCCCATAGCGGGTACATACTATCTGTACTGTCTTCTAACTCTAGCATGGGCTTAAAGGCGGCAATATATTTTGTATTTGTCTACAGTATAATGGGACTCGGTGCTTTCTTGGTTTTAAGTGTGTTAGAGCAATCTGATGAATGGAACAATCAACTTTCTGAAATAGGTGGATTGTATAGAAACACTGGTTTTTTGAGTATAAGTTTTGCAGTATTTATATTTGCATTGCTAGGAATTCCGCCAACCATAGGCTTCGTAGGTAAAGCTTTAGTGTTTTTGGGGCTTGCTATTAAAAATATATATTGGCTTGGATTTGTTTTAATATTAGCTACAGCTATATCTACTGGTTATTATGTAAGGATTGTGGTGCTCATGTTTATGAAAGATGTAGAGATTCACTTTAAGCCACATTATGATATATTAGAAAATGTATCCATAGGCCTTTTGGTTTTTCTTACTTTTGCGCTTGGAATGTTACCATTTGTGCTTTGGAACGGTATTAGCAATATTTCAGAATTTTTATTTAAAATAGCAAACTTGAGGTGATTTGTATGGCTTATATAGGTCTTTTATCACTTTTGGCGGTTATGCTTGGGTTGAGCGTTATACTTATATCTTTGAATTGGCTTTTAGGACCTAAGAAAAAAGAGCCTTACAAAACCTATCCATACGAATGCGGTGTTCCTCTTTACGACGATACCGCTCAAACCACATTTCACCAAGGATATTATATATTAGGTCTTCTTTTGTTACTATTTGATATAGAAGTAGCTTATTTATTTCCTTGGGCTGTTGTTTATAATTACCTTGGTATATTTGGTTTTATAGAAGTGTTTTTGTTTCTTTTGATTTTAACCTTTGGTTTGGTGTACGCTTGGAAAAAAGAGGCTCTTGATTGGCAGTTTGATTTGGAGAGTTTGTGATGCAAGCAAGTGAAAAGACTCTAAACGAAATAAAAGCTAAGCTGCCTTATGTAGAAGTTAAAAAAGATAAATTATTATCTATAGTTTATGTACAAAAAGAATTACTTATCAATACTTTAAAAGCTATAAAAGAAGACTTTGGCTTTAAACTTTTCTTAGACCATTCTGTAGTAGATACTTTGGAAGCTCAAAACCGTTTTGAGGCTTTTTATATACTATACAATGTTGATACAAAAGAACGTATAGCGGTAAAGACTAGAACTGAGCATTCGTTACCAAGTGCAGAAAAGTTATGGTTTGCAGCTAAATGGGCCGAAAGAGAATGTTACGATATGTTTGGCATAAACTATGAGGGTCACGAACATCTAGTAAGGGCTTTCATGTGGGACACCTATAACTATCATCCGTTAAGAAAAGATTTTCCATTACAAGGTTATGAAACAGTAGAGCTACCATCTTTAAACGAAACTGTTTTTGGAGACAATCTTTCTAATACTATGAACTATAGACGCACACACACATATGTACCTACGCTAAAAGACTTGGAATACACAGAAAAAAATAGGATAAAAAAGAAAGCTCAGGTGGTACTAAACTGGGGTCCTCTTCATCCGGGTACTCACGGTACTATGTGGTTTTTGTTTGACCTTGAAGGAGAACGTATAGTACAAACAGATGTTATACTAGGTCAGCTTCATAGAGGCGTAGAGAAGTTGGCAGAACACGAACCTTATCAACAATTTTTGGTATATACAGATAGAATGGACTATATATCTGCTCTTTGTAGTAATCAAGCTTGGACAGTGGCGGTAGAAAGGCTTCTTGGCATAGAAGATATTGTACCAATAAAAGCCAAATACATAAGAACTATGATGTCTGAGTTACAACGTATAAATTCTCACCTTCTTTGGCTTGGAACCTACGCTCTTGATTTGGGTGCTTTAACTATATTTTTATACGCTTTTAAAGAAAGAGAAAAAATAATGGATATAATAGAAGGCATAACAGGAGCAAGGCTCACCATATCTTATACAAGGATAGGTGGCGTGAGAATGGACTTACCAGAAGGAGCTTTGGAGGTTATTGAATCGTTTATTAAATTTTTCCCAAAAGAACTAAAAGACTGGGAGAAAATACTTAGCAGAAACAGAATATGGGTTAAAAGAAACAAAAATGTAGGGGTTTTAACTAAAGAAGACATATATTTTTATGGGCTTACGGGCGCTGTAGCAAGAGGTTCTGGTGTATTTTACGATATAAGAAAGTTAGAGCCTTATGATGCTTATGGTATGGTAGAATTTGATGTACCTTTGGGAGAAAACGGCGATTGCTACGATAGATATCTTGTCCGTATAGAAGAAATGAAGCAAAGCATAAGAATAATAGAACAATGTGTTCAAAAGCTAAAAACCATGTCACCAAACGAGCCTTTTATGGCAGAATCTCAAGATCCTAAAAAACTAAGACTTACTTTGGATGGCATAGGCTTGAAAGTGCCAGTTGGGGAGATTTATTCTTCAGGAGAAAACCCAAGAGGTGAACTTGGATTTTATATAAACTCAAAAGGTGGTTTAAAACCTTACCGAGTAAAGATAAGGCCAGGCTCTTTTTATAATCTTTGCGTATATCCTCATCTTATGGAAAATAGGTATGTGGCAGATGCCGTTACCATATTGGCAAGTCTTGACCCTGTGGTTGGAGAGGTAGATAGATGAGCATAGTAGCTTTAGGTATCATAATAGCTATAAAAGTAGTGGTTATACTAGCGATAATACTTGGTATAGGTGCTTATCTTACACTAGTAGAAAGAAAAGTGGCAGCTCACATTCAAAGACGCCCAGGCCCAATGGTAGTAGGTTGGCATGGACTTTTACAGCCTCTGGCAGATGGTATTAAGCTTTTAACCAAAGAAGATATATTACCCTCTTCTGCAAATCAAGTACTTTATAACCTTGCTATCATTATGGCTTTGGTACCAGCCTCTTTAGTGTTTGCGGTGGTGCCTTTTGGACCAGAAATTCACGTCTTTGGTTACGATATAAAACCTATACTTACAGATGTAAATATAGGCATAATAATGGCGTTTGCTTTTGGGTCTTTGGCGGTATATGGAGTAGCCCTTTCTGGGTGGGCTTCAAATAGCAAATACGCTTTAATAGGTGCCCTTAGAAAAGCTGGCATTATCATATCCTATGAAGTGGTAATCACATTTGCAGCATTAGGACCTATTATGTTGGCAAAGTCTCTTTCTACCTACGATATAGTAATGGCTCAAATCCATCAGAAGGTTTGGTACATTTTCTTACAACCTATATCTTTTGTAGTATTTGTTTTTGCGCTTTTAGCAGAAACCGGAAGAGTACCTTTTGATATTCAAGAAGCAGAGGCTGAGCTTGTAACTGGCTTTACCGTAGAGTACGGTGGTATGAAATTTGGGTTATTTCCTCTGGTGGAATGGTATGTAGAAGTGCTTTCTCTATCCTCTATACTAACAGTGCTTTACCTTGGTGGTTGGAGCCCTGTAAATATACCTTTTATAGGGTTTATAGATCCTCTTTTCTTTTTGGGATCATGGTCTGGTTTTATTTGGTTTATAATAAAAGTTACAATTTTGTTTTTGCTTGTACTTTGGCTTCATTGGACATTGCCAAGGTATAGAATAGATCAAATAACGACGATAGCGTGGAAGGTAATGCTTCCTTTGGCGCTTTTTAATATACTTATAACTGCCTTCATAGCACTTTTGTTGAGAGGTTAGGATTATGATAAAGAAAGTTTTTGAAAAACCTTTAAACTTTTTAGAAACTATACTTTTTTTGGATTTTATAAAAGGTATGTCTGTCACTATCAAACAGGCATTTACAAAGACTATAACTACTCATTATCCTTATGAAAAATTGACACCTCCCAAAAGATTTAGGGGATTTTTTGGCCACAAAACGGTAAACGGTTTAGAACCTCAGCCGGCTTTCGATGAGTGGGTAGAAAGAATGAAGATAGAGCCTCGTCCAGGCAAGTCAAGATGTGTTGTATGCTATTTATGTAAAAAAGCTTGTCCAGTACCAGACTTATTTGAGATAGATGGTCAAAAACTTGAAAACGGTAAAAAAGTCGTATCTGTATTCAACATGAACCTTATGCTTTGCACATTTTGTGGTTTGTGCGTGGATGCTTGCCCAGTAGATTGTTTATTCCAAAGCGATATACACGAAACAGCTTCTTTTTCAAGAAAAGATTCTATTTTAAACTTAGAAAAGCTTGAAGCTATAGGTAGATCTTGGCAAAACATGAGAGAGCACGAGCTAGACCGTATATGGATAGACGATGACACTAGACAAGTCCTTTGGAGAGAAAACAAATTAAATCTTAAAAAGGTGGACAATGCTTAATCAAATTGCCTTTTATCTATTTGGTGGTATAAGCATAATATGTGGTTTAGGTGTCGTTAGTGCCTCAAATCCAATATACGTGGTTTTATGGCTTTTAGGAGCTTTAATAGCAATAAGCGGAATATTTTTTAGCGCTGGTGCTGAACTTTTGGGAGCTCTTCAACTAATGGTTTACGTTGTAGCTATAGCGGTTTTTTACATACTTATCATAACAGCAGTTCCTTGGAGAAAACTACATAAAAACGAACAGCACAATAGACTAATAGGCGTTACAGTGCTTCCTTTTATAGCATTACTCTATGTAGAAGCGTTTATAGTAGGAATATCTGGTGTTTCTATAACTAAAAATAAAATTATAGAAACTATAACAAAAAACTATGGAAATGCTGAGGTAATTGGTATTAAACTATTTAGCACATATTTTTGGGCTTTTGAGCTCATGTCTGTGCTTTTGCTTATTAGTATGATAGGGGCAATTTTACTTGGTAGAAAAGAGGAGAAAACGTATGATTGAAACGATTGCCAGCAAATTGTTGGTTCAAAATGTAAGTCAGTATTTTATTTTATCATTTATACTTCTTGGAATAGGACTTTTTGGCATGATGGTTAGAAAAAACCTTATTACCATTCTAATGTCTTTGGAGTTAGCGTTAAACTCTGTAAATATAGCCTTTGTTGGCATAGATAGGCTAAATCATCTTATAGATGGAGAGATTTTTGCCCTTTTTACAATAGCTTTAGCTGCTGCCGAAGCAGCTGTTGGTCTTGGTATTATACTTTCTTTATTTAGATTAAGAAAAGCAGAAAACGTAAACGAAATTATAGATTTGAAGGGGTAAAGATGCAATCTCTAATACTTCTTTTCCCACTGTTATCTTTTATAACGATAGGACTATTTGGAAGACGTATAGGTGATTTTGCCTCAGGTGTAATAAACGCTGGTGCTGGTGTACTGAGCTTTATAGTGGCTCTTATCACCATGCTTTCTATGAAAGGTCCTGAAGATATAGTATTTTACAAATTCTTACCGATATCAAACACATCCGTAGACATAGGCATATATATAGATAAGCTATCTATTACCACTACAGTTACGGTTACTTTTGTAGCCAGTGTTATATTTGTATACGCAATAGGCTATATGAGGTATCTTTTTGGCAACTGGACGTTTAAATTCTTTGCATACTTTAGCTTATTCTTGTTCTCAATGCTTCTTATACTGTTGGGGGATTCTCTTATACTTATGTTCTTTGGGTGGGAAGGCGTTGGTCTTGCGTCTTATCTTTTGATAGGGTACTTTCATGAAGAGAAGTTTGCTACAAAGGCAAGCTTAGAAGCCTTTGTAATGAATAGAATAGGAGACTGGTCTTTTATTTTAGGCATTATATACACCTTTTGGTTGTTTGGGACGTTGTCGTTGCCAAAACTTTTTGAGAATGCCAGTTATGTTCCTGGTATTACATTAGCAACGCTTCTTCTTTTTGGTGGTGCTGTAGGCAAATCAGGGCAAATACCTCTTCATACCTGGCTTCCTAACGCAATGGCCGGTCCAACTCCTGTATCAGCTCTTCTACACGCTGCTACAATGGTGGCTGCAGGTGTTTATATGGTGGCGAGACTTTATCCAATATTTTCTTTATCTCCGACAACGCTTAGCTACATAACAATAACAGGTGTTGTTACAATGCTTTTCGCGGCTTTGGTAGCTACAGTACACGATGATATAAAAAAGATAATAGCTTTTTCTACCATGAGCCAGTTGGCAATCATGTTTACAGCCCTTGGTATGAGATTTCCAACAGCAGCTATATTTCATCTTACAACACACGCTTTCTTTAAAGCTCTTTTATTCTTAGCAGCCGGTGCTGTGATAACAGGGCTTCATCATCATACTCAGAATATATTTGAGATGGGCGGTATCAAGAAATACATGCCTATTACATTTGGAGCTTTTATGATAGGTGCTTTAGCACTTTCTGGTTTTCCTCCTTTTGCCGGTTATTTCTCAAAAGATGCCATAGTATCTTTAATAATGGATAAAAATACACTTGTAGCTACTTTAATACTCATTACATCTTTGCTTACAGCTTATTACATAACCAGAGAAGCTTTTGTGGTGTTCTTAGGAGAAGGACACTACCATGAAGAACCTCACGAAGTGGAACCTATAATGAGCTTTCCAATGCTTATACTAAGCTTTTTATCGCTTATGGGTGGGTTTTTGCTTTGGAACTATTTCTCCTATATGAATAGTCCTATAGAAGCACCTTTTTCTTTCTTAGCACATTCTATTTATGGTATCACAGTGGCTATAGTAGGCATATCTCTTTCTTATCTTTTGTATGTCAAAAAGTTTGTGGATCCAAATATCCTTTATGAACTATTTAAACCTATACATACTCTTATGAAGTCCCAGTTTTACACAGAATATATCTATCACAACATAATAGCAAAAGGCTATCTTGTCATATCAAGGCTTGTATATAAAGCAGTAGATCGTATAATAATAGATGGATTTGTGAATGGGGTGGCAAGTGCTACGTCAAATTACGGTAAACCCATTAGTAGGCTTCAGAATGGTAAGTTAAATTACTACGCTTTGTATATGCTTTATGGTGTTCTTGGTGTATTTTTGCTTTTAATCTTAGTAATCTTAAAAGGGGGTATACTGAATGGCTAGTCTTCTCAACATCGCTATATTTTTACCTTTGGTGGGCGCTTTTATAGTGTCTCTTTTCAGAAATGAGTGGCTTACTAAGGTAGTGTCTATAGCAATATCAGGGGTCGTTTTTGCTTTAAGCGTTATACTACTTGTTAACTTTAATCCAAATACTCACCATTTTCTTTATAGGACCACTGTACCATGGATATCATCCCTTGGTATAAATTACGATGTTGGCTTAGATGGGCTTGGCGTATCTTTGTTTACTCTCACCGCTCTTATATTTTTTACAGTTTTTATATGGGCTATAAAAGTAAAGGAAAAACCGAATCTCTTTTACGCATTGTTTCTAATACTCGAAACCACTTGTCTTGGCACGTTCTCTGCCCTTGATCTATTCTTGTTTTACCTTTTTTGGGAAGGAATGCTAGTTCCTATGTACTTCATAATAGGTTTTTGGGGACATGATAGAAAAATCTACGCTGCCAACAAATTCTTTATATACACATTTTTCGGTAGCTTATTTTTACTGCTTGGTTTAGCCACAATGATAGTTTATGGTTATTTCATAAGCGGTCATATATCTTTTGAATATGATTTTCACAGACACATAGCTTATCCTCTCTGGCTTCAAATAATACTTTTTGTGCTTTTTGGTATAGGTTTTGCAGTGAAAGTACCTATGTGGCCTGTCCACACATGGCTTCCAGATGCTCACGTAGAAGCTCCTACGGCTGGTTCAGTAGTTTTAGCGGGTGTTTTGCTAAAAATGGGTACTTTTGGCTTTGTAAGATACTCTCTTCCACTTTTCCCACAAGCTTCCAAAATATTTATTCCTGTAATGTTTGTGCTTAGTATAATAGCCATTATTTACGCTGCTATGATGGCTATATCTCAAACAAACATAAAGAAGTTAATAGCCTATTCTTCAATCAGCCACATGGGAATGGTGACTCTTGGAACATTTGCCCTTTCCGTAAGCGCTATAAACGGGGCTTCTTATATGATGATAGCTCACGGACTTAGCTCCGCAGCCCTATTTTATGCAGCCGGTTTTATATACGATAGATTTCACTCTTACGAGATGTCGGATTTAGGCGGTATAGCCAAATATCTTCCAAACTTTGCTATTTTATTTATGATAAGTGGTTTGGCGTCTATAGGGCTTCCTGGTTTCTCTGGCTTTGTTTCTGAGTTTTTAATACTACTTGGCACTTTCAAATATTTCCCAATGTGGGCTATTGTTGCTGGTGTAGGAATGGTGCTTGGCGCAGCATATTTCTTGTATATGTATAAGAATGTAATGCTTGAATCTGCCTCTTTACCAGAATCTAAAATCCAAAAACTTCAACATACAATGGACTTGGAGCTTCACCACATAATACCTTTTGTTCTAATACTTTTTGGGGCTTTTATTATGGGAATTATGCCATATAACTTTGTTAACATAGTCTCTCAAACATCAAAGCTTATTTTAGGGAGATTTTAATGAAGGCATTGTATCCTGACATCATCACAACCGTAGGCATAATATTTTTGATAATTTTAGAACTATTCTTACCAAGCTTTGACCTTATAGGTTTTCTCGGGTTTTTAATAAGCTTTATAAGCGGCGTGCTGGCTATTAAATACTCGTTGGCAGGATATCGTTTCAATGAATGGCTGCTTGATATAAATGCTTTCTCTTTACTTTTAAAAGGTGTAATGTATATATTAACATCTTTTGTGATATTTAGTTCTGTAAGTTTTTTCAAAAGCAAAAAAACTTTCGTAGAAAATGTATATACGTTTCTTCTTATTTCTTTAGGTCTTTCGATAATGGTATCTTCTAAAAATCTGGCAGTAATATTGGCTGGACTAGAGCTTGCATCTATATCCATGTATATATCCGTTGGTATGTTAAGGGATGACTACATATCCAAAGAAGCATCTTTTAAATATCTTGTGCTTGGGAGCATGACTACCGCATTCTTTGGTATTGGAAGCGCCTTTTATATAGGGGCTACTTCTCATCTTGATATTATAAGTGTATCCGTTAACCATAACACCGCTTTTGCTTTGGCATCTTTGTTTTTGTTTGTAGCTTTTGCTTTAAAAGTATCAGCCGCGCCCTTTCATTTCTGGACGCCTGACGCTTACGAAGGAGCTCCTACTTCTAACACAGCCTTTATATCTACAGTTCCAAAAATAGGATTTTATGCGGTTTTATTTTTGTTGGCAAGTTATATATTCCCTGTAACCAACAATTTTAGCTATATAGTAGGTATTGTAGGTGTTATATCAATGTTTTGGGGAAACTTGGTAGCTTACGCTCAAAATTCTGCCAAAAGGATGTTGGCTTATTCTTCAATAGGTCATGCCGGTTATTTCCTTATAGGTTTTTCAAGATATAATCCGCTATCAGTAAGCTCCACAATATTTTATGTGATAGTTTACGCTTTTGCTACAGCAGGTGCTTTTTTGGTGCTTTCTATACTTGAAAAAAACCAATCGTGGACCCATGACATGAGCAACTACAGAGCCCTTTATAAAAGAAGTCCCTTTTTGGCAACCGCTTTAGCCTTATTTTTGTTTGCATTAATAGGTATACCACCTTTTGCTACTTTTGTAGGTAAGTTAGGTATTTTTTTAGGTCTTGTAAATTCCAACGCTTGGTTTTTTGCTATTTTGTTTGTTATAGGTAGTATTATAGCTGCCGGTTATTATTTAAAATTAATCGTTTATATGTTTTTTAAAGAACCTGCTACGAAGGACAACATGTCGTTGTCGCTTAACTTATTTGATACAATAGGAATTAGCGCTTTTCTTATAATTGTTTTTTTCTTTGGAATTTTCCCAAACATATTGTTTGATATAATATTAAAAGATATGTTTCATGGGTAACATTGTAGTATTGTCTGCACCATCTGGAGCTGGTAAAACCACCATAGCCTATAAACTTTTAGAAGAGCTTAAAACGCTTAAAAGGGTAATTACTGCAACCACAAGACCAAAAAGGGCCAACGAAAAAGACGGTATAGATTATATCTTTTTATCTGAGCAAGAGTTTAAAAGTATGATAGAAAACAACGAATTTGTTGAATATGCGAACGTTTACGGTTATTACTATGGAACTCCTATAAAAAGCATTAAAAATCTTATAGAAAAAGGATACGATGCTTTACTCGTAATAGATGTACAAGGCGCTAAAAATATAAAAAAACTTTTCCCTTCTTCTCTTTTGATATTTTTAATGCCTCCCTCTTTGGAAGAGCTTTATGCAAGATTTAAAAATAGAGGCTTTGAAGATCAAAACGCTTTAAATAGAATTGAAGCCGCAAAAAGCGAGATATCTTGTGCCAAGTATTTTGATTTTATTGTAGTAAATAGATACGTGGATGAGACTGTAAATATGATTAAATCTATTATTTATTGCAACAAATCAAGAAGAGAATACTTTTTAGAGCACAAAGACCACATAGGAAATGATATAATAAATATTTTAGAAGGAGGTAAGTGTAATGTCTTCGAGACCAAAGATTTATGAAGCCCTTAAAAAAGTTAACAACAAATACGAGCTTGTACATGCAGCTGTTAAATATACAGAAAAATTAATGCAAGAAGACGATAGCTCTTTTATAAGAGGAAAAAGAGAGCTTATCAAAAAAACATTCTTTGCTATAAACAGGCTTGCAGATAGCGACATGGAAATAAAAATAACAGAAGAAAATGAAGAAATACATAGCTGATATAATCCATGAACAATTAAAAAACGGTGCGAAAGTATATATAAGGAAAAGACCCGATGTAGAATCCGTTTCCATCCAGGTTTGGTTTAGTGTGGGTTCGTCTTATGAGGATTACAAAGAAAAAGGCATGGCTCACTTCCTTGAACACATGCTTTTCAATGGTTCAGAAAAGTATGAATATGGAGAATTGGACGTTTTAGTAGAAGGGTTGGGAGGCCAAATAAACGCTGCCACTTCAAAAGATTTTACATATTATTATATAAACATATCATCTAACTACCTTAAACAGGCCGTAGATATATTAGAAAGTCTCACTTTAAGGGCTAAATTAGAAGAAGATATGATTGAAAAGGAAAAACCCATCGTAATAGAAGAGCTAAAAAGAGGAATGGATAGCCCAATAAATAGATTTTTTGAACGTTTTGATAGGCTTTTTTATAAAGTATCAAACTATATGTATCCAATTATTGGTTATGAAGAGACTATAAAAAACTTTAACAAAGATATGCTTCTTGATTTTTACAACTCATATTACCAACCTTTAAATATGACACTAAGCGTTTCTGGTAATCTTTCAGATCAAGATATAAGTTTTATATACGAACTATTTTCTCAAAAGCCCAAAAACAATACTAGACCTTCTATATATGTACCTGAACCGCCAAAGAAGTTTCCAAGAAAAGAAGTTTTAGAAGATCCTATGATAGATAGAACCTATTACGCTATAGGCTGGGATACTCCAGCTATAGGTGAAAAAATATATTATCCCTTTGTGGTATTTGATCAGATACTATCTGGTGGTAAAACTTCACTTATGCATAACGAGATAAAAGAAAAGGGTATAGTTTATTCTTTTTCCTGTCAGGACGGTGCTCACAAGCAAGATAACAACTACACAATTTTTGCAATAACTGACTATAATAAAGTAGATACTTTTAAAAATAAAGTGTTTGAGCTTTTAGAAAAAATATCTCATCTAAAAGATGAAGACATACAAAAAGCTAAAAATAAAATATTAAACCAAGAAGATTTTGTATTGGAAAATCCTGAATCTGAAGCGGATTTAATGGGATTTTCTTCTGCGGTAGTAAAGGATATAAGCTATTTTAAATATTTCAAAAGCAACATAGATAACGTAGATAAAAATGATATATTAAGGCTTTTAGATAGGTATTTCAAAGACGATATTTACGTTGAACTTATTATGCATCCTAAGGAGAGTTTATGAAAGTCATATCTTATGGTGCTGCTAAAACGGTAACTGGTAGTGCTCACATGCTTATATTGGATGATGAGAAGATACTTATAGACTGTGGGCTTTTTCAAGGTGTTGACGAAGAAAAGTCAGAAGAACTTGGTTTTGATCCAAAAGAAGTAGATGCTGTGCTCTTAACACATGCTCACATAGACCATTGTGGTCGTATACCTATGTTGATAAAGAATGGATTTAAAGGTAAAATTTACTGTACAAGACCCACTTATGAACTTTCAAGGCTTATGCTGTTAGATACTGCTAAAGTAATGCTTGAAAATTATAAATCCCATATGAAAAGGTTTCAAAGAGGCACTATAAAAGAAATACCTTTAGAACCTCTTTACGATGAGGATGATGTCTTTGAAGCTCTAGAGCATTTTGAACCTACATTTTCTTACGATAAAACCTATGATATACTTGGGGCAAAAGTAACGCCTAAAGATGCTGGACATATATTGGGTTCTTGTTTTTATGAAATAGAGTATAAAGATAAACGAATCGTTTTTTCTGGAGATCTAGGCAATAAAGGTAAGCCTATAGTTAGAGATTTTAGCCTTCCTTCAAAAGCAAACGTTGTCTATATGGAAAGTACCTACGGTGATAGGCTTCACAAAAGCTTTGACCAGTCAAAAGAAGAGCTTAAAGAGATTATAAAAAATACTATAACACATGGCAACGTCTTAATACCAAGCTACGCCTTAGAAAGAACCCAAGATATACTATATGTATTAAGAGAATTCTACGAAGAAGGTTCTTTGCCAAAATGTAAAATATTTTTAGACTCACCATTGGCTATAGGTGTAACAAAGGTATTTTTAAGAAATCCAGAGTATTTTAGAAAAGAAACTTACGATATTATGCAAAAAGAAGACCCCTTTAGCCTTCCTTATCTTACTATGGTAAGAGATGTAGAAGAATCAAAGCAAATAAACGATATCCAAGAAGGAGCTATTATCATAGCTGGTAGTGGTATGCTAAGCGGTGGTAGGATACTTCATCACATAAGACACCACGCTTACAAAGAGCAAAACGCTATAGTGTTTGTAGGTTATCAACCGCATGGCACACTGGGAAGAAGGATTTTAGAAAAACAAAACCCAGTTTTTGTGATGGGAGAACCCATCAACGTTAGAGCTAAAATATACACAGTAAACGGCTTTTCTTCTCATGCAGATCAATCTGAACTTATAGAATGGGTAAATGCCGCAAACCCCAAAAAAATATGCCTAATACACGGCGAAGAAGATAAAATGCTTGTGTTAAAAGATAAACTCGGCAATAAAAACGTTTATATTCCTTCTAGAAAGGAGGTCATAGATGTTTGAAGAAGATATAGATTTTGAAGATACCGACTGCATACACTGGGAAGAGTCTACGATAGAGTGTTCTTGCGAAGATAAAGAAGAATAAATGCAGATTTTTGTAGTTTTTATATCTTGGTTCTTTTGGACTTTGATGGTGGCTTGGTTTTCTACCAATCTTTTAAAACCTCATTACGGAAGACCTTATCCAGTGCATTTTAAGTATGAACCTTCTTTTTTTAATCATTTTATGCACTGGGACGCCGTTTGGTATACACATATAGCGGTGTACGGTTATAGAAACTCCACAGTGCATATTCCAACCATTGCGTTTTTCCCAGGCTATTCTATCATTATGAAGTTTATACATATATTTGTAGATAAAGATATATCATTTTTATACATACTGCCAGCTGTTATTTTCCAAGGGGCTTCTATATATATGCTTTATCTTCTTTTAAAAGCCCTAAACAAAAAAGAATCAACCATTTATATGACTATACTTTTATTTGCTTTTTACCCATCTTCTTTTTTTGGCATGTCCGCATATCCAGTTTCTGCTCTAAATTTTTTTGCCATAAGCGTATTCTATTTTCTTGTAAAACGCCAATATCTATTGGCTAGTGTTTTAGCTGGGCTTGGAACACTTTTTGGTCCTCTAGCAATATTTTTATCTTTTGTTATATTTTTTGATATTGTTAAAAGCAAAAAAACTACTGACTATCCAAAGGCTATTTTGTACAGTGTCTTATCTGTCTGGGGCTTTATCGGTTTTGTTTTATATAGCTTTTACAAATTTAAAGACCCAATAGCTTTTATCCATGCTCAAGATTGGTGGGGTAAGCCTACGTTGTTAAAGCGTATTTCAAATATACTTATGCTAATCCCGCACGACATACCATCTCATCCTATCTCAACGCCCCTTGGGATATACGAATTTGATCATTTTATAAATTTACTAATTATGATAGCTTACATACTTATAATAGTTTTTGCCATAGATAAATTGCCACTACACTATACGTTATTTGCAACGCTTATACTCCTTGAATATCTATGGGCTTTAGGGGGTATATTTATAAACACAAGTGCTTTTGCAAGACTCTCTTATATAAGTGTGCCTATTTTTATCGCCATAAGCTATTTGCTTGAAGATGAACCATGGCTTATAGGTGTACTTGCACCGCTTTTTTTCTTTGGAAACTTTGTATTAGAGGCCTTGTTTGTTAAAAACTACTGGTCTATATAATCGTTTTTTTGGCTTTTAAAAAAATAAAAACTAACTATAGATATCTGGGCTATAAAAATACCTATCAAAAAAGATACCATATCAAAAGCTATGTGCTTATTTAAAAATAAAAATACAAAAGAAAATACCCCCAAAGAGATGATCCATCCTATATAATAAAGATATTTCTTGCCAAAGATAAATCTCGTCCTTAATCTTAATATCATAAGGTAAGAAGCTCCTATCAAAAATCCTATTGTTAGGCCTTCAAATATTTTCATTTACATAAAACCTTGAAAGGATTTTAAACATCATAGTATAATCATGCAACCTCTATTTTTGAGCTACCATCCTTTGTTTTTGTTACTATCAACCTATTTGGAAATTTTTCAGCCAAACTCTCAACGTGTGTTATAATACCTACCATCTTATTTATATTTTGGCTCAAAAGCTCCAAAGCATTACCTACTTTTTCAAGAGTTTCTTTATCAAGCGTACCAAATCCTTCATCTATGAAAAGTGATTTAAGATGTTTAGAACCCACAGCTTCGCTGAGTGCTAAAGCAAAGCACAAAGACGTTATAAAAGTCTCGCCACCGCTCAAAGATTTTATAGGCCTTGTATTTCCAAAAGCGTCTTCTACTACTATACTATCTTTTTCACGAGACTTTTCCTCAACTTTAAACAAATATGGAAACTCCATTTTCGAAGCGTATACGTTAGCGTATTTTACCAGTTCTTCTATTATTTTCTGAGATATATAGGCTTGCAGTGCATCGCTTTTCAAATCTTGTTCCAGTCTTTCATATATATTATACTTCTTTTCAAGGTCTTTTATAGTTTCTTCAAGCTCTTTTATCTGTTTTTCGTTTTCTTTTGCCTGATTTATTTTAGAGCTTATAGAACCTATTTCTTGATTTAGCGTTTTCACATATTCTTCTAAGACTTCCAACATGTTTTCCAACTCTTGGGGTGGTGCTTCTTCCGTTATGTTTACTATTTCATTTTCTTTTAACTGTATCTGCTCTTTTAAATTGGATAGTTTTACCATATATTCATTGTACGTTCTTTCATAATTTTCTAAACGGTTTAACTCTTCTAATACTTTTTCTTTATCTTCTATAGAAGACAATTTTGTCTCAAGCTCATTTAGTTCTTCGCTTATTGTACTTTTTTTGACGCTCAAAGAAGATACTTGTTCTTTTAAAAGCATGATACTTTTTTCATAAGTATTTATCATTTCTTTGGTATCTTCGTATATCTTTCTTTTATTTTGTATTTCGTTTCTTATCTCATCTAACTTATTCTTATATTGGTCTATAGCATTTTTTTTATTTTGCAAATGCCCTTCTTTAACACCGTAAGATAAAAGCTCTTTTTCTAAAGTTTTCAATGATTCTTTTTTGTTGTATAAATCTTTTTCTAAACCTTCTTTTTGTTTGTTTAAAAGCAAAATCTCATTTTCCAATTTATCCTTTTTGCTTTTTAATTTCTCTAAATTTTTTTGTATATTATCCTGAAATTCTCTTCTTTGCTTTAATTCTTTTAATCTTGATTGTAAAGTCTCTTTTTCCAACAATTCCTTTTCAAGGCTTTCTATTTCTTCTGAGAGTTTTTCCAACGCTTCTTTTTTTGATTTTAGCCTATCCTCTGACAAAGCAATTTTGCTTTTAATATCTTCTATATTTTTTATGATATCTTCTTCGACTTCTATATCTAGCATTGTAGTATGTTCTTTTTCGTGATAAACACCACCACAAACAGGACAAATATCGTTTTCTTTTAAAAGGGTTTTTAACATGTTGCTATAATATAAAACAATGTTATTCTTGTTGGCGTTTAGTTCTTGATCTAAATTTCTTTGTTCTTCTTTGTATTTTAAAAGCTCTTTGTTTATATTGTCTACTTCTTCCATTAGTTTTTTTTGTTCTAAGAGTTTTTTATCTTTTTCTTTTTCTTTTAACTCCAATTGACTTATAATCGCTGTAAGATTTTCAATATCTTTTTCAATAGCTTCTTTGTTTTCTTCTTTTGAGAGATTTTCATAGTGTTCTATCTCAGCCAATAATTTTGATTTTTCTTCTTTTTTAGTCTTCAACTGCTGTTCAAGATCCCTTATTCTAGCTTCATCGTTTGTTATATAAGATTCTATCGATAATGCATTCTCTAATATCGATATTATTTTATAGCCTCTTTCTACGCGCTCTTCTTGATATTTTGTCTGTTCGTAATCGGCTTTTATTGTTTCAAAATTAATCAAAAGTTTATTGTATTCTTGCTCTTTCAAAAAATACTCTTTATTTTTTTTATCAAGCTCAAGCGTTGTTTTCTCTAATTCGTTTTTTAACTTTATATACCTTTCTATATCTGATTTTAGGCTAAGTTTTGGTTTTAAAAACTCAATACGCTTTTTGATAAGCTCCATCTTCTCTTTTTGGTTTTCTAAATTTTCATATTCAATCATCAATTTACTAAGTTCATTTTTCAATTCTTGCTTTTTCTTAGCTTTTTCAAACCTTTCTAACAAAACTTTTTTTTCTGAAGTTTTAACACTAAGCTCTTGCTCCAAAGAATCTAGTTTCTTTTGAAGCTCTTCTACATTTTCTTGGTTAGATTTTAAGTTATCTATCGTCAGCGATATCGAATCTATTTCATTTTTTAAATCTTTTTTTTGAGAAGCTGCAAGCTCTCTCATTTTATCTATTTTATCTAAATTGCTTAATCTCATTATTATTTCTCTTCTTTCTTGGGGGCTTTCTGGTTTAATAAACTTTGCAAATTCTCCTTGGGGCAAAACTATCACTTTTGTAAAAGTATCGTAATCCATGTTCAATATTTCTTTTATTCGTTCTTCCCTTAGCTTATTTTTTTCTTCTGTAATTATTTCTTTTCCATTTTCTTTTAAAGAAACTACGATATTTTTACCGCTCTTTAAATATCTTCCCACGGTGTATGTTTTATCGTTCAAAGAAAATGTTAAGGATACTCTAAAAAAATCTTTTCCTTTTGATATGTAGTCTTCTTTAGAAGCTCCTTTTTCAAATCTTGGGCATTTACCGTAAAGGGCAAATGTGATAGCATCTATTATGGTGGTCTTACCAGCTCCGGTCATTCCTGTGATGGCAAACAAAGAAAGATCAGAAAAATCTACAACAGTTTTTTCCTTGTAAGATAAAAAACCCTCTAACTCCAATACCAAAGGTCTCATAAATCATCAAAGCTACCTATTGTTTCATAGGGCCATTCCAACATTCCACCTCTTATATTAAAAGCTTCAAAACCAAGTTGCCTTAGTGCATAAGCAGCACAAGCGCTTCTACCACCGCTTAAACATATAATTAGATACTTCTTTGATTTATCTAGCTCTTTGTAAGTTTTCATCAAGGTATCAAGAGGATAAAGCTTAGCCCCTTCTATACGCCATTTATTATATTCCATTTTTGTTCTTACATCCAAAAGCACGTAATCTTCGTTTTTTTCTAGGAGCTTTTTTGCTTCTTCTGCTGAAACGGAAGGTACCTTATCAAAACATATATTTTCTTCAGAAGGTAAAGACATGCTCCATGTCCCTTTTTACTTCCAATATATTGTTTTTATCGTCTACATATACAAGGTAAGGTCTAAAATGATGTAGCTCTTCTTCTTCTACTTCTGCATAAGAGGCTATTATTATAATATCACCTGGCATACATAACCTTGCAGCTGCACCGTTTAGGGATATCTCACCGGGCTTTCCTGGTATCACATAGGTAGAAAACCTATTTCCGTTGTTTACGTTGTATATATCCACCTTCTCAAACACTACAAACTTTCCAGCCTCTAAAAGCCTTTCATCTATAGATATTGAACCTTCATAATTGAGGTTGGCTCCTGTAACAGTGGCTCTATGTATCTTTGCTCTTAAAATATGCCTTTTCAATGAAATACCTCCTTGTAAAATATTATTATATTAAAATCTTATAAAAATACAATGAAATATAATATCTTAAATATTTTGAGAACATCTTGGACATACGCCATTTATCATAGTTTCTACATAAAGCCAACACCTTGGGCATTTTTCACCTTTGGCTTTTTCTACCTTAATACGGAGTTTTGTATACTCACCTTCCTCGCCATCATTTTCTGCTATTTCCACTTGGCTTACGGTAAAAAACGAATGAAGATAGTCTTTGTATTTTTCTAAAAGCTTATAAAACTCTTCATTTGGCTTTATAACAACCCTTGCTTCGTAAGGATGTTTTATAATATCATTTTTACGCTCTATCTCTATAGCTTTTAATACATCTTTTCTAAGAAGTAAAAGTTTTTGGTAGTCTTTTAAAAGCTCTTCATCGGTAAAATCTGAAGCTTTGTATTCATTCATAAATATACTTTCTGGGAGATGGTTTTCTATGCTTTTCATATAAGAATAAGTCTCCTCAGCGGTGAAACTAAGCACAGGAGAAAGAAGAATTGTAAGATTTTTAAGTAAGAAATAAAGCACCGTTTGAGCTGACAACCTTTCAAAAGAACCACTTTTATACATATAAAGTCTATCTTTTAGTACATCAAAATACAAAGCCGACAAATCTATGCTGACAAACTCCATCAACCTATGGTAAAACCTATGATATTGATAATTTTTATAAAAGCTAAAAAGCTCTTCAAAAACCTTTGAAGCGTAAGCATACATGTATCTATCAAAGTGATGTAGTTTATCTGGTGCTATAGAAAACTCATACTTAAAGTCGTATAAATTTCCAAGGCAATACCTCAACGTGTTTCTTATTTTCTTATAGTCTTCAGCCAGGCGTTTTAATATAGATTTTCCAAGTTTTATATCCTCAGTATAGTCCTCTGATATAACCCAAAGTCTTAATATATCTGCCCCATATTCTTTTATAATCTCAAGAGGGGATATGACGTTTCCTTGGGATTTTGACATCTTATGGCCTTTTTCGTCTACGGTAAACCCATGGGTAACCACGGATTTAAAGGGGGCTTCTCCGTAAGAAGCAATGGATTCCAACAAAGAAGCTTGAAACCAACCTCTGTGCTGATCTGAACCCTCTAAGTAAACATCTGCTTTTTCTATACCTCTTGGTCTTAATACCGAAGCATGAGAAGAACCAGAGTCAAACCATACATCTAAAATATCCGTTTCTTTTACAAAGTCTTTGGAACCACATTTTTTACATACTGTATCTGGTGGCAAAAGCTCTTTTTCGTCTTTTTTAAACCATTCGTCGGCTCCGTAAGGTGAGCTTTCAAATATCTTTGCCACATGCTCAAATATATGAGATTCTAAAAGAGGTTCGCCACAGCGCTTACAATAAAATATCGTTATAGGTACTCCCCAAAATCTTTGTCTTGATATACACCAATCAGGTCTATTTTGAAGCATAGAAAGCATACGGTTTTGGCCAGTCTTTGGTACCCATTTTACGTTGTAGGTTTCTTCTATAGCTTTTTCTCTTATACTTTTATTTTGAAGTTTTTTCACATCAGATGTATCTATTTTTTCATCTTCACAAGAAGCGAAATGCGATGTTATCGCTCTATCAACACCTATAAACCACTGAGGAGTAGCTCTATATATTACCGGATTTTTACAGCGCCAGCAATGGGGATAAGAGTGCAAAATCTCCTCTTCCTTTAAAAGAAAGCCTGTTTGTTTTAAGTGCTCTATAATAACAGTATTCGCTTCAAATACATTTAAACCTCTTATAAACTCAGGAGCTTCTTCTGTAAATCTACCAGATTCATCCACCGGTGAAAACGGCTCTAAGCCGTATCTTAATCCTACTATATAGTCTTCCATACCATGCCCAGGTGCCATGTGGACAAAGCCTGTACCAGTACCAGCTTCCACAAATTCAGAAGGATATATCTTGCCTGTTCTTTCTATAAAAGGATGCTGATATTCTAATCCTGTAAGCTCTTTACCTTTTAAAGAAGCTATAAACTCTTTATTTTTTACATATTGACTTTGCTTTTCCAACAAAAGAAGATAGTTATCTTCCTCAACAACCACGTACTCTATATCTTCTGAAGACATCACACCTAAGTTTGCAGGAAGTGTCCAAGGAGTAGTGGTCCAAATTACTATTGAAATAGGTTTATCTGGTAAATCTAGCTTTTGTCTTAAAACATTTTCCGATTGTTTTAAAAGCTCAAATCTCACGTATATAGATATATCTTTTTTTTCTTTGTATTCTACTTCAGCTTCTGCTTCAGCGGTTTTGTCGTATATACACCAATAAACCGGTTTGTTTCCTTTGTAAAGCACACCGTTTTGAAGACATCTTCCTATTTCCCTTACCTCTTGAGCTTCGTATTTAGGGTCCATGGTTAGGTATGGATTTTCCCAATCACCTAATACACCTAATCTAAGAAATTCCTCTTTTTGAATACTTACAAACTTAGAAGCGTACTCTCTACAGAGTCTTCTAAACTCATCCTTTGGCATGCTTTCTTTATTTATTTTTTTTGCTTTTAGTTCTTTCTCCACTTGCTGTTCTATTGGAAGGCCATGACAATCCCATCCTGGCTTATAATCTACATCAAAACCCTCTATCAAAGCTACCTTACATATTATGTCTTTCAAAATTTTGTTTAAAGCGTGTCCTATATGGATGTTGCCGTTGGCATAAGGTGGTCCATCATGCAATACAAAAAGTTGTTTTCCCTTTCTTTGTGCTCTTAATTTTTCATACAACCCTTCCCATTTTTTAAGAATCTCCAGCTCTTTTTCCGATAAATTTGCTTTCATTGGAAAGTCTGTCTTTGGCAAGTTGATAGTGTCTTTGTAATCCATAGATGTATATTTTACAATACTTTTTTATTAAAAGCTTGAGAAACTAGAGAGACGAAGGCTCATTTCTGAGCTAAGGAAAGCCAAAGAGCGGAAAACGGCTGATAGCACACTTAGAAACTAGAGAGAGGCAAAGACTCGTTTCAAAACTACGGCAAGCCGAAAAGTGGAGAACGACTAAAGCACACTTAGAAATAGAGAGATGAAGGCTCATTTCAAAGCTAAGACTATCCAAAGAATGGAGAACGGCTAAAGCACACTTTACAAACTTAAAGATCTTATTTTAAGATTTTAACAAGTAAAACTTTATTTATGATTTTAGTTTATAATAGTTTTTACTATGAAAGGAATTTTTGTAAGAACACCCGGTCTTAGCTACAACGCTCATTATGTGGAGAGGATGGCTCAAAAACTCAACCAATTTGGCATAGAGCTTATATTTTATGATATTGATTATAACAATATAGATGCTTATGTAAACTTTTTGCAAGAGCAAAGGCCATTTTTTGTAATGGATGTAAATGGTTCTGCTTTGGTTTACGGTGAATCCAACGGCGATAGAGTTTCTTTGTGTGATGCTTTTGGCTTTTTGCATATAAGTGTTTTCACTGAAGATCCGATGCTATATTATCCTGCCCTTTTGAACGGAAGAGAGTCTAGAAACTTTATACAAATGATAACAGATATGAAACATGCTGATTTCTTAAGAAGTATAGGCTATCAAAATATATACTTCTTAGCTCCTTTCGTATCTGAAGAACTACTACAAAGACCGATACCTCAAGAGAAGGAAATAAAAGTTCTTTTCCCAGGGCCTATCGTGGATCCAAATATCATAGTACAAGAAAGTGCAAAAATCTTCCCAGAAGAGGTAATGCCAGTATTCGTAGAGGTTGGTGAATTCATGCGAAGAAATCCAGAAGTAGATGTTATATTTGCCGTAGAATACATGCTTCCATTTTTTAACTACGAAATACAAGAAAAATTTTTAAAATGGAGAAACGAATCACCAGAAGCTTATATAAACTTTTTAGTAAACGTCGGACTCTACAATACAGCAAGAAAAAGACTCTTTGTAATAAACTTTTTGGAAGGCATAGAGATAAAGATTTTAGGAGATTCTCAGGTATCGTTAAAAGAAGGTCAAGAGGTGATAAGCGCCGAAACACAAGAGGACGTTTTAAATATATATGCAAACTCCATAATAACATTTCTTAGCTTTCCTTCGATAGTACCCTCCGGAATAGGCTTTACACCCATTGAAGTCATATCTCAAGGTTCTTGTGCTTTTATAGATTATAGGGCATCCCTACCGGGATTTTTTATACCAGATCATGAGATAGTGGCTTATACCCCTCTTGATAGGCTTGAAATAGAAGAAAAACTTTTATTTTTCTTAGAAAACGAAGACCAAGCCATGGAGATTGCAAAAAACGGTCGCTCTAAAGTAGAGTCAAGCTTTACAGAAACCCAAAGAGCTCAGTTTGTAGCAGATATAATAAAGCAAATTTACGAACAATCAATTAGCAACACAATGGATAACCAACAAGAGACTTAAAACTAAAACTTGATATACTTATTAAATGAACTTCATAAGGGGGCTTTTAGCTCCAGCTTCTTTTCTTTATGGAGCTGGTATATGGCTTAGGAATAAACTTTTTGATTTTAATATACTAAAAGCCAAACACCCGGGTGTCTTTGTAATATCTATAGGAAATCTAAGTGTAGGCGGAACTGGTAAAACCCAAGTTTCTATATACCTTGCAAAAGCTTTCAAAGATTTAAATCCCTGTATAGTGTTAAGAGGTTATAAAAGGGCATCAAGCGAAAATCTTATAGTAAGCTCTTTTGATACAAAAATCTATGGAGATGAAGCCGTAGAAATATTTTTAAAAACCAGGGCTAATGTTGTAGTAGCTTTTAAGAGAATAGAAGGAGCTGAGATCTGTAAGAAGTTAGGTTCAAAGATGATAATATTAGACGATGCTTTTTCTCATAGATATATAAAAAGGGATTTAGATATTTTGCTAATGCCAGCAAACCGTATAAAAGACCATCTTCTTCCTTGGGGAAACCTAAGAGAGCCTTATAGTTCTATAAATAGAGCAGATGCTTTAATTATAACAAGATTAGAGTCTTTTGATATGCCTAATATCAGCATAAACAAACCTATCTTTAGGGCAAAAGCTGTTTTTAGAGCCTTTGTTGATAAAAATTTTGAAGATGTTGATATATCTTATGTTAAAGGTAAAAGTTTTAGCATAGTTTGTGCCATAGGAGATGAAAAGCCCTTTATAAAGTTCGTTGAAAATCTATCAAAAGATATAGGGTTTATTATAGAAGATATAAAAGTTTTTCCAGATCATTACTTTTTTAAAAAAGAAGATTTAAAGCAAGGTAAAAATTATATCTGCACCACAAAAGACCTTGTAAAACTTAGAAATTTTGATCAATTTATTTTGGGTGTTGATACTACGTTAGATATTCCTGGTTTTATGGATTTTGTAAAAAGTAAATATGAGAAGACATAAGTTTTTTATATATGGCTTTTTATTGTCAATCTTCATACATCTATCTTTTTTTCTTTTTTTTATAAAAATAAATATACCCTTTAAAAAACCAAATAAACTAATTTACATAAGCACCATAAAACAAGAAAACAACGAAAAAACCCCTAAAAAGATCTCAAACACTCACAAAAACGAAAAAAAGCATACTAAAAATCAAAAAACTATAAAAAAACCTATACCAAAGGCCAAAAACATTAAAAAAACAAGCCTCTACACACCAAACTACAATTTTACAATACCAACAACCAAAGAAGCTACATTAACACCAAAACAAGAAACATCTACCACAAAAACACATTCTATTGTAAATACCAAAACATCTTCTAAAGAAGGCTCTTCTAAAAAAAGTGAAAACCAAAAAAAAGATCAATCCAAAACAAAAAAACCTTCTAACACTCCTTCAAACATCAAACCCTCAAAGGAAAAAGCCAAAAGCCTCCCACAAATGAAGCCTAAAAACATAAGCACGCTGGGTTCTTATTTTGACTTTC
Organism: Hydrogenobaculum sp. Y04AAS1; assembly: GCF_000020785.1. Taxonomy (NCBI): domain Bacteria; kingdom Pseudomonadati; phylum Aquificota; class Aquificia; order Aquificales; family Aquificaceae; genus Hydrogenobaculum; species Hydrogenobaculum sp. Y04AAS1. The sequence goes on from NC_011126.1 coordinate 712,401, forward strand.
TTAGCTATTTAGAAAATGTATTTCACTATATACATCAAAACTGTAAGGGAGAAGGAGTGCTGATGTTTGAGCTTTACAAAGACGGAAGTTTAAAGCTTTTAGGAACTCAAAAAGGATCAGCCACCTGTGAAAAGAATTTACAAGCCCCACCTATGCCATCAAGTGTCATGGAAAATAAAATCCAATTTCTCATAAATATACCCTAAAAATTTTATATAATTAAAGTATGATTAAAAAAGTACTTATAGCAAACAGAGGAGAAGTAGCTGTACGTATCATAAGAGCCTGCAAAGAGCTTGACATAAAAACGGTGGCTATATATTCTGAAGCTGATATAAATTCTTTACATATAAAAAAGGCTGATGAGGCATATCTTATTCCCATGGATCCTATAAAAGCTTACCTTGATTACAACAAGATAATAAACATAGCAAAACAATCAGGTGCTGACGCTATACATCCAGGTTATGGATTTTTATCTGAAAATCATGAATTTGCCCAAGCCTGTATAGACGCCGGTTTTATCTTTATAGGTCCTACACCAGAACAGATAGAAACCTTTGGGGATAAGGTAAAAGCAAAAAAAGTTATGAAAAACTTAGGTATACCTGTAGTCCCCGGAAGCGATGAACCCATTACAAAATTAGAGGATGCTTACGATATAGCTGAATGTATAGGATATCCCATCATATTAAAAGCTGCATACGGTGGTGGCGGTAGGGGAATGAGGGTTGTTTATAAAAAAGAAGATCTAAAACAAAACTTTGAATCAGCTCAAAAAGAGTCTTTGGCTTTTTTCGGAAAAGGAGATATTTTTATAGAAAAGTATATTCAAAGGCCAAAGCACATAGAGGTCCAAATTTTAGCAGACAAGTATGGAAACGTTGTGCATCTTGGTGAAAGGGATTGTTCTATACAAAGACGTCATCAAAAAATAATAGAGATAACACCATCTCCAAAACTTGATAAAAACGTAAGAAACAAGATGCTTGGTATGTCGGTAAGAGCTATGATGAAATATGGATACGAAAGCGCTGGCACCATAGAGTTTATACTAGATCAAACCACCAATGAGTTTTATTTTATAGAGATGAATACTAGACTTCAAGTAGAACACACCATAACGGAGATGATAACAGGTATAGACATTGTAGAGCAGATGATAAGGATTGCAAATGGAGAACCGCTTAGCTTTGTACAAAATGATATCTCTTTTAGGGGCTGCACTATACAGTTTAGGATAAACGCCGAGGATCCAAAAAGGAACTTTGCGCCATCCCCAGGGCGGGTTACCGCCTATCACTCACCTGGTGGCATAGGAGTAAGAATGGACTCTGCTATTTACAAAGATTATATAATACCGCCTTACTACGATTCTTTGGTAAGCAAGCTCTGCGTATGGGCTCTTGATTGGGAAAGAGCTGTGGCAAGAGCTAAAAGAGCGTTAGACGAATTTATTATAAGAGGTATACCTACAAATTTACAGCTTCATAGAGAAATAATAAGAGATGAAGATTTTATAAGAGGTGATTTTGATACAAGCTTCCTTGATAATAGGTTAAGTCAATACGATTATAAAATAGAAGGCGAAAAGCCAAAAGATGTATTGGCTTTAGCTATATCAGCAGCATTGGCGAGTTATTACGGCTTATGAGAATAGGTATCATAGGATACGGAAATATGGGTAGAGCATTTGCCCTTGGTTTAAAAGACCATTACGATGTTATAGCCTTTGATAAAGACACATCAAAAAAAGACTTTTCAATAAAAGACGGAGTCGGTTTTGCAAGTTCTATTGAGTTTTTGTTAGACAGTGCAGATTTAATTATCTTATCTATAAAACCCCAAGACTTAACATCTTTGAAAGGGCTAAATTTTAACGAGAAATCTTTGGTAAGCATGCTTGCTGGTATAAGCGTTTCAAGATTGAAAGAACATATAAAAGATGCTTATATCACAAGGATTATGCCAAATTTAGCTGTTATTTACAAAAAAGGTGTAATAGGTTTTTATAGTGAAGATGCTAAAAAAGATGTTATAAAAAGCATATTACAACATCTTGGAAAAGTTTATGAACTTGATGAAAAACACTTTGATGCTTTTACCGCTATTGGTGGTTCGGGACCTGCTTTTATAGCAAGTGTTGTAGAAGCCATGAGACTTTCTGGTATCTATATGGGATTAAACAAAGACATATCCTACGACCTAGCTATAGCTACCATAGAAGGGACTTTAGAGATTTTAAAAGCTTACAACGAAGAAGAACTCGTTTTAAAGGTTAGCTCGCCGGCCGGTACTACGATAGAGGGGATATACAATATAGAAAAAACAGGACTTAAAGGTATATTGATGGAAACTTTTATAAAAGCTTATCAAAAGTCCAAAAGCTTATGATTAAGAGTATCAAGATAGAATCTTACCTTCTTTTAAAATCCCAATACATAGAGTTTAAAGAAGGTCTAAACGTTATCACCGGTGAGTCTGGGGCTGGTAAATCAATGCTTATGGATGCTATCAAGTTTTGTCTTGGGCTTTTAGCATCGTCTTCTGATAATGCCTCTGTAGAAATAGAAATAAACGAGGATATAGTAAGAAGAGAAACAAAGGCAGGAAAATCTAAGTTTTACATAAACGGAATGACATCAAACCAAAGAACAGTCTTAGAAACCTTTGGACAAAGTGTTATGTTTCAAGCTCAATCTTCTCAATCAAAGATTTTTAAAAAACATCATCAGTTAGAGATACTAGACAAGGATAAAGACATTCAAAGGAAAAAGAAAGAGTTTGTAGAATATTTTGATGCTTTAAAACAAAAAGAAGAGCTCTTAAAAGATTTACTTTTCCAAAAAGAATCTTTGGAAAAAGAGATAGAGAAAAACAAAGAACTTATAGAGTCATTAGAAGCCTTAAACTTAGAAAAGGATACTTACAACGATATAAAGTTAAAAGCAGAAGAGTTACAGCATGCAGAAAAGATAAATACCTATATTCAAAATGTGTTGAATGCCTTAGAATACAGTGACCATAGTGCAATCTCTAAGATAAACTACTCAATATCCCAAATAAACCAAGCTCTTTCTTATAAAGAAGACTTACAAAAGGCTATAGATAAGCTAAATGCTTTGAAAGATCAACTCTTAGAAACAGTGTCTTTTATAGCTTCTTACAAAGTATACGTTGATGTGGAGTTAATAGATAAGTTAAACGAAACTATATTCAACGTACAATCCTTAGAGAGAAAATACAAAATGCCTTTTGAAAAAATGTTTGAGGTAAAAAAATCTTACAAGGAAAATATGTCGGCTCTAAAAGCCTTAAAAGAAAACATAGAACATATGTTTAAAGAAATAGATTATCTTAAAAAAGAAGCATTAGAAAAAGCCAATGAGCTATCTAATTTAAGAAAAGCAAAGGCTAAAGAGATAAGCACTTTAGTAAACAACATTTTAAAGCTTTTAAACTTAAAAGAAGCTTATTTTGATATAGATATAAAACCAAAGGAGTTATCAAGAAATGGCATAGACGATATAACGTTTTTATTTTCTTCTTATTCAAAAGAACACATGAAAGAACTAGCTGAAATAGCCTCTTGGGGAGAGACATCAAGGATAGTTTTAGCTATATCATCAGTACTTGGGGATTATGAAACTTACGTATATGACGAAATAGACGCTGGCACCAGCGGTGAGGCTTCTATATCTATTGCAAAACTTCTTAAAGACATATCAAAAAACGCTCAAATAATTTGCATAAGCCATACTCCAGCCCTAGCCGCCGCTTCTTCTAATCACATATTGGTAAAAAGGCAATCAAACGATATACAAATAAAAAGTCTCACCAAAGAAGAAAGAATAGAAGAGCTTTCAAGGCTTATGGGTATTGTAAACGAAGACACAAAAAAAGGTGCAAAAAAGCTAATAGAACAGTTTCCTTAGTTTTTCACTAATATATCATAGACATCTGATATCATGCTATCCATGAAATTTTACGTTTTTGGGCTTTTAGTATTGATGTTGTCTTTATTTTCTTGCGAAAAGCCAAAAACTAAAGAAATAAGCAAAGGGATAAAATCACCAAATATAGCTTTATGCAAAGTAGTTTACGGAGCTTACCAAGTAAAAACACCAATATACGGAGAAGTACAAAACCAAGCTGCCACTTATGTGAGTTCACCCATTGGAGGGATATTAAAATCTGTTTACGTTAAAAATGGAGACTTTGTAAAAAAAGGACAGGTTATAGCAAAGCTCGATACAAAAGTTTTTCAAGATAAAGCCCTATCAATAGCCCAAGACATAGAGGCTTCTAAGAAAAAACTAAAATATTACATGTCTCGCTACGAGAGGGCGAAAAAACTATATAAGCTTGGTTCTATGTCATATCAAGAGTATTCTCAAATAAAAACGGATTTGGCTTTGGCTAAAGGAGAGCTTGATAAAAACATATATCTTAAAAAATCTTTAGAAGATGAAGCATCTTATGGTATTATAAAAGCTCCTTTTGACGGAATTGTTTCAAATGTAGTCCCAAGCGGTAGCAATGTAAATCCAGGATCTCCGATCGCTTTTATAAGCGCCAAAAAGCTTTATGGGGAGTTTTTTATACCTTTTAATATGAAAATCTCACATACAGATAAGATTTTGTTTGAGAACAAACTGTATCCTATAAACGCCTTTCAAGATGATAAATCGAGGTTAGCCGTAATATTACCCATATCTTCTTATGAAAATCCAGGAAGCAGTTTAAAAGCTTTTATTGTAAAAACAATACAAGGTCAAAGAATACCTTCAAAAGCTTTAGTACTTTATAACAACAGGCCAAGCGTTTTTATAGAGCAAGGTGATAAAGTAAAAAATATACCTGTAAAAATATTAGGCAATATGGGGCAATACTATGTGGTTTCTGGAGTAATAGGGGATAGTGTAGTTTGTAAAGGTGCTAAGCTTCTAAAAGATGGCGAAAAGGTTAAATGAGATCCTTTGTAAGCTTTGCTATAAAAAATAGATACGCATTTTTTATAATCTTTGGCGTATTATCTGTACTTGGTTATATGCTATCTTTCAAACTACCAGAAGATATATTTCCAAACGTCGTATATCCAAGGGTAGTTATTACAGTAAATGCCAACTATGAACCTATCCAAAAAACCCTCTCAAATATCACCATACCAATGGAACAAGGGATAAAATCTGTAGAAGGTGTGACAGACGTAAGATCAAGAACTGGACCAGGTCTTGTTATGCTAAACGTATATTTTAGTCCAAATACAAACCCTTATAGAGCTTATCAAATGATTATGTCAAAAATATCAGAACTTCAAATGGATATGGGAGTAAAGGCGAGTTTTGATGTAAGACTTATGGGACCTAGCGCCTATTCTATAGCAGGTTATGCTTTAGTATCAAGAGAACTACCTATAAACAAACTTAGCAACATAGTAAGGTATACAATAAAACCAGCCCTTTTGTCTATACCGGGCGTTTATGAAGTGGATATGGTCGGTGGAACTTATAGCACTATGGACGTAGTTTTAAATCCTTCTGTTATACAGAAATTAAATATACCTATAAGCGTAATCTTAAACGATATAAGAAGCTATACACAAAATCACTTTATAGGTGAATACAATCAGAAAAACTTTTCTATTTTAGTGTTTGGTATTCAAACCCCAAAAGATGAACAAGATATATTGAACATTCCAATATACTACAACAACCAGACTATAACCCTTGGAGATGTTGCCTATGTGGTAAAAGGTCATTATCCTATGCTCTCTTACGTTAACGTAGACGGGTATCCTTCCACAGTTATATTTAACATACACAGGACCAACAATGCCAATGCTATAAAAATTGTAAATGAAGTGGATAAAACCCTCAAAAGCTTGAAACTCCCACCCCATGCTCATATTGTAAAATGGTTTGATGTCACAGATTTTATAAGCTCTTCTATAAGAAGCGTTATAGATGCCATCATAATAGGATCATTGATCACACTTGTGGTCATAGCTATTTTTCTAAACAACGTTAGGCTTTCTCTTCTAACAGCTATAGTTATACCAGTAAGCATCTTATGTGCATTACTTTTTATGTATATACTACATGGAAGCTTAAATCTCATGAGTCTTGGTGGTTTGGCGGCATCTATAGGAGCTCTAGTAGATCATGCTATTGTGGTAATGGAAAACATAGAGAAAAATATAAACAAACCAAGACCAAAGCTTGAATCTGTAATAGATGCATCTTCTGAAATCCTAAAACCCATGACACTTGCAACGCTTACATCTGTTAGTGTATTTGCTCCTCTTTTTTTCTTATCTGGTATCATTGGTACATTCTTTAAAGAGCTAGCTTTGGCTGTTATTTTGGCGCTCTTAATATCTCAGTTTGTTTCTATGACAATAACCCCTTCTATAGCTTACATAGCTATACCAAAAGTTGTAAAACCAGAACCTAATTGGCTTTTAAAACTTACAAATATCTATAAAAAACTTTTTCTTAGTTTTTACAAAAGAAAAAATTTAAGTATTTTAATAGTAGCTTTGTTGCTTTTAACATCGTTTGGTCTTTATAAAAGCATGAAAACCGGGTTTTTACCAGAATGGGATGAGGGTATGTTTGTGCTTGATTTCACAGGACCCTCCGGTGCATCTTCTCAAAACACATACCAGATAGTAAAACACATAGAAAAGATAGTGGCGTCTATACCAGAGGTAAAGCACTATTCGGTAAGAATAGGTGCATCTTTAGGCCAACCAAGAAACCCCACCAACAAGGGAGATATGCTTATTACCTTAAAAGACCACAGGACAAAATCTATTTTTGAAGTAATGAGAGAAATAAGACAAAAAGTAGATGCAAAAATACATGTTTTGAAAGAGTTTGATATGGCCCAAGTTTTAAGAGACAGACTTGGCGATATCACAGGCCAGCATGCTCCTTTTTCTGTAGTAATACATGGCTCTGATCCAGAAACCCTTGTAAAACTTGGAGAAGAAATAAGAGATAAAATAGCCAAAGAACCTATCTTCAAAGAGGTAAATTTAAAAACGCTATTTTACGGGCCTTATTATTATATTTCCTTGAAAAAAGACGCTTACTCCAACTATGGCATAACTTACGACGACGTGGTAAATACATTAAAGCTTCATCTTTGGGGCATAACACTTACAAACTATCTAAAAGGTCAAGAAAGGATATTTATAAGAGCTTACGAACCTTTTGATCCAAACGAAGAAACCATAAAAGATATAAACATCTACTCTTCCAAAAAACACATGTATATACCAATTTCTTTGGTAGCAAATATAAGATTTGAAAAAAATGTACCGGGTATTACAAGAAGAAACCTTCAGAATGTATCTGTGGTGAGAGTGAAAATGCACCATGAAGATTTGGCTCTTGGAATAAGAGTTTTAAAAAAAGTGCTTAATAATATTGTTATGCCACAAGGATATTATTACACCATAGAAGGTTTTTACAAAGAACAGCAACAATCTTTTAAAGAGATGTTTATAGTGATAGGCTTTTCTGTACTGATAGTTTTGGCGCTTTTAATATTTCAATTTGGCTCACTCCTACAAGCTTTATCGGTTATTTTTGTGCTATCGTTGTCTGTGGTGGGGGTTTTTTTAGCCCTGATGATAACCAATAAGCCCTTAGACGTTACATCGTTTATGGGTATGCTTTTGGTTTTAAGCGTTGTTGTAAACAACGGTATCTTGATATTTGATTATTACAACAAAGAGTTAGAAGAAAATGTATCCCATAAAGAAGCCATGCTAAACGCTTGTAAAAAACGCTTTAGACCTATACTTATGACAATGGTAGCAGATGTACTTGGGTTTTTGCCTATAGCTTTGGCTATTGGAAGAGGAACAGAAGTAATACAAAATATGGCAATATCTGTTATGGGTGGTCTTTTTATAGGTATATTTCTTTCACTTCTTGCTCTTCCAATCTTTTACACCACGCTAAGGGGTATATTCCTTAAGCTTAGACTTTCAAAAAATCTATGATACTTTTAGAAGTTTAAAATTTGAACATCATTTTTATTTATAATGTTTATATGGAATATCAAATTTTTATATACGAAATAGACAAAGAGCTTTTAGAGGATTCGCTTATAGAAGAGGCTTTTGGTTTTGAGATTTTAGAAAAGAAAGAAAATCTATGGAAAATATCAACAGACAAAAAGATAGATGGCATAGAACCAATAGAGATAAAAAAGATAAACTACGATGAATTTGAATTTGGTGAGATAGAACCTATAAAAGAAGATATTTTTGTGATAGTGCCCTCTTACGCTATACCAATAAAGATTAAAAAAGGTATGGCCTTTGGCACAGGTCTTCACGAGAGCACAAAGCTCATGCTATCTTTGATGAAAGATTTTATAGGAGCTTACGACAGTGTGTTGGATGTAGGATGTGGAAGCGGTATACTTACAATTGCCAGCAAATATCTTAGCAAAAGCTATGTAAAAGGTATAGATATAGATCCAATAGCTATCCAGGAGGCTATAGAAAATGCAAAAAACAACCGTATTGAAGATATACACTTTGAAGTGGCATCTCCAGAAGATATTCTTATAAGAAGATTTGAATATAGCTCTAAAAAATTAAAACATATAAAAGATGAGTTTTTCTACGATTATTTTATTGGAGTTTATGATGTAGTTTTAGCCAACTTAGAAATGCATATTTTCGAAAAAGAGCTTCCAAACATCGCAAAGCTATTTAAAAAATATCTTACAATATCAGGCATATACAAAGATGAGGATAAACTTATTAAAGATATGATTAACAATCTACATCTTAAAATCCTAAAACAAACCACAAAAAACGATTGGCATGGATTTGTAGTAAAACACGTTGAAATGGAAAATAATAGCAACCTGGATACTAAAATAGATTTTACTAGGAAGTGTTAAATGTTTTTGAGATTTTATGACAAAACAGCTTTTATATACAAAGGTAAAAACATATCTTACAAAGAGTTAATAGACAAAGCAGAATTTTACAGCGTAGCCATAGATATAATACCGGGGGATAGGGTTGTAATATTCTCAGAAAATAAACCAGAATGGGTTTATGCTCTTTTTGGTATATGGAGAAGGGGAGGTATAGCAGTACCTATAGACCATATGGCTTCCGAAGATGAAGTGGCGTTTATTATTCAAGATGCAAGACCAACTTATGCTTTTGTGTCAAGCGATCTAAAAGATACTTTTGCAAAAGCCGTAAAAAGGCATAGATATAAGGTAGAGGTTATAGATATAGAAGATTTTATACCTTTCCAAGACCCTAAAGAGCCCATCACAAACATTTCTGAAGATATAGCTCTCATTCTTTATACCTCTGGTACCACTGGACAACCTAAAGGTGTCATGCTTACGTTTGGAAACCTTCAATCTAACACAGAGGCTATAGCTAAAGAAAATATAGCTTCCTCAAAAGACATCACCATAGCTCTTCTTCCATTTCACCATGCTTATCCTCTCATGGTATCTTTATTGGTACCAATTTATCTTGGCGCTACAATTATATTTAGCGAAAACCTTTCTTCTAGTTCGTTGATAAATTTAATCATTGCAAACAAAGTAACTGCTCTCATTGGGGTACCAAAGCTTTACAAAATATTACACGACAAAATATTTGGAGAGATAAAAGATATTCCTGTAGCAAAAAAGATGTTTTCCTTTGTAGATTTTGTTGGTAGTCCCAAGCTTGGTAAGATTATTTTTAAAAAAGTTCACAAAAGCTTTGGCGGTAATCTCAAATATTTTATAAGTGGCGGGGCTAAATTAGATCCAAATATAGCACACGATCTTTATATGCTTGGATTTGATGTATTGGAAGGGTATGGTCTTACTGAGACATCACCTATAGTAAGCTTTAACGTACCCGGTAGTATAAAAATAGGTTCTGTTGGAAAACCTATTCCTGGGGTAGAAGTGAAAATAGCAGAAGATGGCGAGGTTTTGGTAAAAGGAAAAAATGTTATGAAAGGTTATTGGCAAAGACCTGACCTTACAAATGAAGCTATAAAAGATGGTTGGTTCTATACTGGTGATATAGGTTATCTAGATGAAGATGGTTATCTTTACATAATAGGTAGGAAAAAAGAGCTTATAGTGCTTGAAAACGGCAAAAAAGTAATACCAGAAGAAATTGAAAACCTTATTCTTTCCAAAAGCGATATAGTAAAAGAAGTGGCTGTTATAGAACAAAATGGACATCTACATGCCATAATAGTACCAAATTTTGAGTTGGTAAAAGAAAAAGGTATATTAAATCTAAGAGAATATATTACTTGGGAAGTTATCGATAAGGTAAACCGTGAGTTGCCTTCTTACAAAAATATAACTGATTTTAGCATAAGAGAAGAAGAACTGCCAAAGACAAGACTTGGAAAAATAAAAAGGTTTTTGTTAAAAGCCCAAGACAACGTACCATTAAAAGCTAAAGAGCAAACTTATAAAGAAGAAGAAAAAAAACTTATTGGTATATTGACAGAACAAGAAGGAATATTGCTTGATTATCTCAGGAGATACAAAAGTGATATATCTCCTAAAGATCACATAGAGATAGACCTTGGTTTGGATTCTTTGGATAAGGTGGAACTTTTAAGCTTTTTAGATAGAACCTTTGGTATACAAATATCAGAAAAAGAACTTTCTAAATATTTATCTGTAGAGCAATTAATGAACTTGGTACTAGACAAAGAAGCTAAGCAAACAAAAGAAGTAAACTGGCACGACATACTAAGCGAAACCGCTCCTGCTGAAACATTAGAATACAAAGACGAAGTTTTAGTATACGGTTCTTATTTGTTAAAACAAAGTTTTAGAGTTTACTTTAAGTTCCAAGTAGAGGGCTTACCAAATCTACCAAAAGAAAATCCATTTATAATAGCACCAAATCACGCTAGTTATTTAGATGGATTTTTAATAGCGGCTTCCTTGCCAAAAGAACTTATAAAAGATACATATTTTGTAGGAGCAAAAGAATACTTTGAAGGCAAAGTTGGAACTATTGTTGCTAAATATTTTCATGTTATAACAGTAGATACCCAATCCAGCGTTAAAGAAACACTCATAAAATCTGCAGCTGTTTTAAAAAGCAAAAAAAATTTAGTTATATTTCCAGAAGGAGCTAGAACTAGAAACGGTAAACTACTTCCATTTAAAAAAGGCGTGGCTATATTGAGCAAAGAACTTAAAGTACCTATTGTCCCAACGGCTATAAAAGGGTCTTACGATTCAATGAAGATAGGTGATATATTTCCAAAACCTAAAAAGATCGTTGTAAGGTATGGATGGCCTCTTTTAGATTACGAGTTTTCTTACGATGAAATCATAGGAAGGTTGGAAGAAGCGGTGCAATCCCTTCTTAATTTATCTTAATTATGTAGTTTTTGGCTTTTAGCAAAGGCTTAGCTTATTTATGTGCTATAATATATATTCTAACTAATGTTGCGGAGGTTTTTATGAAAGTTTTAATCACCGACCCAATATCCCCAAAAGGCGTAGAGATTCTTAAAAAAGAATTTGAAGTTGATTATTATCCAGAAATCAAGTTTGAAGAGCTCTTAGAAATAGTGGGAAATTACGATGCAATAGTCACAAGAAGTAGGACCCCCATCACCACAGAGCTCTTAGAAAGGGCGAAGAATCTAAAAGTTATAGGAAGGGCAGGGGTAGGCGTAGACAACGTAGATATAGAAACAGCTTCTAAAAAGGGTATTTTGGTATGTAATACACCCGGAGCAAATACGATAGGCGCCACAGAGCTCACCATAGGACATATGATAAATATCATCAGAACTATACACAAAACCCACAACACCATAATGGATTATAGATGGGAAAGACATAGTTTTATGGGTATTGAGCTTTTTGGAAAAACATTAGGTATAATAGGTTTAGGAAACATAGGCTCTCAAGTGGCCATAAGGGCAAAAGCCTTTGGAATGAAGGTCATTGCCTATGATCCTTATATACCAAGAGAAAAAGGTGATAGATTGGGAGTAAAACTATACGATGATTTGGATGAAATGTTGGGGATCTCGGATGTTATCACCGTTCATACACCACTAACCCACGAAACGAAAGGAATGATCAACAAAGAACGCATCGCTAAGATGAAAGATGGTGCTATTGTTATAAACTGCGCTAGGGGTGGTATCATAGTAGAATGGGATCTTATAGAAGCTCTTAAAAGCGGGAAACTATACGGAGCTGGTATAGATGTTTTTAGTAAAGAACCACCACCAAAAGAGCTCGTTGATGCTTTTAGAGAATGTAAAAATGTATCTTTGAGCGCTCACATAGGAGCAAATACCTATGAATCTCAAGAAAATGTTGGTATCATAATAGCTCAGCAAGTAACCAAAGCCCTTAAGGGTCAGCCCGTAGATTACGTAGTAAATGCACCTTTCCCAGATATATCTGTGATAACACTTATAAAACCGCACTTAGATTTGGCTGAAAATATGGGAAGTCTTGTAGCTCAGCTTAGCACAGACGGTATAAAAAAGATAAAAATAGAAGTTATAGGAGACTTGGCTCAAAACTCAAAACCTGTAGTAGCTGCTGTGTTAAAAGGTGTTTTAAAAAGTATAACAGATTATCCAGTAAATATAATAAATGCTACATATCTTGCAAAAGATTACGGCATAGAAGTAGAGGAAATAGCAAATGAGGAGTCTCAAGACTTTAAACATTATATAAAAATAACCGCTTACGGAGACGTACAAGAAAAAGTTGTAGGTGGTAGTCTAATAGAAAATCAAATACCTCGCATCTTGCAAATAGATAGATTCTATGTGGACGTTGAGCCAGAAGGTGTTATGCTTGTATTTGAAAATAAAGACGCACCTGGGGTAATAGGTACCATAGGGTCTATCTTAGGTCAAGCCAATGTCAATATAGCTGGCTTTAGATTAGGGAGAGAGAAAAAAGGCGGATTAGCATTAGGAGTATTGAACCTAGATTCTAAAGTAAGCGATGAGGTGTTGGAAAAACTAAAGAGAATACCACAAATTATCTCTATGAAGCAGGTAATCTTATGATACTGGTACAAAAGTTTGGTGGTACATCCGTTGGGTCTATAGAGCGCATAGAAAATGCCGCCAACAAAGTTATAAACGCTATAAAAAGAGGCTACAAGCCTGTGGTGGTGTCCTCAGCGATGTCCGGTGAGACCGAAAGACTTATAAAGCTAGCAAAAACCATAGAAGAGCATCCAAATTACAGAGAGTTAGACCAGCTTATATCCACCGGTGAGCAACAAGCTATAGCCCTTTTTGCTCTTATGCTTATAAAAAAAGGATATGACGCTGTTAGTTTGTGTGGTTGGCAAATGCCTATAGAGACAGACGGTGTGCATTTTAAAGCCAACATTAAAAATATAAACACAAAAAAGGTTTTTGAGCTTTTAGGAAAAAATATAATACCAATAGTGGCTGGTTTTCAAGGCATAGACGAGCATGGAGATATAACCACCTTAGGAAGAGGCGGTTCTGACACTACCGCTGTAGCTTTAGCTGGATATCTAAAAGCAGATTGTGAGATATACACAGACGTTAACGGCGTTTATACCACAGATCCGCGCATAGTAAAGCATGCTAAGAAGATAGATTACATATCCTACGAAGAGATGCTTGAGATGGCGTCGTTGGGTGCTAAGGTAATGCAGATAAAAAGCGTTGAGTTTGCTGCAAAATTTGGCTCTCGCATACACGTTAGATCTTCTTTTGAAGAGGCAGAAGGCACTTGGATAGTACCGGAGGAAGAAATTATGGAGAAAAAAGCCGTAAGAGCTATAACTGCCGATGTTAACGAATCAAGGATTACAATAACTCACATACCAGATAAACCTGGTATAGCTGCTGAGATTTTTAAGAGCTTAGGGGAGTCTCACATAGTAGTAGATATGATTGTGCAAAATGTATCTGTGGATGGATATACAGATATGTCTTTTACAGTAAACAAAAACGACGCTCACAAAGCAGAAGAAATTACCAAAAAAGTAGCTAAGCAATTAAACGCAAGAGATGTACTAAGAGATGATGATGTAGCTAAGATATCTGTAGTAGGCATAGGTATGAAAAGCGCTTACGGTATAGCTGGACGTATGTTTGAAGTGCTTGCCGCAAACAACATAAATATAAAAGCCATATCCACTTCCGAGATAAAGATATCTTGTCTTATAGATGAAAAATATACAGAGTTAGCCGTTAGAGCACTACACGAAGAGTTTATAGAAAAAGATGAGTCTTGATAAAAAAAGAGCTTCTGAAATTTTAGATGCTTTTAAAAACTTAAAAATTGCCGTAATAGGCGATGTAATGCTTGATCATTATCTTTTTGGAAACGTTGAAAGAATATCCCCAGAAGCGCCGGTGCCAGTGGTAGAAGTTCTTTCAGAAGAATACAGATTAGGTGGGGCTGCAAACGTGGCCTCCAACTTATCACACTTGGGAGTAAACACATACCTATGCGGTGTGGTGGGCAACGACAACGCAAATATAATAATGTCAAAAAAATTAAAAGAACTAAACATAGAAAACCTAAACATAGTCTCAGATAAACCTACCACCCAAAAAACCCGCATAATAGCCTCTCATCAACAGCTTATAAGGATAGATTGGGAAGACAAATCTCCTTTTTTAGATTTTAAGCAAATTTTAGATAAGCTTCCAAAAGATATAGACGGTATAATAGTATCTGATTATGCTAAAGGACTTATCACAAAAGAGCTTGTAAAGTCTTTAATAAAAAACTACCCTTTTGTAGCAGCAGATCCAAAACCCTCCCACAAACAATTTTACCACAATGTAACCTTGCTAACTCCAAACGAAAAAGAAGCCAAAACGATGTTCAATGAAGAGGATATAATAACTCTTGGTAAAAGCCTAAAAACTGAGCTAAACCTAACATATTTAGCTATAACCCTTGGACCTAAAGGTGTAGCTTTTTTTGAAGATGATGCTATTCATACTTACAGCGCAAAAGCCAAAGAAGTTTATGATGTTACTGGTGCTGGTGATACTTTTATAGCGGTTTTAACGGCATCGCTTCTTGCTGGTGCTAAAACCAACGAAGCTTGCGAGATAGCAAACACAGCAGCTGGTATAGTAGTATCAAAAATAGGAGCTGCTTCTACCACAAAAGAAGAAATATTGGAAAATCTTTAGAACAAACCACCAAACCCCCAATAGTTTGATATCTCTTCCAAAAACTCCAAAAGCTCAGATATATTTTTACACATACCTTTATAGCAGCAAGCTTTATCACCATCTTTAAAATTTATATCTATGCTACCATCTTTTCTTACTATCAGTTCCGCATCAACACCCTTAGCTTCATATATACCAAGAAATCCATAATCCATAGGAAACCATATAAATATGTCTAATCTAAGTATATTTTCCAAATCTTTATAAAAGTAGGTAATAGCATTTGTTTTAAATTCATACAAAACACTTTCACAAGCCATAAGATAAAAGTAATAAATAGAAACTTAAGAATATCTAATTTATATCATTTATAAAGATATATAGATTTCATAAAAAATTAACAATCTTATGGCACAATATATGTATGAGATTAGATAAAATAAAAGGCGTTGTTTTTGGTTTCTTGGTATATGGGCTTTTAATATCAAAAACTTCATTCTCAGAAGAAAAACCATTAGAGCTAACACCGGCTCAAGCAGTTTCTATCTTTATACACAACAACTACAACGTTTTAATAGATAAATACAACATAGATAAAGCTTACGCAAACTATCTTGAATCAAAAGCCCATACAAATCCAAGTATATACATGTCAAGCGTACAGCACGAAATAAGAAATGGAGAGTTAAGAAGTAGAGATTCCACATCAAACATAGGTATAGCTAAGCTTTTCAGAATGGGTGGCAAAAGAAGCCTAAATATGAAGTTAAACTATGCTCTTTACAAATCTTCTATTTTTACCCACGATGACAATGTAAGAAATCTTCTCATTGGATTTATGAGTCTATATTATCAAGTGATAATAGACAAAATAGCTTTAAGACAAGCTAAAGATGACCTTGATAATTATGAAAAAGTTTTAAAGATTGCAAAATATCAAAGAGATTACGGTTTTATATCAAATCTTGATTATTTTAAATTGTCTGTTTACAAAGTAAACCTTCAAAGTGCTGTATATCAAGCCCAGTCTCAATATAAAAATGATTTAAAACAGTTAAAAACCCTAATGAGAATAAAAAAACCTATACGATTAAAAGCTGGTTATCCAGTGGCATTTTTACTAAATCAAAAACCTAACTTGAAAAAATATGAAGAGCTTGCTTTGAATAGATTTGACATAAAAGCTGCAAGATATCAACTTCAATCAGATCTTTACAATTTAAAATTCCAAAAAGCCCAAAATATACCAGATTTAACCTTTAACTTTGAAATAGATACGGTGGGAATAGACTCGGAAGGTAGAAGATATCCTTTTATGATAGGTGCTGGGCTTACTTTTCCACTTCCTATATTTGATAGAAACGTAGGTGGTATACTAAACGCAGCTTACAGTATAAAACAAGATAAACTGATGCTAAAAAACTTAGAAAATACAGCTAAAACACAAACTTATCAAGCTTATCAAAACTTTTTGAGCGCACAAAAAACCTTTAGAGCTTACGTGGAGAAAAAGAAAGAAATTGAAAAAATCTTAGATATATCTCAAAAATCTTTTGCTTTAAGAGGTATATCCGTACTAGATTTGTTAGATGCAGAGAGAACTTATAAAGATTTTATGGCAAGTTACAGAAGTGCTTTGTATCAACTTATGTTAAGTAGAACACTTTTAGATTTTTATAGTAGGGGCAGCTTATGAAGACTAAGATTTTCAAAGGTATTTTTAGAGGTGCTTTTTTATCAGGTTTGGTTTGCATGGCTTTTACTAGTACTAGTTGCAACAACTCTAAAGCCTCAAACAACACTACCAATCAAAATGAAGTGAAATCCCCAGAGACAAACAATATAAAAATAGTAAAAGTAAAAGTTTCCACCTTTACTAAAAGCCTAAAACTCCCAGGCACTGTAAAATCTTCTCCAAATGGGGTTGTAAACGTTACTTCATCTGTGAACGGTGTTATAGAAAGAGTGCTTGTAAACATAGGCCAAAATGTCCACATAGGACAACCTCTTTTCTTGGTAAAATCTGCCGATGTGGCTAACCTATATTCAAATTATCTTCAAGCAAAAGCCCAATACGAGCTTGCTAAAAAAACTTACGAGCTTACAAAAAAGCTTTACACTATTGGTTCTATGTCAAAGTTTGATCTTGATAACGCTATAGCAAATCTAAAATCTTCCAAAGCCCTCATGGATGGATACTATGCCCAAATGCGTATAATAGGTTTAAGAGGTGGTGGTTCTTACGTAATGACAAAATATATTACAAGTCCAGCCGATGGTGTAGTAGCAAAATTAAACATACACCCTGGTGAAAAGATCATTGTAGATCCTTATACACCACTTGCTACGATAGTAGATACATCCCATGTGATGGTAGAAGCAGATGCTTTTAGCAAAGATATAAGGTTCATAAAACCTGGTCAAGAAGTGGATATCACAACATCTTCTTATCCAGGAGTTGATTTTAAAGGTAAGGTATTTTATGTAGGAGATATAGTAGATCCAAACACAAGGACTTACAAGGTTTATATAAATGTTCAAAACATACAAAACTTCCTAAAACCAAATATGTTTGTAAACGTAAAGATCATGCCAAATTCTGTAAATGCAATAGCAATACCTCAAAGCGCTTTAATATTTGACAACAATAAATTTTATGTTTTAAAGTATGAAAATGGAAAGTATAAAAAAACAGAAGTAAAAGTATATCAAGTAAAAGACGGCACAGCGTATATAAAGAGCGGCCTTAACGAAGGTGATAGCATAGTGGCCTCCGGAAGTCTTTTGATAAAGGGTTCTATAGGAGGAGAGTAAACCTATGAGGTCATTTATAAATTTTGTTTTACAAAATAAAATAGTGTTTATATTTATAACTGTTCTGCTTTTTATATTTTCTATATTTGGCCTTAAAAAGCTTGATGTAGAACCATTCCCTGATTACTCTCCGGTAGTAGTAGAAATTACCGCTATATACGCTGGACACTCCGCAAAAGAAGTAGAAAAGCAAGTGACTATACCTCTTGAAAGTGCTCTTTCGGCAATACCTTACGCCACTAAGATAAACACACTTTCTTTGTACGGACTTTCTGATGTGAAAGTTACATTTAGCTACGATATAAGCTATGATGCCGCTAAACAGCACGTTATAAATAGGCTTACCCAAGTTAATCTTCCACCAGGTGTACAACCAGTTATCCAATCAAACCCGGTGGGCGAGGTAATGAGATTTCAAGTAAGGGGCTTAAAACACCAATCTCTTATGTACTTAAGAACCTTAGCAGATTGGCCTATATGTAGGCAAATTAAAACTGTACCAGGTATAGAAGATTGCAATCCTATTGGTGGTTTTGAAAAGCAATATCAGGTAATAGTAGACCCTCAAAAGCTTGTAAAGTATAACCTTACACTATCTCAAGTACAAAACGCCATAGCAAACGCCAATATAAACGTAGGTGGCAATTACACAGAAATAGGAGAGCAAACATACACAATCCGTGGTATTGGGCTTATAAAAAATTTAAATGATATAAAAAATATAGTTTTAACAAACTACAACGGTACGCCTATCACCGTGGCAGATATCGGTAAAGTAAGAATAGGACATGCACCAGTCCAAGGTTACATGGGGCTTAGTATAAGAGAACCAAACGGAAAATGGTATTCAAGAAATCAAGTGGTAGTGGTAACGGCTGTTATGAGAAAAGACGCCCAGTCTGTACCTACTTTGAGAGCTTTAAACAAAAAAATTAAAGAATTAAACGAACAATACAAATCTCAAGGGGTGGAGTTGGTACCATATTACACAAGACAAACCC
This sequence comes from Hydrogenobaculum sp. Y04AAS1, assembly GCF_000020785.1. Lineage (NCBI taxonomy): Bacteria > Pseudomonadati > Aquificota > Aquificia > Aquificales > Aquificaceae > Hydrogenobaculum > Hydrogenobaculum sp. Y04AAS1. The sequence goes on from NC_011126.1 coordinate 731,398, forward strand.
TTCTAAACGCTGTTATACATAAGATTAAAGAAAACGCCACAATAGGTATTATCTTGATACTTGCCATGGTGATTTTCTTCTTGGGAGATGTGCCAGTGGCTCTTATTGTTGCATCTGTAGTACCGGTTGCACTCATATCCACACTAGCTCTTATGGCTATAAGAGGTGAAGAAGCAAATCTCATATCTTTAGGAGCTGTAGATTTTGGTATTATCATAGATAGTGCTATACTTTTAGCAGAAAATATCTTTAGAATATCAGAAGAAAAAGATAATCATAACGCAGATTACGTTATAGCTTACGCTACAATGGATATAGGAAAACCAGTGTTATTTTCTATACTTATCATAATAGCTTCTTTTATACCACTTTTCATGATGAGCGGAGCCCAAGGGGTTTTGTTTAGCCCTATGGCAAGAACCTATGTATACGCTTTAGCTATAGCTATAATCCTTACTTTTACTTTTGTACCATCTGCTATAGGTCTTGTCAAAAAACAAATAGATAAAAAAGAACCAAAACTTCCCTTGTTGCTAACAAATTTTTATATTAAAATCCTAAAACAAATATTAAAAATAGCAAAACCTTTTGCGATAGTTAGTTTCATTGTAATAGCTATTATGCTGATAAGTTTCAAGTTTTTAGGAACAGAGTTTATACCAACCTTAGATGAAGGTAATATATACCTAAGAATTACATTTCCATACAGCATAGCTCTTTCTACATCCCATAAATATGCCAATGAAGTAAGACAGTATATGATGACATTTCCAGAAGTAATCTCAGCAGATAGTAGAGCCGGAAGACCTGAAGATGGTACCGATGACGTTGGCCCTTATGATACAGAATATTCTATCCAGCTTTTACCATATTCCAAATGGCCCTCTGGAATGACTAAGAAAAAGCTTGAAAATATAATGAGAAAGCATCTGGAAAAAATGTTTCCTGGTGGTGATGTAAACTTTTCTCAATATATCCAAGACAACTTTGACGAGGTGCTTTCTGGGGTGAAGGGTGAAAACTCTTTAAAAATATATGGACCAAATTTAAAAGAATTAGATAAATTAGGAAGAGAGATAACCCCAATACTAGAACATGTAAAAGGTATGGCAGATGTAGGAATGTATAAAGAATTAGGACAACCTGAGATAGATGTAAGGGTAGATAGAGAAAAAGCTGCAAGATATGGTTTAAATACTGGAGATGTTTTAAATATAATACAAGCTGCAATAGGAAGTTCTCCAGTGACAGAAGTACTAAAGGGTGATGAGCAATTTGATTTGGTTATAAGATTTCCCAAAGATTATAGGAAAACTGCTAAAGATATAGCTTCTATACCAATATTAACCCCCACTGGACAGCTTATTAAACTTGGTGATGTAGCAAATGTACAATATCATATAGGAGCTTTCTTTATATATAGAGAAAATTATCAAAGATTCTTACCTATAAAATTTAGCATAACCACATCAAACGTAGGGGGCGTTATCAAAAGCGCCAAAGAAGCTATAGCAAAATCTGTAAAGCTACCACCAGGCTATCATCTTGAATGGAGTGGCGAATACAAACAGATGATACAAGCTCAGCACCAAATGGCTATCATAATACCAGTGGCTGTTTTCATAGCTTTGGCTATTTTGTATCTTTACTTCAAATCTTTAAGATATACTTTTGTAGCTTTTTCAAGTGCGATAGTGGCTATAGGCACTGCTATAGTAACGCTCCTTGTCCTTAAAATGGCTTTTAGCGTTTCCTCTGCCATAGGATTTATATCTATAATGGGTGTTTCTATTATGAATGGTTCTGTCATAGTGACCCAGTTTATTAGACTTTATGAAAGTGGGTTATCAGTTTACGATGCTGTCATAGAAACTATGAAAGATAAGTTTAGACCTGTATTGATGACAGGTTTAGTGGCAGCTTTAGGACTATTACCTGCAGCTGTAAGAACAGGTATAGGCACACAAGTGCAAAAACCTTTGGCTGTAGTGGTAGTAAGTGGTATGAGCATAGGTACTATTGCTACCTTACTTTTAATACCAGTGCTTCTTTATATAATACCGCCAAAAGATTATGCTAAGTTTTAATCCCTCCCTCATACCTCACCTATGCTAATACTTTTTAACGGCTTAGTATCTGATAAAATTTGTAAAATAAAAGCCCCAACATAAAAAGCACATAAATTCTTAGAAATATCAAAGAAAACTTCACCCAAAAATTATACTTGCTCATAATCCTTAACCTCCTTGAAATAACGTCTGAAAAGCATACACTACAGAAAGCACCATAACAAACACTATTATCAAAGCCACAAACACGTTTGACCATAGATTGTTTGTATAGTTTCCCATAAGCTCTTTATCGTTTAAAAGCAAAAGTAAAAACAACAAGGCTGGTGGTAATAAAAACGTATTCATAACCTGTACAAGCAAGTTTATAACAATCAAAGGAGCATGTGGTATAAGAACTATACTACCAGCTACACTTACGCTAAGTATATAAATTGTATAAAACCATTTTGCCCTTTGAAAAGGTAAATTAAGGCTATGCTCCCAACCAAACACTTCTCCAAAAGCCCAAGAAGTAGAAAGAGCCAGTGTTACAGCAGCCACAGCACCAGCAGAAAAAAGCCCTATTGCAAATATAGTCCCAGCGTACTTACCTAAAAATGGTACAAGAGCTCTTGCTGCTTCCGAAGCATCTTGTATGTTGTTGTAAGGTGGATGTCCGTATAAAGTAGCGCCGGTGGTTATTATGATTGAAGCAGCTACTATAGCAGTACCAAGGCTACCTATAAACGTATCTATTCTTCCTATTTTTATATCATTTATACCCATCTTTCTATCCACCACAGCGCTTTGTTGGAAGAAAAGCATCCAAGGGGCTATAGTGGTACCTATGTTTGCTATAAAAAGTGTTAGAAAGGTAGGTGAAAATATATCTATACCTTGAAATGTAAAAGATTTCAACACCTCATTTATATCTGGATGGGCTTTTATAGCCGCTGGTATGAAAACTAGCTGCAAAAGGGCAAAAGCTATTAGAGATTTTTCTACAAACATGTATCCACCGCTTAAAACAAGTAGTATCATAGCTCCAACAGCTATTGGAATAGTCACTTCGTAAGGAAATCCAAACACCATTTTGACAGCGGCACCCACACCTATAAACTCGGTAACGAGCGTAAAAGTGTTTGCAATAAAAAGGTCTGCCAAAGAAAACATACCCCAAAACTTACCAAATTTCTTGTATATAAGTTCAGCATGTCCTTCTTTTGTAACAGCTCCGAGTCTTACAGTCATCTCTTGAACCACAAAAGCAAGAAGTGACATTATAACTACAGCTCCTACCAACGTATATTTTGTTTGAGCTCCTGTAACGGCATACGTAGTAATGCCACCAGCATCGTTATCTGCCATCATCACTAAGAAGCCAGGCCCAAGCATCCAAATAAACCAATATAGTTTGTTTAACCACTTTAGTTTTTTTGCTTGCACTCTCATCATTTTACCTCCTAGGTTTATTTAAAACTGTGCATTAACTCTAAGCCCATAAACCCATAAAGGACCTCTGTTTTTATCATACCCTGGATGTCTTATGTATTGAGCATCTGGAGATATGGATATATATTTGTTTAGCTGATATTTGTAGTAAGCTTCCATTATTTCTTCATAGCCATAGTTAAATTGTCCGTCTTGACCTGAGCCTACAAAGAATGAAGATGATGGTTCGTTGATGGTGCCTGATTCCAAATATCTTTTGTGGGTGTTTGAAAGACCGTTTATTCCAAGCCCTATGCCAAGTTGGTCTTTTGGTCTTTTCCAATGAACGCCGTTTATAGAAATACCACCTGCTATGTCTCTATCTACATCGGTATAGGCAAGATCTTCTGTTTGTCCGTTGTTAAAACCAGCTCTTAAAAAGAGTCCTGTTTTATCATCATCTGCTATAGGTTGTTCTAAGTTTAGGAAAAATCCCCATTTGTATCTTTTGTGATCTTTTGACTCTGTGCATATAACAGGGTAATCATACCCTGCCAAAGCTCCATTTGGCCCAAATTCTGTGTAATAACAAGGGCTATTTGGAGAATAATAATAGCTAAAATTATCCATAGCCTCAGTATAGCTTCCCATCCTACCGTAGTTTAACATGCCAAGAAGCCTTATCACAGTTCCTATGTCGTTTGGTCTTAGTGAAAGTTGTGTATTTAGACTGTAAGCTCCAGACTCATCGTAGGTGTTACCGTTTGCCATGGTAGGTTCTGCTCCTAAAGCTATTTTAAAAGAGTAGTGTTTTTTAACAACACCTGATTCTATACCTACTGTGTATCCTCTTGTATCTGCTCCGTAATCCCAAGCTACGTTGTAGTTAAAATCATAGTTTAAAAACTGAGTTCTTGGAGAGTTAGCATATCGGTTATTATCAAAATCATCTGATATGGAAAACTTTCCTATCTTTACATAAAAATATTCTTTTGGATAGTACCCTGGAAGCTGATCTGGAGCTCTTCCTTCATATTCCAAAGATTGAGATAGGGCTTTTGTGTATATAATATAAGCTCTTGCTATATATGGGTTTTTGCCAAGGTTAGATGACCCTGCTCTTATGTAAAGGGAGTTTGGATAACCACCTATTCCTTGACCACCACCTATGCCGTTTCCTTTAAAAAGCTGTATATCAAGATAAGCTTGGATATCTTTTGTAATCTGTGCCCCTGTGTATAAACCGTAAGACTGGGTTAGTTCTTCTGATCTTCCACCACCGTTGTTTTTATATGGATTGCCAAAGGTCATAGGTCCTTCATAAGGGGAGTTGAAGTTTGTAGAGTATTGACCCACAAATGTTGCCTTCATACCTAAGAATTGAGGAAACCAAGGGGGAAGGTTTTGTGCTGTTGCAATTTCACAAAAAATAGACCCTACCAATAACATTTTGAAAATTTTCATAATAAACCTCCTTATAGAGCTCTAAAACAGAGTAATTTTTTAACCCTAAAAATTAGTTTAACAGCGAATTTTTAAGGTATTGTTAAAAAAGTAAAAAATTTAGATTTTACTGGGAGGTTTATAAGAAGAGATCCTAAAGATTTCCTTTATGATTTCGAAAGCACACCATAGCCTATTTATGGTATCACAAACTTATCTATTTGACAATGATATATATTAGATTTTCATCATTTTGCTTTTCTTACTTTCTATATAGAAAAATAAAATGATAGTAATAATTACAGAAAACGAAACAGCATAAAAGGAAAATCTAAACACTTCTGTCACACCGTAAGCTTCTGATATTAGCATTTGAAATTTATATAAAATAGCTTTTGCCAATATTTTTGAATCAAATTTTTCTTCAAAAAGCCTAAAACCAACACCGTTAAAAGTCCTTGAATCATTTATGTAATCAAAGTTTTTTGCACTATAAGAGGTTATTATGTTGGTAGCTATAGAAGTACCAAGTGAAGCTCCTATGAGCCTCATATACCCGTAAATGGCTGTAGATAATCCCATAAGCTCTGGTTTTACAGAGTTAAAAGCTATTTTTAAAATCGGTGCAAAGAAAAGTCCCATACCAATACCAACAAGAAGCATATATAAAGTAATGTCATGTTTTGGAGTATAATAGTCTATGTTAGATAAGAAGAAAAACAACGTTATCATCAAAATTGCCTCTGAAGAAAATATCAGTATAGCTGGATTTATTTTATCCGCCAGCTTACCACCTATGAGAGAGAAAACCCCTATTCCTATAGCGTAAGGGAATATATGAAGTCCCGTTTGAAAAGTGCTGAGGTCTCTAATCCTTTCAAAATATATGGGTATTGTATATACTGTTTGAAAAAATGTAAGCCCTTGCACTAAAACAAACACGCTTACTGCCAACGTAAATTCCAAATTTTTGAAAATTTCAATACCCACAAGCTTATTCTCAAATATTGTTTCTAAAAGCAAGAAAATCAAAAAAGATAATACAGAGATTGTTAGAAAATATATAGATTTTATGTTTGAAAACCATCCCCATTTTTCACCTTTTGATAAAAGTATAATTGATGATATACTAAAACAAGAAAGCGCCAAAAAACTCCATATATTAAACATGGTTTTTTGGCTTTTAACATGATAAGAAGGTAAAAACGATACACCCAAGGCTAAAAGCAAAATGGATATTGGAACGTTTATATAAAAAATAGCGCGCCAGGATATGTATTCTACCAAATATCCCCCTATTGTTGGTCCAAGCCCAGGCGCAAAAGACATACCAAGGGCGTATATACCCATAGCCCTCCCTCTTTCTTCTTTGGAAAAACTCATTTGTATTATAGCTTGACCAGAAGGTATAATAAGCCCTTCTCCTATACCTTGAGCGCTTCTAAAAAGTATCATTTCAAACAACGAATGAGACTGACCTGCTAGCACGCTACCAAGCGTATAAAATATAAGCCCTGATATGTATACTTTTTTAAAACCGTGCATTCCTGATATTGTATTGAAAGCCAACATAGTTATAGCTGTAGATATTAAATAGCTTATAGAAACCCACTCTATACCAAACAAATCTGTATGAAGAGGCGCTATCATCCTTGGCATTGCTACGTTGACGCTTGTGGTACCAAGCACCACCATAAACACACCTAAAGACACTATACCTACATAAAACCATTTCATGACTGACCAATCATATTATTATATCAAATACTCTATATCAAAACAATGGTGTATAATATGTTTTATGGAAAAACTTGAAAACGGATGGACCAAAAACGGCAAAAGTATAACAAAGACATACTTTTTAGAAAACTGGGATAATATTACAGAATTTCTTATCTTCATTACAAATATTATAAAAGAGCTTGACCATCACCCTGATATTCTTTTTCATACAGCCAGCAAAAGCATCACAATATTTTTAACTACGCATAGTTCAAGCGGTATTTCTGAAAAAGATTTTGAATTTGCAAAAAGACTCGATGATTGGATGATAGAACATACCCAATAAGCTAATGTCTAAAAAAGAATTATTTACTTATACGCTGCTTTCTTTTTATTTTTTCTTTCTTGGCAACAACATACTTTCAATCACCTCTCCAGATGAAGGAAGAAACCTATACGCCGCTTCTTACATGCTTCAGACTGGACATTTTCTAACGCCTATGTTTAACTGTCATTTTAGGTTTGAAAAGCCCCCTATGCTATACTGGGTTAGTGATTTGTTGTTTTTAATATTTGGAGTTCATGATTGGCTTGCAAGAGCTGTTTCTGGTATTAGCGCTTTTATAGTAGGTATTTTTACATATAAAATAGCAAAGGATATATATAAGCTTGAAAATCCTTTTTACGCATCTTTGGTGCTTTTTAGCATTACACATCTTTGGATAGAATCAAGAGCCTATGTCCCAGAGATGCTTCTTACGGCTTTTGAAATAATAGCCATATACTATTTTCTAAAAGATAAAATAAGCTTAGGTTATCTTTTTATGGGTCTTGCTACACTCACAAAAGGACCAGTTGGTACCGCTGTAGTGCTTATGGTGATTATTACTCTAAAAAGAGATATTAAGTATTTTAAAAAGCTCTTAGATCTAAAAAGCATACTACTTTATATCTTGGTGGGCTGGAGTTGGTATTTTTATATGGTTTATAAATATGGATTTTACTACATATATAAATTTTTTATAAGAAACAATATAGATGTCTATACAGGGCAAAAAAATATACACCTTTACCCGTTTTATTATTATGTAGTTGTGCTTCTTATAGCCCTAATCCTATGGGTCCCTTGGTTTTATAGCTTTTTTAAAAAATATATAAAAGATAAATCAAAAACTGCCACAGATATGCTATTATGGTCTTTGGTGGTACTCTTATTTTTTACTCTGTCCAAAAACAAACTACATCATTACATAATAAGTATATATGTCCCTATCTCGATATTTATATCTATTTATGCACCAAAAAAGCTAATAAAGTTTAACGTGTTTTTATCAAGCATCTTGCTTTTCATACTTTTTATACTTGCTTATCGCTATGAACAAGAACGCTTTGTCCCAAAAGCTGTATCTATACTAAAAGCCCAGAAACTACCAGTTTATTACGACAACGCTCATCTATCAGCTATGGTATACTATCTAAACACCTGCATAGACTCTTTACCAAAATACACACCAAAACACTACTTTGTAATATCAAAAAACCCCCCAGATAAAATGCCATCTTTTAAGCTTTTAACAAAAGGCATAGAGTTTGACGGCAAGTATTATCTTTACGAGAGATAATTCTTGACAAAATATCAAATCTTAATTATAATAGAAGCCAGAAAATTTTAGGAGGAGATGTATGTTTAAAAGAAAACTCAGCATAACAAAATTAGTAATTGGCTCGGTTTTTGCTTTGTATACTTGTGCTTCCTTTGGTTCTGAGTCGGGCGGTCTATTTCATACTAAAGCAGCAAGTAAAACTAGCGCAAGTGGGCTTTCTGCAGGTAATGTTAAGGTTTTTACCAGAATGAGTTCTAGTATTTTCTTACAACCAGTACCACCAAGTGAAAAAGTTATCTATGTGCTTGTAAGAAATACTTCAACAGCTAGTAACATAAATTTTACTAAAGATTTAGTAAGCGTTTTAAAAAAAGAAGGTTATACCGTTACAGACAATCCACAAAAAGCTTATTTTATATTGATGGCAAACGTATTATATATAGGTAAAGAAACAAAAGATCACACCGTAGCTGGAGCCTTAGCTGGAGGTTTTGGAGGAGCCGTGGTGGGAAATGCTGTTAGCTCCGACGGTGAAGGCTCCTTAGTAGGCGGATTAGTTGGTTCCTTAGTGGGTGGATTAGTAGGACATATGATTCAAAAAGATTCATATATGATGGTTGTAGATGTACAATTGGAAGAGAGAGCTCCAGGAACATACACAACGACATCTACTCTAGCTAGCCAAGGTACAAATACAACTATATCAACACATAATGCTGCTATTAAAGGATGGCAAATATACAGAGACAGGGTAGTTTCTGGAGCTCAGGCTACTAACTTAGAATTTGCTTCTGCTGAACCAGTTCTAAAAAAACAAATGGCTCATTCTATAGGTAACTTATTACCATAAAAACAATTTTTTATAAAGCGGTAATAGCTCAATGGTAGAGCGGCTGCTTCCCAAGCAGCAGGTTGCGGGTTCGAATCCCGTTTACCGCTTTTATAAATTATAAATATCTATCTTGTTTTCGTATATAGCCTTTCCTACCACTACCCCGTTTACTACAGTTTTTAACTTTATTACATCTTCTAAAGAAGCTACACCACCAGAAGCTATTATAGGCTTTGTGGTACATTTTTTAAAATCCTTATAAGGGTTTATGTCTACTCCGGTTAGTGTGCCATCTATATTTATATTGGTATAAAGATAGGATTCTATAGGGTAATTATCGTATATTCTTGCCATATCGCAAGGACTTATACTACTTTCCTCTTCCCATCCTCCTATAGCTACTTTGCCATTTTTAGCATCTACGCTTAAAATTATTCTATCTTTGTATAATTCTAAAAGCCTTATAAACTCTTCTTTATCTTTAACCGCCAGCGTCCCTACTATGATATAATCAGCACCTATTTCAAAAAGGGCTTTGGCAGTTTCTAAGCTCCTGATACCTCCACCTATTTCTACCTTGGCATCGTTTTTTTGTTTTAGCATATCTTCTAAAAGTTTTAGGTTTTTAGGAATACCAACTTTAGCCCCGTCTAAATCCACTATATGAATACGTGTAAATCCAAGATCTACAAAAAGCTTAAACTGATCTATAGGATTTTGCCTATACACTTTTACATTTTCAAATTTTCCTTCTTTTAACCTTACTACAGCCCCGTCTTTTATGTCTATAGCTGGTATTATAAAATCTTTCATAGCAAATCTATGGCTTTTTTTAGTTTTTCCAAGGTTGTATCTACAACGTCTTTTGTATGAGCGGTTGATAAAAACCATGCTTCAAACTGAGAGGGTGGCATCAAGACACCTTCTTTTAAAGCGTTTCTAAAAAACTTACCAAAAAGCGCTGTATCTGAGGTTTTTGCGCTTTTAAAATCTATGACATCTTTATCTGTAAAAAATATAGTAAACATAGAAGCAATTTCATTTATTCTATGAGGTATGCCTTTTTCTGAAAGCATTTTTGAAAGTGTATAAGTAAGATAAGCCCTTAATTCTGATAGTCTATCGTATATGGCAATATCTTTAATCAAGGTTTTTAAAATAGCAAGCCCAGAAGCTACAGATATAGGATTTCCAGAAAGAGTGCCGGCTTGATAGATTGGGCCTTCTGGAGCCACTCTTTCCATAATATGGTTTTTAGCCCCATATGCACCTATTGGCATTCCACCACCTATTATTTTGCCATAGCATACGATATCTGGCTCTATACCAAAGTATTCAGCAGCTCCTCCTAAAGCCAGTCTAAACCCTGTTATCACCTCGTCAAATATTAAAAGAGCATCGTTTTCTTTTGTTATATCTCTTAATTTTTTAAGCCAAGATTCTTTTGGAAGCACAACGCCCATATTACCAGCTACAGGCTCTACCAATACAGCCGCTATTTGATTTTTATATTTTATAAAAGCTTCTTCTAAAGCGTTTTCATCATTGTAATCAAGCACAATTGTAAGGGCTGCAAACTCTTTTGGTATACCTGGAGTCCCAGGTATTCCAAGGGTAGCAACACCAGAACCAGCTCCCACCAAAACACTATCGCTAAACCCATGATAACATCCATCAAACTTTATTATATATGGCTTGTTGGTAATACCCCTTGCAAGCCTAATAGCAGACATCACAGCTTCGGTGCCACTTGATACAAATCTCACCTTATCTATAACTTTTGAGGCTTTTATTATAAGCTCTGATAGTTCTATCTCATACATGTTTGTGATACCAAAAGAGTTTCCCTTATCAAGGGCCTCCATTATCTTTGATACCACTATTTCGCTTCTATGTCCAAGTATGAGGGGTCCAAATGAAAGCATGTAGTCTATGTACTTCTTACCTTCTATATCTTCTACAAAAGCTCCAAAACCCCTATTTACAACTATAGGCTCAGCCCCTACAGATTTGAAAGCTCTTACCGGAGACGATACGCCTCCAGGCATATACTTTTTTGCCAATTCAAAAGCTTCTTTGTTAGTCATACAAATATTATATAGCAATCTAATCTAGAATTCTCTTTCTATCATAACCCAAGTGGAATACTCTGTCTTTGAGCTATATTCTTGAAGACTGGCTTGTTCTCCTATACCAAGCATCCATCCAGAAATATGGTACTCTACTTGCGGCATCAAAAAACCCTCTAAAGCATGTTTATCGTTATATAAATATTGATTGTCAGCTTCTGCTTCCAATTGCACAGCAAAAGACGATGTTATATCTCTACCCAAGGATATATTTACAAAATATCCATTCGTTGCTTTGTTTGACAATTTTTCCGTATAACCAAACTCCCCTGTAGAAAAATATGGATACGACAATACTCCATACTCTATCTGTTCTGCTAAACTGTTACCAGTTGAAGCTATGCTGTTTGGTATCGGTGAATAACTAAATTCTGTTTCAAAGGTGAGTAGATAAGCCTTACCTTCCTGAAAATCACATTTTCTTAAAAGCAGTACCTTTGGTCCTATAGTAAACGTTCCTATTCCGCTGTTGCCTTTCCCTATGGGATAATCGCTTACATAAGACGGTAGGTCTATCTCCGCTCCTAATCTATTTGAGAACTTAGCCTCTACTTCTGGATAAAAGCTAAACTGACCATTCTTGTTGTTGCTAAATTGTGCAAAACCATAAACGGCATTTTCTATCCAAGGTTCTTCTATGCCAATAGCTTTTATTATGTAGTCATCTACATCACATTGTTCAACATAAGAATCAGCATTTGCCATATTAATTAAAATTACGATCATCAGCATTGCCATAAACACTTTGCTCATAAACAACCTCCTATACATTTAAAATTAAATGATAATAATATACAATCTCAATATTAAATTTGTATGATTTTATTCTCTGTGTGTTATTGTTTTTTAAAGGCTTGTAATATATAATATATGTAATGATAAGGCTAAAATATTTTATTTTGCCATATGTAAGAGGAGGGTAAGTATGCTTGTATTTGGAATTCATTGTCATCAACCTATAGGAAACTTTGATTACGTATTTGAGGAAGCCTATGAAAAGGCTTATAGACCTTTTATAGATTTTTTTTACAAGCACGAAGATTTTAAGCTTTCAGCACATTTTAGTGGAATTCTTTTTGAATGGTTTTTAAAAAATAAAAAAGATTTTATGGAAAAATTGGCAGATATGGTCCAAAGAAATCAGCTGGAGATAATAGGCGGTGGTTATTACGAACCTATACTTGCATCCATATCAAAAGAAGATAGAATTCTTCAGATAAAAAAACTAAACAACTTTTGCAAAAATACACTTGGTAAAAGCCCAAAAGGTATATGGTTAACAGAACGTATATGGGATACTTCGGTTTTACAAACCATAATAGAGCTTTCTATGGATTATATCATCATAGATGATTATCACATAGTTTCTGCTGGTTATCCTTTTGAAGAAGGCTTTTATTTTACAGAAGATGAGGACAAAAAAGTAAACCTTGTACCCATAGACAAAAGGCTTAGATATAAAATTCCTTTCGATGAACCAAAAAATGCAGTAGATTTTATCAAAAGCCAAAAAACCTCAATTATAATAGACGATGGTGAAAAATTTGGCATATGGCCATACACATATAAAACAGTATACGAAGAAAGATGGTTAGACAGGTTTTATGAGCTTTTAAAACAAGAAAATATAGAGACCAAAACTATATCTGAAGCCCTAAAGGACGCTCATAAAAGGTTGGTTTATCCAGCATCAGTTTCTTATGAAGAGATGGGACATTGGGCGCTAAATTGCGAAGATGCTATAGCTTACCAAGAGGCCAAAGAGCAGTGTAAAAGGTTTGAAACGTTTATAAAAGGTGGTATTTGGAAAAACTTTTTCACAAAATATCAAGAATCAAACTACATGCACAAAAGAATGCTTGAGGTTTCAAAAAAATCTTCTAAAAAAAGAAAATCTTCTAAAAAAGATTACATATTAAAAGCCCAGTGCAACGATGCTTATTGGCATGGAATATTTGGCGGCATATATTTTCCTCATTTAAGAAGAGAGGTTTGGAACAACATAATAAAAGCTGATTTTGAAAACAGTTCTCATGAGATTGTTAAAGAGGACATAGATTTTGATTGGGAGCTTGAGGTAAAATTAAAAGATAAGGATTTTATAGTGGTGGTATCGGAAAAAGGCATCATCAAGGAGCTTTCCAAAAAAGAGGTAGGCAACCTAAACGTATGTCTATCAAGGTATAAAGAATTTTATCATTTTATAAGTGAAAACCAAGAAAAAGAAGAGGGAAAAACCATCCATGAACTCAAAAAAGATATATCAAAATACAAAGACCTGATAGCTTACGATGATAAACCAAGATTTTTTAGCTACGACAGCATAGACTGGAATCTTATAGATGTAAAAGAAAACACTATAACATTTCAAAAAGAAAACAACAAAAAGATTATAAGGATTGAAGAAGGAGAATTTATATTAGAATATAACTTAAAAGATGAACTAAACGTAGATATAAACTTAGGCATTCATAGTATAAACTTAGACCCCTACGAGATAGATTCTAATCATATATCTTTTGAAGCTTTTGAAATAGATAAAATTAACATAGATTTTTCTAAAAACCAAAAACTAAAAGTATACCCTATAAAGACGGTGTCTCAATCCGAAAAAGATTTCGATGTTATAACTCAAGGCATATGCATTAGCTTTTTAGCTGGAGGTGAATTATCCGTAGAGATATCATGTTAGGAATTGTGGTGGCTTTTTCTCTTAGCGCCTGTGGTATAAAAGCCCCACCAAAACCCCCAGAACCACCTCAAGTTTTGGTAAAACGTATTGGAAACTACGTTTACATAAAACCTGTTGGAAATGAAAAGTTAAAAGTAAAAGGCTTTTCTTATGAAAACGGTATTTTTTTTAAAAAAGATAAATCTTCAGCTTGCTTTGAAATAAAAGGCGCCGAATCATCCTCTTTATACTGTGTACCACCAGCTATAGAGAAAAGACCTATCGTATTAAAAGCATACAGAAAGCTTAGAATACATCTTGAGTTAAGTGGTTTTAAACGCTTTAGACTTTACAAACATATTCCCGGCAAACCCTTTAATCCGTTTCAAGAAAGCACTGTGGTAGGCAAAAAGGCCATGCTACCAATAGATTTTTCCGCTTTTTGCTATGCTATTACAGGACTTGAAAATGGCATAGAATCACTTCCAGAAGAAGTATGCTTTAGGCAACAAAAACCCCCTACACCAAAAACACCACAAAACGTCAACTTCATGGTCTACAAAAACAAAATTTATATATATTGGGAGCCAAACGAAGACAGTGGCTATACTATCGGTTATCTTGTTTATAAAAACGGTAAGCTTTTAACCAAAAAACCAATTCATTCAAATGTATTTGTAGACAAGCTTCCAAAAGGTTTTACAGTATACGATATACAGGCTGTAGGAGAGTACAACACCAAAAGCAAACCAGCAGAACTACAGATAACACTAAAAGCTCTAAAACAAGCCCTAGGACTCTAAAAATGTAAGATTAAAGGCGGTTCCGACGTTTGGAGTAGAAGATACATCTATGTTTATTTTTAAAAGCTTTGATGCATGTTTTACTATAGCAAGACCAAGACCTGTACTTTTATAAGATCTATCTTTTGACACGCTGTAAAATCTTTCAAAGATAAAAGGAAGGTGCTCTTTCGCTATTCCAATACCGGAATCCTCAATTGTAAGTGTTAGTTTGTCTTGTTTTTTTACACTTATCTTGATATACCCATTTTCTTTGTTGTATTTGATAGCGTTATCTATAAGATTTTTTAGTATTATGTTTAAAAGCTTTTTATTGGTTCTGATTGAAACAGACTCTATATCCGTGTATATCGTTATTGATTTATTTTTTATATATGGTTGAAACATATCTAGGTTTTCCTGGATTAAGCTTTTAATATCTACATAATCTTCAAGCTTTATATTGTCTTCCATGGATTCTACAAAAGAGAGCGTAAGCATGTCGTTTATCAACTCTTCCATTGATTCAGTAGCATTTTTAGCTTTTTTTAAGAACTTTATCATCGATTCATCGCTTTCTTTTTCTATAGCTATATCTAATACACTCTTTATAACACTAAGGGGTGTTTTTAACTCGTGGGATGCATTTGCTATAAACTCTCGCTTTGCTTTTTGATACAACTCATAATTTGTTATATCCCTCATAAAAAATACATTGGTATCTTTCAAAGATTTTTTGTACAAAACATAAGTTTTTTCTTTGTAGTTTATTTTAATAGTTTCGTTTTCTCTCAAAAGCCCTATACTGGATATTAAATTAAAAGGTCTTAAGACCTCATAATAAGATTTATTTCTATATTCTGGTAAGACAAATCCGCTTTTTATGGCCGAAGTATTTGCAAAGATTACAAAGTTTTTCTTGTCTATTAGAAAAATAGGGTCTTCTTGCAAATCAAGTATGCCCTGAGTTAGATTCATAATATGTATTTTGATATTTCAGGGTCCTTGGCAAGGTCTTCTAACCTTGAAAGCACAAATTTATCGTCTATTATAATATGCTGACCTTCCATGTCAGGAGCATTAAAAGATATGTCTTCTACAAGTTTTTCCATTATAGTGTATAACCTTCTAGCACCTATGTTTTCATCTTTAGAATTTATATATTCTGCTATCCTTGCTATTTCTTTTATCGCTTCATCTGTAAAATCTATATCTACGTTCTCGGTTTTAAGAAGCTCTTTGTATTGCTTTGTAAGTGCATTTTGAGGTTCTCTAAGTATTCGCTCAAAATCTTCCATAGTAAGGGCTTTTAACTCTACTCTTATAGGAAACCTACCTTGCAGTTCTGGTACCAAATCAGATGGTTTTGCCATATGAAAAGCCCCAGCCGCTATGAAAAGTATATGATCGGTTTTTACAGGGCCATATTTGGTATTAACAGTAGTTCCTTCTACTATAGGAAGTAAATCTCTTTGCACACCTTCTCTTGATACACTATGTCCAACACCTTCATGCTTTACCGCTATTTTGTCTATCTCATCTATAAACACAATACCAAAGTTTTCAGCCAAAAAAACAGCCTCAGACTCTAAATCTTCCTTGTCTATAAACTCCTCTGCCGCTTCTTGCTCCAATATGTTTAGAGCATCTTTTACCTTTAGCTTCTTCTTTCTTCTACCACCAATACCACCGAGTAGATTTCTAATTTGTTTGTCCAAATCTTCTAAGCCCTGCAATCCCATTACCTCTATAGCTGGCATGCTTTGTTTTTCTTGAATATCTATCTCTATCAACTCATCGTCGTATTTACCGGATTTTATACCGTATATAGCTTCAGAAATGCTTACATTCTTCAAAGAAGATATTTTTTGAGCCACTTTTCTTATAGCTTCTTCCCTTGCAACGTCTTTAACTCCATCGGTCCTTTCTTTTTTCACAAGCTGATAAGAGATATTCACAAGCTCCCTTATCATAGATTCTACGTCTCTTCCTACATAGCCTACTTCCGTATATTTTGTAGCTTCCACTTTTAAGAAAGGTGCCTTTATGAGATTTGCCAACCTTCTTGCTATCTCTGTTTTACCTACACCGGTGGGTCCTATCATCAAAATATTCTTAGGAGATACCTCATCTCTTATGTGCGGTGGGAGTTTTTGTCTACGCCAGCGATTTCTTAAAGCTATTGCCACTTGTTTTTTAGCTTCTTGCTGGCCTATTATATATTGGTCTAAATAATTTACTATCTCTTTTGGTGTTAGGTTTTTAAGAAGCTCTTCCCTATTTTTCATCTTCTTTCTCTTTTGATTCGTCTTTTGAAGGTTGATATGCTATTATTGTTTCTTTTGTAAACTTTATCTTTGTGTTGGTATCCACCTTTAACGTTATGGTATCATCAGTTATATCAGATATAACACCCCATATACCAGATGATGTGATAACTTTATCACCTTTTTTCAGATTTGATAAAAATTCTTGGTGTTTTTTTCTTTGAGTCTGCTGTGGTTTAATAATAAGAAAGTAAAATATTACAAATATTATACCTATAAATACCAACTGTGCTAAAATCGGTCCCATTGGATTTCCATTCATAAAAACTCTCCTTTAAATATTTTTCCAGTAATCTTCATAAGCTACCCAGATATACGGTAATATATATTTTATATTATTCCATTCTTTTATATATTTTTTTCTTTTTTTATACGCTTTTTCATTGGTAATACCGTATATTTCTTTTGACTCTTCTTCAAAGGATTCCAAATCGTTTTCCAATATGTATTGTGCAAGCATATTACCTGAGACAACCGCCTGAGGTATGCCACCACCTGTTATAGGATGACAAAATCCTCCAGCGTCTCCACATAAAGCCACATTAGAACTTACCAAAGTATCTATACCATCCAAAGGCAAAAACCCACCTGAACTTTCATCGCAATTGTTTTCTATAAAACCCATAGATACCGCATCTTTTATAAAAAGCTCCAACACATATTTTGGATCGTCTTTAAAAGCTGTATCTATACCAATACCTACATTTGCATAGTTATTTTTTGGAAATATCCACCCATAACCACCCTTTATATACTCTCTAAACACTATAACTATGTCTTTTAACGGTTCTTTTAGTTTGCATCTTCTTTGAGCACACACCGCTAACTCATGTTTTTTTGAAAACACCTTTTCCATCACACTTGAGCGAGGTCCGTCAGCCCCTACAATATAATCAAACTCCACATAATATACATCGTCTTTGGCTTTTAATATAGCGGTATTTTTATCATAAAAGCCAATAAATATTGTTTTTAAAAAAGCTCTTGCTCCGCTTTTTATCGCTTCTTGAAAAATATTTGCATCAAAAACCTTTCTATCCACCATAACACCTTTTGAGCCTGAATACACTTTTTTGTTGTCCGGTTCTATAGTAAGCATATTTTCTATCTCTTGAACTACTGAATTTTTAAAGTAGTCTTCAAACTTTTTTTGCATAAGCTGTTTCGGAATAAACTCAGCACATTGGACTGGCACACCTATAGTTTTCCTTGAGTCCACAATGATTACATCAACGCCTTTTTTGGCAAGCTGGTGAGCAGCGCTTGAACCAGCAAGTCCTCCGCCTATTATAAGAACATCTGTTTTAAACTTTTTTGGCATTTGCCTGATGTTTGTTTAATTCTTTCTTGATGTATTTACCCATTTTAAAATATGGTAAGTAACGTTCTGATACCAGTGTTTGAACGCCAGTTCTTGGATTTATAACCATTTTAGAAGGCTTTTTCTTCAATAAAAAAATACCTAATCTTCTTAATTCTATACGCTCATCTTGTATAAGACCTTCCATTATAGCGTCTAAAAAGTACTCTATCACAAGCTTTATATCCTTTTGGCTATAATTCGTATACTTATCTATTTGTTTAATAATATCTGATTTCTTCATAGATTTAAATTATACCATAGGTTATTCTACAGTTACAGTCTTCGCTAGATTTCTTGGTTGGTCCACGTCAAGCCCTAGCCTGTTTGCCACTTCGTATGCTATAAGCTGAAGAGGAAGCACAGTCAAAAGAGGATACAGGTCTTGCTCTTCTATGTCCGGTATACCTATGAAATGCTTTGATATATTTCTTAAATGCTCATCTGAAGCGTTCCCTATCACTATAAGCTTTGCTTTTCTAGCTAAAACCTCTTCTATATTGGAAACCGCTTTTTCGTACAGCTTATCCTTTGGCGCCACGAATATAACTGGCATATTTTCATCAATTAAAGCTATAGGACCGTGCTTCATCTCACCAGCAGCATATCCTTCTGCATGTATATAAGATATCTCTTTTAACTTCAGAGCTCCTTCTAATGCTATTGGGAAAGAAAGGCCTCTTCCTAAATATATTGCATTTTTAGCATTCGATAGCTCCCTATAAACGCTATCGTTTAAATCGACACTTTGAAGAAAATCTTCCATCTTTGACGGCACATGAGCCAGCATATCGATCTTATTTGCATACTCTTCGTAAGTTAATAGACCTTTAGCATAGCCCATAAAAACAGATAAACCGTATAAAACAGCTATTTGAGCGCTGAATGTCTTTGTAGCAGCTACACCTATCTCTGGACCTGCATGCGTATAAATACTATAATCGCTCTCTCTGTCTAAAGAACTACCCACTACGTTTACTATCGATAAAACTTTTGCACCATTTTCTTTAGCGTATTGAGCCGCAAACCTTGTATCAGCAGTTTCTCCAGATTGCGATACGGCTATAAAAAGCGTATTTTCGTCAATTGGAATATCTTCATATCTTTGTTCTGAAGCGTAGCCCACTTCCACTGGTATTCTAGCATACTTTTCTATCAGATACTTGCCTATCAGAGATGCATTGTAAGAGCTACCGCAAGCGCTCATAACAATTCTATTTATACTGTTTATATCAAATGGAAAATTTATCTCTTCAGATAAAAATCCCCTTACGGTATCTGATATTACCCTTGGCTGTTCGTATATCTCTTTCAACATGAAGTGTTTGTATCCAGACTTTTCCGCTGATACTATATCCCAGGGAACAAATATAGGATGTTTAGTTTTAATTATACCGTTGAAATCGTAAATGCTTATCCCTGTTTTTGAGATATCTGCTATCTCTTTATCTTCTAAAACAATTATTTGCTTTGTATAAGGTAAAATAGCAGGAATATCAGAAGCTAAAAAGTTTTCATTTTCCCCAACACCTATCACAAGAGGACTACCTTGTTTAACACCTATTATCCGCTCTGGTTCATACTTTGTAATAACCGCAAAAGCAAAAGCCCCTCTTAAAAGTTCAACGGCTCTTTTGGTGGCTTCAAGCAAATCACCTTTATAATATTTTGCTATTAAATGAACTATAACCTCTGTATCGGTCTGGGATTTAAATGTGTAGCCCTCTCTTATAAGCTCTTCTTTTAGTTCTTTATAGTTTTCTATTATGCCATTATGTACTATAGCAAAAGAGTTTGTAGGATCGGTATGTGGATGCGCATTTTCTATGGAAGGAGCACCGTGGGTTGCCCATCTAGTATGACCTATACCACAATTTGATTTGGAAGTTCTGCCCCATAGAGCTTTTACCAACTCCCTTATTTTACCAACCTCTTTTTGAACAAAAATATTGTTGTTTTCTATAAGGGCAATACCAGCAGAATCATATCCTCTGTACTCAAGCCTTTCTAATGAACTTAGCAAAATAGGCAAAGCTTCTGCGTTTCCTACATATCCTACTATACCACACATATCAATTATAAACTTTTATTATATTATA
The DNA here is from genome assembly GCF_000020785.1 of Hydrogenobaculum sp. Y04AAS1. Classification (NCBI taxonomy): domain Bacteria; kingdom Pseudomonadati; phylum Aquificota; class Aquificia; order Aquificales; family Aquificaceae; genus Hydrogenobaculum; species Hydrogenobaculum sp. Y04AAS1. The sequence continues at coordinate 751,849 of NC_011126.1, forward strand.
AAAGGAGTCTCTTTGTACAGGAATCTTGGAAGCTCCTTTTATAATGCTTACAAGCTTGTCTACCGTTTTACCGTAAGTTTCTGTAGAACCAGCCGCATGCACAACGAGTTCTTCTTCTAAAGTTCCATCTATATCGTTTGCGCCAAAATTTAGAGCTATCTGAGCTAACTTTTCTCCTAAGGTTATCCAATATGCTTTTATGTTATCGAAGTTATCTAGAAAAATCCTTGACATCGCTATGGTTTTAAGATCATCCACAGAAGATGTCCTCTCGCCACCGAGAGATGTCCCTTTTGGATGATAAGCTAAAGGTATAAATACTTGAAAACCTCCGGTTTTGCCCTGCAAATCTCTTATTCTTTTCATATGATCTACTCTTTCTTCTATGGTTTCTATATGTCCATAAAGCATCGTAACGTTTGATGGTATACCTAGTCTATGGGCAGTTTCATGTATTTCAAGGTATTCTTCCGCGTTGGCTTTGTTTGGTGCTATTATGTTTCTCACCCTATCGGCAAATATTTCAGCACCGCCTCCTGGCAATAAAGACAAGCCAACTTCTTTTAATTCAAGGAGCACATCTTCGTAAGTAGATTTTGATATTTTTGCTATGTGGTCTATTTCCACCGCTGTATAAGCTTTTATGACTATGTTTGGAAAGTTTTCTTTGACAACTTTTATTAGGTTTACGTAATCTTCTCTTTCCCAATGCGGTGGCAATCCGCCAACTATGTGTACCTCTGTTATACCGTTTTTGTAAGAGTTTTCTATTTTTCTTAACACCTCGCCTATGCTAAGTTCAAAAGCTCTTTCGTCTGACTTTGAAACACCAAAGCTACAAAATTTGCATTTGTATACACATATGTTTGTAGGGTTTAAATATCTGTTTACTATAAAAAAAGCTCTGTCTTGATTTTTTTCTTTGTTTAACTCGTTTGCTATATACCCTAAAGCGCTTAACGGAGCATTTTTATATAAAAAAACAGCCTCTTCCTCTGTCAATCTTTCTTTGTTTAAGGCTTTTTCCAAAAGAAAAGATACTTCTTTATCCTCTAAAAGCTCAATCATTCTAACCTCCTTAAAAAGCCGAATAAAGATATATTAATAAAAGTTTGCTAAAATACTATGCTAATCATCTTATTATAGCAACCCTTGGATTATTTGAATAGTCGTAAATTATCTCTACATCCCCGAATAAATCTTTTAGGGCCTGCTCTTGATCATGCCCTATCTCCAGTATCATAGGCTTTATACCCAAAGATTTAAGTTTCTTGTAGAAAAAAAGACCTTCTTCTTTCCCGTCTAAAGCTTTTATATCTTCATACTCCAATACGCTTTTTTCAAGAGTATTTAGAACATTTGTTGGTATATAAGGTGGATTTGCCACTAAAAAATCAACTTTTTCTATTTTTATAGCTTTTGCTACATCAGAACAGACCACCAACAACCTATCTTCTACTTTGTGAAGTTTTGCGTTTTTTAACGCTAACTCACAGGCTTTTTTGTTTATATCTGTTGCTACCATCTTAAGATGAGGATTATGCTTCAAAAGTACAATGCTTATGATACCACTTCCCACAAAAGGTTCAAAACCTATTTTGAACTGCTTTGCAAACTTCATAGCCTCTTCTACAACAATTTCCGTTTCTGGTCTTGGTATCAATACAGGTGGTTCTATTATAAACTCTTCTCCGAAAAACCACCATTTTCCAATGGCATATTGAAGGGGCATGCCACTTTGGATTTTTGATAATATGCTTTTAAAAGCCTCCAAAACATCTTGATTTAGCTCTATATTATCCTGATTTAAGAAAATATAATTTTTATCTAAACCGCTTACGTGTTCAAGAACAAGAAGAGTATCTCTAAGGCTTAGAGTGCTTTGTTTGATTAGCGCTGATATGTTCATTTTGCATGATAGAAGAGTTGTTTCTTACATCTGTCAATATTGCTATAACTATCGCAAGCACCATAAAAATAGCCGTAAACCAATAAGTACCCTTTGTTAGTATCGTATCAACACCACCAACACCAAATATAGACCTTGCAGTAGCCCCTCCAAAAGCCGCACCTATATCACCTCTTGATTTCTGTAAAAGCACAAGTACTATCAAGAATAAAGCTATTATAATAAAAAGCACCACCAATATATAATATAAAAGCTCCATACTATTATTTTAACTCAAAATCTAAATCAAAGCCTTACCAAAAATGCCTTATTTCTTAAACAATTTATTACATCTTTTAGGTTTTCAGCTTTTATAAAATAAGCCCTTCCACCAAATAGATCTCCAAAATGTTTCATTGGATTTATGCGGTAATAAGTTTTGTTTACAACCACGTAGCCAGTGGTATAATCAGCATCGTCACTCCAACACACTTCTGCTAAAATACCGCATCTTATATTCTTCGATACAAGGGCAAGAGCATCTAAAGCTCTGTCTGTTATTTTATAGCCAGAAGATAACAGCTTTTGTTTTGCCAAATCTCTATCTTCCCAATCTACTTTTATGGTCCTTATGCCCTTTTCTTTGTTTTCTTCAAGCCTAATGCCAGTATCAATATCTATGATCATGGCGCCTCTCATGTTTTTACCAAAAGCAGCTCCTTTAGAAATTAACTCCAATATACTCTCTGCTATGTTCTTTTTTATACTAGCATTTCCAAGAAGTGTTTTAGCAAAAGCCCTTGCTTCTTCAACGCTTTTAAAATCAAAGCTTCTTATAGAAGGCGTCTTTATAAATTCAACATCTTTTACCTCTTCTGTTTTTATGCTTATAAAATCATAAAACTTTGGTCTTTCTAGAAACTCATTTATAATTTGTGAAACTTTTTCTTTCTTACATATCCTTTCTGCTCCAGAAATATGAACATTTTTAAAGGAGGCTCTCATCCTTATAGATATAAGATCGTGCATTTTTAAAACTTAAACTTACTCATCTCCTGTTTTAACTCTTCTGCCACTTTAGCTAGTTGATTAAACGTAGCAAAAAGTTCTTCCGTTGCTGTTGATAATTTATCAGAAAACTCCCTTATGCTAATCATATTTTGTGCTAGAGAGGCTACTGTGGCATTTTGTTCTTCTGCAGCAGTTGTCACCGTTTCTGAAGCTTCTTGTACCACTTTTGATTTATTTTCAATTTCTTTATAATATAAGTAAATATCTCTTATTGCAGATGTTGTATTTTCTATTCCTTTTGTAATATTATTTATCATATCGGATATGTTTTTAGCAAAATTGCCAGTTCTTTCCGCAAGTTTTTTGACTTCGTCAGCCACTACGGCAAATCCTCTACCAGCTTCACCAGCACGAGCAGCTTCTATTGCCGCGTTTAAAGCTAGTAAGTTTGTTTGTTCTGTTATATATAGTATATTTTCTACAATAACATTTATCTCTTGACTAGTTTTTTCCATAAGCTCTGCAGAGGAAACGGTCTTTTCTAATTTGGTACTACCATCTTTTATTATTTCAAAAAGTTTGTTTATCGCTTCCTTAGTACTTATCATACTAGAAGCAATCGAGTTTGTAGTGGCGGATACCTCCTCCACTGAAGAAGCTATTGAGCTAATTTGTTCGTTTAAATTCTTATTTTCTTGAGCTATAGAACCCGTAGTAGCTGAAAGCTCTTCTACGCTTGAACCTAATTTTATAGCCATCTCAGCCAAGTTATTTAATAAAATTCTCAAAGAACCTAAAGCTTTGTTTATACCTTGTTTTATTACATCCAAATCTCCCTTAGCATCGGCTCCTATATCTTCACTAAAATCTAGCTTAGCCATATTCTCTACAACCTTTTTTATCTCACCTAACACGTTGCTTATCATAGAAAGACCATTCAACATAGTTTTTATAACTTCCGCTATCTCGTCTTTAAAACCTATGTTTGTATTTACATCAAGATTCCCGTTTTCTAAATTCTTTGAGGCTTTTAAAAGTATATCAAGCTCTTTCCTTATAATAACCCATAGATATATAAACAACGATATGCTTACAAATACCAAAAATGTAGATATAATTATGCTTCTTATTAGGGAAAATTTTGCATCTTTGTAGCTTGAAATAATATCATCGTAAAGAGTGTTTACTACAGAATTTGCTTCTTTTTTTGCCACAATATTCGTCTCTTCGTATATAGAAAGAAAATTTTGCAGAGGTACAGAGGATGGTCCGTTTGTTACTATATTTTGTATAGTGGGTAAAAACTTGTTTGTCATAATACCATAAAATGCTAGAAAATCATTATAAGATTTTTTATATCTTGGATTATACTGTTGAGCTATTTTGTAATAAATATTTTTTAAATTGTTTAACCTTAACTCTGTATCTTTTGATATAGTTTGAAGCATTGTAATATCCGACGGTTTTAGCTGATTATCATACAGCACTTGGGCTGTTCTGGAAGAAAGTCTTCCACGATAGTCTATCGTTGGTCCTTGAACCACATACAAACCAACTATTAGATTTATACGTCCCATATCTGGATCAGCTATTAGTCCACCATTTTCAAAGCAATCCCTCAATAACAGTTTTCTATATACTATCTTTACAATATTGTTGTAGTTATCTTTTACCTCGCTTTTTGTATAAGAAAAAGTTTTTTGCCTCATGTCTTGCCATGTTTTTTCTAAAAGCTCAAAATCTTTTGTAGTATTTAGGTCTTTCCCATATTTTTCGTTAATGTTTGCCGCTTCTTCCAAATCTTTATTTACATTTTCTACCGCCTTTTCAAGGGCAGGTCTGACAGCTGTATTTCCTCCAGCCAAAGATCTACTGTATATTCTTGCAGATTCTAAGTCCATATATAGTTTAAAAAGTGGTTTTGATATTGATATAGCTTTCATCTCTAGTGACATCTGTTCCATATAACTTAAATTTGCTTCATAGTTGCTGTAGGTGTATAATATACCTAAGATTAAGGTTATCAAACCCAGTCCAAATAGCTTTACTTTCAACGATGTCTTTTCAATTAAAAACATAAATACCTCCTATACCCTCATTTAACCCTCCTCTCTCTCCTTAAATTAATGTTTATAGTTTTAAAAGTTAAAATGGTTTATTTGGGACCTTTTCCCAGTCTTTTAAAAACTTATCTATACCTATATCGGTAAGAGGATGTCTGAATAAAGCTTCTAATACGTTAAAGGGAATAGTGGCTATATCAGCTCCAGCTTTTGCAGCTTCAAGTACATGTATTGGATGCCTTATACTTGCAGCTATTATCTCTGTCTCATAGCCATAGTTGTCAAATATTGTCCTTATATCTCTCACAAGATTCATCCCGTCTGTGGATATATCATCAAGCCTTCCTATAAATGGTGATACATAGCTTGCACCCGCTTTGGCAGCAATAAGAGCTTGCATAGGGCTAAATATTAACGTTACATTCGTTGGTATCCCCTCTTCTTCAAGTATGTTTACAGCTTTCATCCCTTCTTTTGTCATAGGTATTTTTACTACCACATTGTCTCCAAGCTCTGCTAAGAACCTGCCCTCTTTCACCATACCTTCCGTATCCAACGATACCGTCTCCAAACTCACTGGGCCATCCACTATACTAAGTATATCTTTAACAACATCCATAAAGGGTCTTCCAGTTTTAGCTGCTAATGTAGGGTTTGTAGTAACACCGTCCAATATTCCCCAATCTATTGCTTGCTTTATTTCGTCTATATTTGCCGTGTCTATAAAAAATTGCATATACTTTACCTCCTTTTGGTATATAAATTATTATAAGCTAAATTTTGATATAATGTAATAAATGAGTAGAAATCTTCTTATAAAAAGCGCAAGACTTATAGAACCAAATTTAAACTTTGACAAAGAAGTTGATATTCTTATAAAAGATGATAAAATAGACAAAATATCAGAATACATTGACAAAAAAGATTATAACACTGTAGAAGCCAAAGGACTAATAGCTTGCTCTGGGTTTGTGGATATACACGCCCATCTCAGAGACCCAGGCTTTACTTACAAAGAAGATTTAGAAAGCGGTATGAAAGCAGCCACGTTTGGTGGATTTACCACGATTGTTTGTATGCCAAACACAAATCCTCCCATAGACAACGAAAGTATTATATCTTACATACTCTCAAAGGCTGAAAAAATAGGAATATGCGATGTAAAAGTAAGCGCCTGCGTAACTAAAAATAGATCTGGCAAAGAACTTACAGATTTCTATAGACTTAAAAAAGCAGGGACTGTATGTTTTACCGATGATGGATCGCCGGTGCAAGACCAAAAACTTATGCTAAAAGCCCTTGAAATGGTTAGCTTATTAAATTCTTTTGTGGCAAACCACTGTGAAGATGATGCTTTTGCTGGAAATGGCGCTTTTGACGAGGGGGCTTTCTCAAGCGTCTACGGACTTCCGTTTAGACCTTCTTATGCAGAGGATGTAATGGTGGCAAGAGACTGTATACTTTCTTATAAAACAGGTGGTAAATTGCACATCCAACATCTTTCTTCTTCTTTAAGCGTTGATATAGTTAAATTTTTCAAAGAAAAAGGCGCAAATATAACCTGTGAAGTAAATCCAAACCATCTTGCTTTAAACAGTTTTGCAGCTTTTAAGAAAAAAACCATTTTAAAGGTAAATCCACCTATTAGAGATTACAAAACCCAAGAAGCTCTTATAAAAGCCCTACAAGAAGGAGTAATAGATTGTATAGCCACAGACCATGCACCTCACGCTAAAAACGAAAAATTACACCCTATTAAAGGTGCCGCTGGCATGCTAGGTTTTCAAGTAGCCCTACCAATTATAATGAGTCTTGTAAAAGATGGTGTTATAGATATTAAAAGTTTGATAACACTTATGTCTAAAAACCCTGCTAAGATACTTGGCTTTGACAACACAATAAAAGAAGGAGCCTTGGCAAATCTAGTTTTATGGCACCCAAGTCACGAATGGCTTTTTGATGAAAGCATAAACCCTTCTAAGTCTTCAAATTCTCCTTTTTTAAATAGCGTACTTACTTCAAAGGTGTTTTATACCATATATAAAGGTAATATAGTTTATAGATATTATTAGGTTAATTTTCTGGAAGGGCTAACAGCTTTTATGGCTTTACCTATTATTCTTATATCGCTTGCTTTTACGTCTTGGCTTTTATAAGCTTCGTTTTCTGGTAAAAGCCTAAAAAACCCGTCGTTTAATTTATATATCCTTCTTACCAAAAGCCCACCATCTTTATCTGATATAACATATATTTTACCGTTTATTATGTCTTTAGAAGATGTGTCTATTATGACATATTCTCCGTCTTTTATAATCGGTTCCATAGAATCGCCTTTTATTTTTATAGCACTTAGATATCTAGATGGTATTATATCGTTTACATATATATACTCTTCTGCATAAAGAGGATTGCCGGCTCCTGCTTTTACATCTACAATGGGTATTGCAAAAACAGTCTCAATATCGCCGTGTTCTTCTTGTTTTTCCAACAAATCTTTTGGGCTTATACCAAGAGCTTTTGATATTGATTCTACAAGCTCTATACCAGGATTTAAGATTTTTCCGGATTCTAATTTGTATAGGTACTGTTCAAAAGACACTTCGTCTTTTCCCATCATCTTTGCCAATTCCCTTCTTGAAATACCCTTTGACTCTCTGATGTATTTCAATCTTTGTCCAATATTCATATTACTATATTAAGGAGTTTATCTCTTACAAAAATAACCTTTCTTATCTCTTTACCCTCTAAATATTTTTTAATTTTATCATCTTGCAAAGCCGTTTGTAAAGCTAAACTTTCATCAGCTCCAGCTGGTATGGTTATAGTACTTCTTAATTTACCGTTTATTTGCACTGGGATATCTATCTTTTCTTTTACAAGAGCAGATTCGTCAAGTGCTGGTAGTTTTATCTCTTTGTCGTAACCTATCATCTCGAATAGCTCGCTTGTTATATGAGGAGCCATTGGATATAACATTTTTAAAAGCGTTAAAACGCCTTCTTTTAAAGTGTGCTTATTTTCATCGGTACTTGGTTTAAAATCCTGTAAATAGTTAAACAACTCCATAGCTGATGCTATCATAGTATTAAATTGGTATTTTTCCAAATCTTTCCTATATCTTTGAATACATTTATTTATTTCATAGTATAAATCCTTGTTTTTTTCTTTATCACCGTACTCGGCTTTTAAAATAGAGATATTTGAAGTAACAAAGTTGAAAACCCTTTTCAAAAACCTATGAACACCTTCTATTGAAGTTTCTATCCACTCAAAATCTTGCTCTGGAGGTGCCGCAAAAAGTATATATAGTCTTATGGTATCAGCACCGTATTTTTCTATAGCTATAGCTGGGTCTATGGTGTTTGCTTTTGATTTGGACATTTTAGCAGCTTCGCCAAGCTTTGACTCAATTTGACTTTCTAAAGATCCTAATCCAAGGGGTTCTAAAAGAAACCTTGCGTTATCTCCTAAACTAAGTTTATATTCTTTTAAGAAATCTTTTATCTTCATAGAAAATATTATAAATTATTGAAAGAATTTCTCCAAATCAAAAGTTGGCTTACCAAGATAATACCCTTGACCGTAATTTACTCCTATCTTCACAAGTTCATCAAGAGTTTCCTCATTTTCTATAAACTCTGCCAACGTTTTTGTATTAAGATGTTTAGCAATTGTATTTATACCACTCACTATCGCCACATCCCTTTCGTTTTTTACTATGTTTTTAACAAAAGCCCCATCTATTTTTAGAATCTCCGTTTTTATAAACTTCAGATATAAAAATGAAGAATATCCACTTCCAAAATCATCTATTACAAAATGGATACCATAATATTTTAAAAATTCTTCTATCTCCTCAAATTTTTCCAAATTAGAAAGAGATTCCCTTTCTGTAATTTCTATGTATAGCTTATTTTGCATACCGTACTCTTTTGCTATATCAACTACATTCTGAAAAAATCTTCTATCTTTAAAAGCCTTCGCGCTTATGTTTACAAAAAGCCTTAAACCATCTTGTGAATTAATTTTTTTATTTAACGCTGATATTCTCTCACAAGCTTTTCTTATCATCAGTAGATCTATTTTATTTATAAGCCCCAAATCTTCAGCCTCTTCTATAAACTGATCTGGATATATTATATTGTCATTTATCTCTATCCTACAAAGAGCTTCAAAACCTATTATTTTTTTATCCTCAAGATCAAAGATTGGCTGAAACGCCGGTTTTATTAAATTTCCGTTTATAGCATTGTTTATAAGTTCGTATTTTGAAATATATTCTATATCATTATCTTCAAAAGAGGCTATAACCACACTAGACTTCCCACTTTTCTTTGCTTTTCTTAACGCTTCTTCGGCAAGCATCTTAACCTCTTCTTTTGAACAAAACGCTTTAGATAAGCGCTTATTTTGAGTGTTATCATCATCTGAGAAACCAGATATTAGCAAGCTTTGCCCTTCTTTTTCAAAGCACGTTGATATACCTACGGATAAACTTATATATATTTTTTTATCTTCTAATATTATCGGCTGAGAACTTAGTCTCTCGTTTATTCTCTCCATTATCACCTTTGCAGATTGTACTTTTGTATCTGGTGCAATTATTCCAAACTCATCTCCGCCTATCCTAGCCAATATATCTGGAGCTCTAGTGCTAGATTTTAATATATTGGATAGTTCTTTTATGACCATATCCCCAGCTGAATAACCGTAGGCATCGTTTATATATTTAAAGTTATCTATATCTATCAATATATAACTAAAAGCATTTGGCAACATCCTAACGGCTGATTTTTTTACTTCATTTTCTAAGAACATATCAAACATATCCTTGTTGTAAAATCCTGTCAATGGATCTTTTGTAGCAATTTCTTCAAGATGAATGTGTAAAGAATCTATATCTGTAAGATATTTTCTTGCCACAAAAATGCTGAATAAAGCTTGATTGATAAGCTTTAGTATGTTTAATTCTATTTCTGATATAAGAATTTCATTTTTTCTTGCAAAAAGAAGCATGCAAGCAGTGTCTTTATTGTATATATATGTATTTATAGATGTAGAATTTATAAATTTCAACCCTTTTTCTATATACCATTTTGAAGCGTAAGGATCATGCTCATAATCTATGTTTGCCGCATGCTCTATCTCCATATAGTGTTTTACAAACGGTGACAAACCTCCAAACATTTCTAAGTCAAAGGATGGTATAGAAAAATTTTCTAAAAATAAATCAGATGCTACACACATTTCAACTTTGTTGTCCGTTTTATTATATATTATAAACTCAGAGCCATCCGCATTTAAAAGCTTATCTAAATCGTTTAAAACATCTACGGTTAAATATTTCGGGTCTATATTTGATGCAGTGCCTTTGTTTATATATGTTATCATGTCGTATAAAATACTAAGGTATTCATTTATTTTTTCCTCTATTTGAATTTCATCTTTATAAATTTTAACAAGCTCTTGATTTATATTTTCAACATCCCTCGATATGCTATGTATAATTTCATCGTTAAAAAAATTAATTTTATCAGAATAACCCGCAAAAACCCCAAACACTTTGTTATCGTCTTTAAGCAAAGGAACAGTAATCATTGACAAAAAATTTTTCTTCTTTAAAAGCTCATAAACTGGCTCAAATCTTTTGTCATTTAGCATATCATTTGAATATTGAATCTTAGCCGTTTTTATTGCCATTCCCACAGGTACAGGTGCATTACCATATGGTGAATCATCCCATCTTAACTTTACATATTTTAAATAGTCTTCATTTTCTTTTGACGACATTAGCGGGAAAACCGTATAATCGCTTTTTCTTAAGCCTAACCAAGAAAATACAAGACCATATTTTTTGTTAATATTTTCTAAGTAATGTTTTATATGCTTAAAAGCTTCTACTTTCATAAAGAATATAAGAATTATAATATAAATTTCATTTTTCTGTTATGATATCAACATCATTTATCCTATAAAATGGATAGAATGGGGGCTGAGGCCCCCCCGACCCCGTATAGAATCTTTAAGGATTTTGATTGCCGTAATATTTATAGAAGTGATACCACTGAGCTTTATCTACTGGCCAACCTTTAAACCAATCGGATAAGTCTGGTATTACATCCACTATAGTGTATGTAACGGCTAAAACTATAAACATAAGCCACATAATAATTACCATGAGTGGTATCTTGTTTCCTTGATAACCACTTACTTTATAATCTGACTCTGCAGGTGTTAAGTATCTTTTTTTAGCATCAACCATAATTACACCTCCGTATGCTCAATCCTATCGTATTTTTTATCCATATCTATCATATCAAATTTAGAGGCCTCTATATTGTTAAACTCGCCTCTCAAAAAAGCCCACATAAAAAACGAAGCAAAAGTCAACATACCAAATAGATACGTTGTAGTAATAATTATAAACACAGAGTGGGCATCATCGCTGGCAGAAGTCCCCACTATAGCCCAGCTTATAAGTCTATAGGAGAACGGAATGCCAGCCATTAGCACTACCGCAATTACCATTGTTATTAAGAATATTTTTCTTCCCTTGCTCATTGTGATGCTCCAGACGGTGAGGCAGTTTTATTACCACTGCTATTTGAAGAGTTTGAGTTTGACGAAGAACTTGAGCTGTTTGAATTTGAAGAATTAGGTGAAGAATTGCTTGTAGAACTAGCGCTCATAGCTGCTTGCATAGCTTGAGGGTTTTGTTGTTCCTCTGCAACCTCTTTACGCCACTCATCAAAGAACCTTGGTCTATACCAGCTACCAAGCCATTCAAGATAAGTTATAACAGCCAATCCATACTTGGTTGGTTCTGGGTTTAAAGATGCGTAAGCGTTGTTTGGATTTGCTGGTGTCAAAACTGGTTTACCGTCTTTTAAATCTACAAATTTAGCAAACCTTGGCATTATAGAACCGGGTACTGTATATTGAGGATTTACGAAGTGTGCCAAGTGCCATTCTACACCCTTTTTACCGGCTTCTCTTATAAGGTCTGGACCTTTTCTTTCAGTACCAAAAAGGTGAGGCAAAAATAACGTATTATCATATTCGCTTGGCACTGATACATGTCCATAATAAGATGGCTCATTGGATACTGGTCTTACGTATTGGGAGTGACACTGCCAGCATCCTTCTGCCATATATATCCATCTACCGTCGCTTATAGCTTGAGCCACACCTTTTATAATCTGCTTTTGTACAGCAGGTGAGGCCGTATAAAAATACTGATCAGGTACGTTGTAATATTTCTTCCAAAGATTGGGATACATAGCTAAAAGCTGAATAACTTCTGGAAACTGTCTTTTGTAAAAACCTTCTGATACCACCTGATCTTTAGTCTTCATCTTGCTGGAACCACCGAGCACCATTATGGGCAAAACCCCTTGTACAAAGGTACCAGTGACAAAGAATCCTATACCAGCCAAGAAGAATATAAAAGCCCATCTTTCGTGTATTGCCTTTCCACCAGATGCCATAGTCTATTCCTCCTTAAGCCGTAGCCACTTTTGTAGAAGCTTGATAAGCTCTTCCTACGGTCATAGTCTTTAGTATGTTGTAGAAGTAAGCTATATAACCTATAAATATGAATATACCGGAAGCTGTACGTACCCACCAGAATGGTTTACCAATATTCACTGAGTCTATGAAAGGTACTTGAGCTATCCACGCAAAACCTTCAGCTATACCAGCCACGCCTAGGTCCACAAACATAACTTCTGTACCTATCAACATAAACCAGAAAGCGGTTTCCGATAGAGGTCTTGAGTATGTGTACTTTAGACCGTACATTCTTGGTACTATGTGCTCATACATGCCTAAAAGCCAGAAACCAAATGTTCCAAACATGATAAGGTGAGCATGCCCTGTTACCCAGTCTGTAAAGTGTATGACTTTTTGAGTGGTCAAAAGCACTTGTATAGAACATTGGAAACAAGTTATCCAATAGTCTATCATACCTACATAGAACCATCTTAAAGCCATGTCTTCCTTCATGGCTCCATAAGAACCTCTTAGAGTCATCATGAAGTTAACAAGCACCGTGGTCACAACTATTTCTATAGCTATTGTAGCAAATACGGCTGCATATTGAGCAAACATCGGTATTGGAGACCATAAGTAGTGATGAACACCTTGCGCTGGGTAGAAAAATGCCAATCCCCAGAAACCTAAAAGTCCTAAACCGTGAGACCATATTGGCTTTTGGAGAACTCTAGGTACAAAGTAGTACATAAGACCCCATCCCATAGGTGTAACGTAAAGACCAACAAGGTCATGTATGAAAGAACCGTTTAGAGCTGCACCTGCTGCACCAGGATAGAAGAACACGCTTGGATAGTTACCAAGTACATAAACCAAAGGCGTCCATACAAGACCCGCTGTTATGTACCAAAGCCCTGTGTATAGAGGCTTTTCTTTTGAGGCTTTTATTATAGGGACTAAAAATTGAGGTATTACTACAAACAACCACAATGTTATAGGCACGTCCATTATAAACGGCGTTTCAGACCACTCCACAGATTGAGGACCAATCCATCTGCTTAGTTCTGGTCCACCAAGCATCGTACCGCCAAAGAAAAGAAGTGCTATTACGGTACCCACACCAGCTACTTGAAGAGCTGCCCACAAAAGCCATCCGTAAGCTCTGTTCCAAACTGGATGACCTGTCATACGAGGAACAGCCCAATACAAGGCTCCAGTTATACAATTTGCCAAGAAACCATAAGCTGCAACGTTTGTATGGTTAAACCTAAGCCTTACTGGAGATAGATACGGGTCAACTATGTGAATATTTAAAAATGTTAGTGAATAAGTTAAGCCAAATATCATAACAAGCAACAATTCTATAAGACCCATTATCATATGAGCCTTAACCAAATCCGTATAAACAAGCTCTTGTTGTTGCTTCATCTTATATCCTCCTTACTTTTGGGTTTTACCCATTAAAAATAGCACATAAGAAACCAAATTCCACCTATCGTTGCTAGACAACGATGAAAACGATGGCATACCACCTGTAGTACCCGCTAATACACCCATAGTAATAGTCTTATATATTTCATTTACATCGTATACGCCTGGAAGTATACCAAGTGTCAAGTTGGCTGGTCTTTCAAGTGGTCTTTCTACACAAGTATTACCTTGCCATTTTTGACACTCAGCAGAAGGGTCATGTATTGAAAGAGCAGCTGGGCCATCACCTTGTCCATTTATACCGTGGCATGCAGCGCAGTTTTGCTCAAAAAGTACCTTACCTTTCGCTATAGAGTCTGGAGTACCTAAAAATGGCGGTGGTTTAAGTGCTTCCCAATTTTCTGGAGGTGGCTGAGATTGCGCTTTTAATTTGCTCCAGTCAGGACAGAACGTTTTTATGTACTCTATTACATCTAGAAGTTCTTGGTCGTTGTAATGAGGAAAAGCAGGCATTGCTGTAGAGGGTACACCGTTTTTTAATACTCTTAAAAGGTCGCTGTCAGTAGGCAGTGAGGTACCTGGAGTGCTTTTAAATTTGTAAAGGCAAGTCGTAAAATCTCTTGGTTTTACTCTAAAGAATTGTGCAGCGGGACCATCACCTTTACCGTTCATACCGTGGCAGCCACTACACCTTTGATCGTAAATCTGCTTACCAACCCTTATCATCTCTTGTTTACTCAACACTGGATAACTTTCTACCCGTGCTTGAGATGATTTTGGATTGATATACATTATAAAGGATGCAAAACCTACAGATATAGCAGCAGCCGCCGCCAACCCAAACCATTTGCCTGACTTCTTGTCAGGACTTTCACGATTTTTTGACCGCTCTTTGTCCATTCCTATCCTCCTTTAGGATAAAACCTATCTTGAAGTCTATTGTAATATCACTATTATTTCATTTCAATGATTTAATATCATTATAATGTAGTAAGTGAATAATTACATTTTACAAAATATTTTTATAATTTAAGGTGTTTACAAAGCGTTTACCGTTTTGAACAACGTAAAATACTATATATACTTCAATATCGTTAAGTTCTTTTGATTTGCTATCAAGTTCATCAAAGATTCGTAAGCTAGCTGATATTGAGAATAGTCTGTTAACACATTGGGTACATTTGCGTCCTGATAGTTTGCAAGCTCTGTAGTAGCCACAGTAGTAGTGTTTGTCAGTACGTTATCCTGGGTTTGAATATTTTGGATATAGCTTCCTACCTGAGCGTTTGCATAAGATATTTGGTCTAAAGCTCTTTGAACATTGAATATATAGCTACCGTTTGGTATCTGGTTGTTATTGAATTGGGAGAAAGCCCCATTCACTACATCTGTGGCAGTAAGCGATTGAGAAGCTAACATTGAGCTTATCTCTAAGTTATAAGTGCCGTTTTGATTTTGAACAAAATCTGCATAAGCAGCTCCGTTTAAAGCTTTATTGATAAGATTTGCTACATCTGCTAGATTCATATTTGCAGTATAATCTATCGGTATCGTGCTTGAACTAATCCTTATTTCTAATGTACCGTTTACTCCAATAGGTGATGTTAGGCTATTAAAACTTTGAGATGATATAACCATGTTTGCCCCAAGCTCGTTATCTATGGTTGGAAGCCCCAAACTAAGTCTATCAGCCGTTTGTTTTAACACAGAAAAAACACTTTCTTGTTTAAAAGAAGAAGATACGTATTGATTCAAATCTATTATATTTAAAGGTTTTGCTACATCTTTTCCAGCGATCTCCAATGAAAATGTCGAATTCGAATTTTGTCTTATAAAAGCTTGCAAAGTGCCGCTAAAAACGTTGTTTATATAATTTGATAGCTCTAATACATTTGAAGGGGTTTGGTCTAATTTATATAAAGAGTTGCTATCATAAAGAGAATAAGTAGCAGATAAATTATTTGTGGATGGTGATATTTCTATTCCGTAAGTATTATCTAAATTGTGTAGAATAGACGCTTTAAAGTCGCCACCTGTAGATGTAGATATTTTGTTTAACAGCGTTGATAACGTATCTGTGCTTGTATAAGAAATGTTGTAAACATTTGTAGCAGAGGCTGTCACCATACTAAGAGATATCATACCAGATGCTCCAAGAGGTGCATTTGTAGAAGAAAGTCCAGCGTCCCAATCCCATTCATAGGGCGTATTGTTATAGTTTATCTGATACACATTGGTACCATAGTGTATTATAAGTTCACCGGGTCCAGAAAAACTTTGTGTATAAGAGTTATATGAGGTGGAGGTAGTTTGGATATTAAGCCCAAAAACGTTTTGACCGTTTAGATATGTAGGTACTTGATAAGAGTTTGATATTTGCGTATAAAAATCTGTAGTAGAAGCTTGGTAAGAAAAATCAGCAGTAAAAGGCTGTATAGACAACGAAGAGCCACCAAACAAATAGTTGTCTCCAAATTTTTCATTAGCTTTTGACAACGTAAGATTCAATATAGAATAAATACTTTGGCCCATATTTATAAGTTGCGTAGAATTGTACGTAGCTTCGTTAGCAGCTGCTACAACATCGGTATTTACTGTTTGAAGATAGTCATAAAGATTGCCAAGCACAGAAGTGGTGGTAGTAAGTACGTTGCTAGCTGAAAAAGCGTTTTGTGAATATGTTGATAAAAGCACTATTTCTTTTTTCAAATTTATAACCTGCTGAGTATCGCCTGGATTTTGACCTATGTTTAAAAGCTTATACCCAGTGGAAGCCTCTTCTATAGTATCTTGAAGATTATTTAACACTACACTATCTTGAGATTTGTAAAAGTTGTAAAGACTTAAATCCGATATTGCTCCAGACATAGCATCAACCTCCGTTTATCATGTTGATCGTAGTTTGCATCAAGTTGTTTAATATACCTACTATGCTTGCAGAGGCTTGATAGTCTTGTTGTAAGTTTTGCAACGTTATATACTGTTGGTCTAAAGATACGCCTTGCACTTGGGCAACTTGAGAACTTATAGAGTTTACTAAAGAGCTCATACTGCTATAGCTTGTTTGTAAAATATTAACAGTAGATGCTACAGAACCTATAAGAGTTTGGTATAAGCTTTTGGAAGAAGCCCACCAACTGTTGGAATAGTAAGAAAAGTTAGAAGCGGAGTTTGGATCCACGTTTTGCAATATTGCACCAAGGCTTGGGTTAACAGATATACTAGAAGCATCTATGCCTTCAAAAACCATTTCACTTTTATAAATATTACCACCCCCCATTAAAAAGTTTGACGATGAGTCTGTAAGTGTATAATTAGATGGGTTTGAAGAGCTTATAGCAAGGGAATACGTTCCATCGGGGTTTGAAACAACACTGGCGCTAAAAAGACCCAGCAACGCTGGATTTGAATCTATTAAAGATGTCAAAGAGTTTAAAGAATACTGGCCGTAGTTTGATATAGAATATAAAGCAACGTTGCCATTGTAGAATGTAAGCGTAGCATTTTGTCCTATACCATAAGAAGATAGCGACACTGTATTGCTTATAACATTTTTGCTAAACGTATAAGTGTTTTTAGAATCTTGAATGCCATATTTTGATTGATCCAAAGAAGCTATATGTAGAGAGTAAAGGCTCGTAAAACTGCTTCCGCTATCTACTATATTGTATTCGTTTGGATTTTTTATCTGGATTCTAAGATGATAAAGCCCGTCTTGTTCTTTCACTATGCTCGCGCTAAAAAGTGTTGCAGATGGAATTTGGGATAGTTCGTTGGCTATTTGTACCAAACTTTGGTTTGTATATGTGATACTAAAAAGCGCAGTAGTGTTGTTTCTAAAAGTAAGTACACCTGTTTGAGAAATTGTATCTGTAGAAGACGATAATCCAATAGGCATATCTACAAATGGTGAAGATACTATATTTGCATAATATTTTCCTTGCAATGTTGGACTATTGTTTATTGTATTTACAATTTGATCTAAAGACATATCTGTGTAATTTAAGCTAGCGTATGTACCAGAGCTAGAGTTGTCCACAAAGGAAAGCACACCGACAGGCCCACTTCCACTATTAAATACTATATTGGATGAAGAATCTACTATGTTGTAAACGTTTGTTAAAGAACCTGCAGTGTTGCTGTAGGTGGGCGTTATCTGTAAATAGTAATTTCCAGAAGGATCTAAAGATATGTTTGCTTCAAACATCCCACTAGCATCTATTGAATTTGAAAGCTGTACAAGATTTAAAGCACCGTAGTTTGATATGGTGTAACTTGGCGTAGTACCAGTATAAAATGTTAAACTACCGTTTGATACTCCTAAAGATGAAAGAGGAGCCGCAGTCGATGATATATGGTTTGGAGGAAAGTTCCACGTTTCTCCTTGATTTCCTATCGGTGAATCTGTGTTTGTAAGATTTTGCACCAAATAATAATTTGATCCACTTTGTACAGGAATTTTTGTGTTCATTATTGCATTGGCTGCTACATTGTCTTGCTCTATTTTGTAGTTGTTTGCATCATAAGAGAAATCTATCATAGCTTTCAACTCCCCGCCCTGCACATAGTTTGTGATGTCTATAGCTTGATTGTTGTCGTTTAACCACTCTATTGTCTGGTAGGGTGAGTTGCCAGAACCCCCAAGCGCTAACTTCCAATAATTAGTGCCGTCCACCAGTGTAAAACCGCCGTTTATCGAGATATGCACTCTTCCAATGGAATCCTCTTGGACATTTACGCTTATAAGCTTTGAAAGCTGTGATATATATGCATCTCTTTGATCCAAAAGTTCTTTGTAGTCATGAGCATTTGAATATGTAAGCGCATACGAGGTGGTAATCTGTTGATTAAGGCTGCTCAAGTTTTTTATAAGCGTGTTTATTTGATTTAAATATTGCAAAGAACTTTTAGGGACTTGGTATGCTAAATTATTTATAGTAGAGGCGTTTGAATTTAAGTTTTGCACAAAATTGCTTGCTGTAGTGAGTACCTGATTTTGATACCCTACGTTTGACGTATCTGTAAAAAGCTGTGTAAAAGCACTAAAAAAAGCATCGTCGTATGATGTGGAAGAAGAGTTAGGGCCAACAATGTTAAATATATTTTGTACTTGTTTGTTGTATTGTAATCTTGTATTGAAATAATCTAAGCTTGCACTTTTGTTTTGTAAAAGCTGGAAAAAGTAAAGATTTTGAATTCTTTTTATATCTTGCATGCTTATACCAATAGGATAAGTATCTTGTATTATAGGGACCTCTTGCGCATAGTTTGAATTGCTAGCATTTGTTATATTTTGAGAGGTAATATCTATAGCTTGCTTAAATATGTTAAGAGCATTTGTCACCAAATCGTATGAACCAAACCCCATATCAAACCCTGGCCGAAAATCCTTTAGACTTAATATAACTTACAGTTTCTAATACGAGTCCGTTTATTATAATATTTAGCTCTAATACAACGTTAGATATAAACAACAAATCATCCATGTGTTTTAGTATAAATTCTTCCGGAGATTTTTCAATGATAGTTAAAAGTTCTTGAAGTTTAGAAGATACATTTTGATATTCAAAAGGCCTTTCGAGCGCTTTCTTTATTTCAGCTATCAGTGTTTCCATATTATTTATATCGGTATTTACATTCATGATTTTAATATTAACCCAATATTTATGATAAGCTTTTCCAAAACTTCCACTGGATCGTTAAAATAATATTTTATGCTCATATCGGCTCTTTGAAGAGCCTTTACAATACTAAAAAGCTTATCCTTATTAACGATACTTAACTGTTTTGATAATATGTTTTTCTGAAACGGATGACTTATATTTAAAATCTTACATACCTCATCAAAACTTACATTCATCTTAAAAGCCAAATACATATTTATAAATTGTTTTTGCATAAACCCAAGAGTTACCAATGGATGTTGACCCAACTTGATATTATCGTAAAAGATAGATAGCGCTTTCTTTATATCTTGTTTTATCAAAGCATCTACGATAGAAAACGCTTCATCTTTTGGTTCTTTTACAAGAGCTCTTGAAAGTGTTTCTCTTGTAATTGGTACAGATTTTGCCAATACAAGAAGCTTATCCGTTTCATTTTTTAGGTTTAAAGAATCTGTACCTATTGTATCTAACAATTCATTTATTATGTCTTGGTTTAAGTCAATGCCTTCTTTTTTGAATTTTTTCTGTATAAGGCTTTTAAGATAATCGGGTTTTTTTTGCTTTGATGTTAATATATTTATATCTCCAAGAATGATTTGAACGGCTTTTATATCTTTTTCTGTTAGATCTTCGTACTCCTCAAATATAATTATGTTTTGAGTTTTTTTTATAAAATCCAAATTTTCTTTTTTTAATTTGTTTAAGAGTTCCGTAAAATTTTTTATTATAATAACTATTTTTTTGTTAAAAATATTCCTAGAAGTGATTATATTTCTTAAATTTTCATAATCAAGTTCGTCTGCCCAATATGTTTTTGTATCGTATTTTTGTTTTATAAGCTGTTCAAAATATTGGATAAAATATATATCTTTTCCATATACAACAGTATGCGTTAAGTTGTCTAGACTGTTATCTTTTTTTATATACTCCAAAACATCAAGCATTTTTATAAAATAATAAATTAAGCAAGTTTTTCAATGTCTGTTTCATAAGATGTCTATGTACTACCATGTCTACCATACCTTTTTTTAGTAAAAATTCCGATGTCTGAAAGTCTTCTGGTAGTTGTTGTTTTATGGTTTGTTCTATAACCCTTGCACCTGCAAATCCTATTATAGCTTTTGGTTCTGCTATGATAACATCTCCTAAAAATGCAAAAGATGCCGACACACCTCCAGTGGTTGGATTTGTTAGTACAGTAATAAAAGGTATTCCATTTTTATGCATGATATCCACCGCTATAGAAGTTTTTGCCATCTGCATCAACGATATTACACTCTCTTGCATCCTGGCACCACCAGAAGTGACTACACTTATATGTGGTTTTTTATCTTGGACTGCTTTTAAAGAAGCCAATTTAAACCTCTCGCCTACTACAGATCCCATGCTTCCACCTATGAAACTAAAATCCATAACACTCAAAACAACAGGGTAATCAGATAATTTTCCATCAAACACCGTCATAGCTTCTGACGTATTTGATGTCTCCTTCAAAGTTTTTAGCCTGTCTTTGTATCTTTTTGTATCTTTAAAAGACAAAAAATCCGTAGGTAGTATGTACTCAAAAAGTACGTTATAGTTGTAATCAAGAAGCATACTTGCCCATAGGTATGGATTCATTTGATGATGATGACCACACTTGGGGCATACGTAGAAGTTAGTTTCAAGCTCTTGAGCTAAAAGTATATTTTTACACTCTTCACACTTTGTCCAAAGGTTTTCCTTCTTTTCTTTTTTTCTAAAAAAATCAAGTATACCCATATCAAATCTCTATATTGTCTATGAGCCTAGTATCTTCTATTTTCACAGCTATAAGTATTCTATCATACTTACTTGGAGCTGTCTTTTCTTCAAGCGTTTCTTTATCTACTATTTTTATATAATAAACAACATCCACATCAAGCACAGCTTTAGCGTACTCTATAATCTTATCAGTATCTTTTATGCCGTTTTCAAAAGCTTCTTTGGCTTTTAGTAAAAATTTATATATGGTGTTTGCCCTTTCCCTTTGTTCTTCGTTCAAATAGGTGTTTCTTGAGCTCATAGCAAGTCCATCTTCTTCTCTTTTTGTAGGAATAGGTACTATTTCTATGTCTAAGTTCAAATCTTTTACAAGTTTTTGGATGATCTTTAGCTGTTGATAATCTTTTTCTCCAAAAAAAGCTTTATTTGGCTTTACTATATTAAAAAGCTTCGTAACAACCGTACACACACCGTCAAAATGCCCAGGTCTAAAAGCACCTTCCAAAACATTTGCTAAAGGCCCTATGTTTATAGTTGTAGAAAAACCCTCTGGATAAATTGTATCTACATCAGGTATAAAAACCATATCTACTTTAGCTTCCTCTAAAAGCTTTAAATCCCTTTCTAAGTTTCTTGGATATTTGCTGTAGTCTTCTTTAGGGCCAAACTGTTTTGGATTTACAAAAATACTAACCACAGTAATATCACACATACTTTTTGAAGCTTTTACCAAAGACATATGCCCTTCATGTAAATATCCCATAGTAGGCACAAAACCAATCGTTTTAGATTGCTGTTTTCTAATGTTAACAAAAGCCCTAACACATTCTACATCTTTACAAATGTCCATAGTTTTCATTATACAATAAATCTAATAAGCCCCTTCTTTTTTGAAGACAACCCTAATTGTTTTAAGTATTATTACTATATCAAACCAAAGTGACCAATTTAACACATACCAAGTATCCAGCTTAAGTCTTTCTTCAAAAGAAAGCTCGTTTCTTCCACTTACTTGCCATAAACCTGTAATACCTGGTTTTGTAAGAAGTATATAATCTTTGTAATCTCCCATATCCTTTTCCTCGGAAGGCAAGTAAGGTCTTGGACCCACCAAACTCATATCCCCTTTTAAAACGTTGAATATTTGAGGAAGCTCGTCTAAAGAAGTTTTTCGTAAAAACTTACCTATTCTCGTGATTCTTGGATCATGCTTCTTTAACTTTTTAAAAGTTTGCCATTCTAACTGAGCATCTTGATTTTCCTTTAAAAAATTTTTCAGTATCTCTTGATTATTTACATACATTGTCCTAAACTTTATGCATTTGAATATTTTGCCGTTCTTACCCAATCTTTCTTGTACAAAAAACACCGGCCCTTCGCTGTCTATCTTTATCAATATAACAAAGATACTTATAACAAAAAGCAATATAGGAAGCGTAATCAAAGATAGTAAAATATCAAAAGTCTGTTTTATTATTTGGTTTAATTTTGAATCTAAGTTGTTTGTAATCTTTATTAAAAAAAGCTGCTCTGTAAAAAGATGATACAATTCACTATTTAAAAGCCCTATACCTTTCAAATCGGGTACTACAAACACCTGCTTAATATATCTATGGGTTGTGTTTACAAGGTGAGCAAGCTCTTCATTACCCAAAGATGGTATAGAAACGATAGCAGCTTCTATATTCTCTTCTTTTAGCTCTCTTATTTTTTCTATTTTCCCTATTATTGGTATCTTAATGCTTTTTATTTCAACAAAACTACTTTTAAAATCATCTAAAAACCCTTTTATTTCATATCCAAGATACCAGTCATCTACAATGCCCTTTGCTACGCTTTTTCCAGAAGACCCAGCCCCTATTATAACTATTGGGCTTTTCCAAATATCAAGATAGTTTAGTATCTTTTTTCCTACATACCTTAAAATAGATATAGTAAAAATAGCGTAAAAACAAAGAAGTATCAAGGTAAGCCTAGACATTTCTAAAGAGATTTTACTAAGAGATAGCACCGCAAAGGCAAAAACACCCGATAAAAAAACAGCTTTTAGCATCTCTTTTACCTCATACCAAAAAGAATATCTTCTAGTATAAAGCTTTTGATACCATAAAAAAAATATAAATACAAGAGGCATCCACCAAAAAGATAAAAAATGCTCAAAACTAAATGAAAAAACAACATTTTTTATAAATAGCTTTCCCAATATTTTTCTTGTTATATAAGCTAAAAAAAGCGCAATATAAAAAGCCAAAACGTCTATTAATATAAGCAAAAAGATTCTTAAGAACCTTCTCATTAGAGTAAAATACCGCTGGTGTTGGGCCTAAATTGAAGAGCTAAGCTTACATGCTCTGGTTTTATGTATTCTGAATTATTCATATCTGCTATAGTCCTAGATACCTTTAAAAGTCTTGCATAAGATCTTCCGGTAAGGTTTAAGTTTGTTATGGCGGCACTTAAAACTTTCTTTGCAGGCTCGTCCAGTATACAATACATATCTATCTCTTCTTCGGTCATTTCTGAGTTAAACTTTGTTTTTGAATTCTTAAACCGCCTTGTCATAATATCAAAAGCCCTTAAAACCATATCTTTTAAATCTTTAGAAGATGTTTCTTTCTTTCGGTTTATAAGTTCATGCTCTTTTAGAGCTTCTACGCTTACAAACAAATCTATCCTATCCAACAAAGGACCAGATATCTTGGACTGATATTGTTTTATTTGGTTCGATGTACATTTGCAAGCTTTTAAATTGCTCTTGTGATATCCACAAGGACATGGGTTCATAGCCCCCACCAAAAGAAGAGAAGCGGGAAATTTTATACTACCATATACCCTAGATATAGTAACCTCCTTGTCTTCTAGGGGTTGTCTTAGTGCTTCTAAAACTTTCCTATTAAACTCAGGCATCTCATCCAAAAACAATACACCTTTGTGAGCTAAAGATACTGCACCTGGTTTCGGAGTGCTGCCCCCACCTATTAAAGATGCTTCAGATGCGCTTGCATGTGGTGACGCAAAGGGTCTTTGTTTTATAAGTGAGTTTTTTAAAAGTCCTGCTACACTGTATATTTTTGATACTTCTAAAGATTCCTCTTCATCCAAGGGTGGCATAATACCTGGAAGTCTTTTTGCTAGCATAGATTTTCCGCTGCCGGGTGGTCCTATTAAAAGCATGTTGTGAAAACCAGCCGCCGCTATAGCACAAGCTTTTTTTGCCATACTCTGACCTATTATATCAATCATATCAAGATAATCTTCTTCTTTTACTTCTTGTTTATGTTTTATAGGGCTTATAGTTATGTCTTGGTTTATGAAGTTCACTAGCTCTACAATATCTTTTGGAGAATATACTTTTATATCTTCTAAAAAAGAAATCTCTTGAGCGTTTTCTATAGGTACCACTATGTTTTTTATACCTATTTCTTTGAGGGCCAATGCCATAGGAAGTACACCGTTTATTGGTTTTATAACCCCATCCAAAGAAAGCTCCCCTAAAAAAGCATAATTTTTCACATTTTCTCTATTTACCAAATCAAGATAACTAAGAATGCCAATCGCTATTGGAAGATCGTAAAATGTACCTTGTTTTTTTAGATTAGAAGGCGATAAATTTATCGTTATTCTTTTTGGTGGAAAACCAAAACCTTTGTTTATTAGACTTGATCTTACCCTTTCCTTTGATTCTTTTATGGCAACATCGGGTAATCCTACTATGTTAAAGCTCGGTAACCCGTTTGATACGTCTATTTCTACTGTTACCTTTATTCCCTCTATACCAAGAAGTCCACCGCTAATTATCTCAAAAAACATCTTCCCTTATAGTATCGGTTTCTTCCAAATATTCACCGCTTTGCACCTCTAACATTTCAAGGTCTATGATACCAGGATTTTCAATATAATGCCATGTAGACTTGGGCACAAAAAAACTTTCGTTTTCATGAAAAAAATATTCTTTATCGGCTATAAGGACTTTGGCTGTACCTCTTAAGACGATCCAGTGCTCTGTTCTATGATGGTGCATTTGCTTAGATATATGTTTTTTTGGTTTTAACAAAAGCTTTCTTATCTTGAAATTTTTTCCCTCTTCTAAAAGCACATAATACCCATAAGGCTTATAAGATATTAAAGATTCTTCCGCTCTTTTATCGTTTTTAGCTTTTAGTATATCAACAATTTTTTTAACATCTTGAGAGTTATTTTTGTCAACTATCAACGTAGCGTCTTCCGTGTCAACTATTATTAAGTTTTTTAGTCCCAAAGCACCTACCAATCTTTTATTCGATATTATGAGGTTGTTATCAGAGTTTATACTTATATAGTTTTCCCCTAAAATAGCGTTGTTGTTTTCATCTTTTTTTAACTCTTCATAAACAGAAAGCCACGAACCAACATCAGACCATTTTATATCAAGCTTTGCACATGCACCTTTTTGAGTGTGCTCCATAATTGCATAATCAAACGATAAGGCTTTTGCTTTTTTAAAGCTTTCTAGGTCCCCTTTTGTGGATATATCATAAAGGGTGCTATCTATTTTTTTAAACTCGTTTATCAGTAGCTCTTTGCTTGCAAAAAACATCCCGCTGTTCCAAAGATATTTGCCAGAATTTATATATTCTTGGGCTAACTCTTTACTTGGTTTTTCTACAAATTTTTCTATCTTATATATATTGTTTTCTTTTGAAAGCGTATCTCCTAATTTTATATATCCATATCCAGTTTCTGGGTACGTTGGGCTTATACCAAAGGTTATTATATGAGTTTTTGTATATGTATAAGTGTTTTTTATATATTCTTGAAAACGCTCTTTATTTTCAATTCTATGGTCTGATGGTATTATAAGTAAACTATCGTTATCTTTTGTATGATAGGTGGCTAAAGCTATAGCAGGGGCTGTGTTTTTTGCAGCTGGCTCTGTAATTATATTTGCTTTTATGTTTATCTCTTTCAAATGGTTTTCCACTATCCAATAATACCTATCAGAGGTTACTATAAGTATCTCTTTTGCTATGTCTTTTACTCTTAAAACAGCCTCTTGGAACAAAGAATACTCTGAGAAAAGCCTCAAAAATTGCTTTGGATAGTTGGACCTGGATAAGGGCCAGAGCCTAGTACCAGAGCCCCCGCACAGTATGACAGCTGTAATATCCATACTATTTATTTACGTAGTGGATCCTTCTTCATCTAAGTATAAGTCTTCATCGGATATAACACCGTTCCATCTTGAAAAACCAGGAAGTGCCTCTATTCTATACCAAGCGGAGCGATACCATATGCCTTCCGGGTCTTTTTTTACCGGTGCCAATTCGTAAGCTTTTGTATCTTTATGATAATCCCACGTAATATAGTTGTTAAAATCTTGAATTATATCCGTTATCGCCACCCCTATTTCTCCAGTAAGTATTTTTTGAAATTCTCTCCATCTGTATATAGAAGAGTCCCTTAGCGTCAGTCCAAAATAACCCACAGCTCCCTCATCTTTTAAAAGCGAAATACCTCTTTTTATAAAAGCGCTAAAGGCCGCTATCGTTTCTGGTGGATCTGTGATAAATACGTCAAATTTACCAAGCATTTCCTCTGGAAGAGGCTTTCTCAAGTCCCATACAAACGCTTTTGCATTTTTTATGCCATGCCTTTCAAATATCTCGTTGTCAAAATCTATAGAGCGCTTATCTATATCTATTATAGTAACAGAGTTTGCCTTTCTTGACAGAGCTATCGCCAATCCTGTCAAATCATCCTCTGCTCCCATCACAACTATATCTTTACCCTGCAAATCCCCTCTTGAATCTATAAACAGCACTCTACTAACTGTAGTTTCTGGGGTTACTGAACCTTGGTCATAGTCCTGTATAGCCTTTGGTCTATTCTTTGTCTCTTGTAAAAATGCTCTATAAAGTTCTATATCTAAATAAAATGGTATACCTCTACCTTCACAAGCCTGACATTTATGTTCTTTTCTTGGATGTATATTATATTCTTTGATAAGATCATACCCTTTTTGAGTAAGCCTCACATCTTGATTTTGGTCCACAAACACATACCCTTCTTCTAAAAGCGTGTTTACAATGCCTGCGGCTGCTGGTACCGGTAAATCTGCATAATCTACTATGCTCCAAAAGTTTCCCGTTATCAAAAGCCCAGACAACACCATTTCTATATTTTTCTTATACAACTTTACTCCACCTTTCTCTTTGGCTTTCTCTGCCAATTCTACAAGCTTGTTTGCAGTACTCAAAACATCACCTCCTTAAATTGGTGGTGATATTATACCACAATTCGAGCTATTATGCTTAAGTATAAATTTAAGCGTTTATTTTATAGCTAATAATTCAACATAGTACGCAGTTATACCATTCGTCAAAACTGTAAAATTGTTTTAAATTCTCAGACATGCCTCTTAACATGTTAAAAATCTTATCTCTGTTTTGAACAGGCATATTCATTTTGTCAAACCCATCTGGCAATCTATGTTGTAAAAATGATGAGGTGCAAGCTAGATTTTCATATTAACTAAGTTAAAATATAAATCATTGATATAAACATTTATTTTTTTATAATTTTTATGTATGAGTTTTTTCCAATTAAAAAAACATTTAAAACCAGCCGGAGACCAGCCAAAAGCTATTGATAAGCTGTTATCCAATTTTGAAGCCGGCGCAAAAGCCCAAGTGCTTCTTGGTGCTACAGGTACTGGTAAAACTTTCACCATAGCAAACATTATAGCCAAATACAAAAAACCAACACTTGTATTGGCCCACAATAAAACGTTGGCAGCACAGCTTTACAGAGAGTTCAAAGAACTTTTTCCAAACAACGCTGTAGAGTATTTTATATCTTACTATGATTACTATCAACCTGAGGCTTATATACCAGAAAAAGACCTTTACATAGAAAAAGATTCTTCCATAAACGACATACTTGATAAATACCGTCACAGCGCCACAAAATCTGTAATCGAAAGAGCCGATACGATAGTGGTAGCCTCGGTATCCTGTATATACGGCCTTGGTTCTCCAGAACATTATGTAAATATGCGTATTCAGCTTTTAAAAGGACAAAAACTAGATCCTTTAAAATTATCACGTCAATTGGTAGAGATAGGCTATGAGAGAAACGATTTCTCTTTCAAAAGAGGAACTTTCTCTGTAAGAGGTGGGGATTCCATCGAAATAGTGCCTTCTCATGCTGATGACATTGTTATACGCATAGAGTTTTGGGACAATGAAATAGATTCAATAAAAGAGCTCGATTTACTAAATAGACATGTTATAAGAGAAATAGATTATACTGTTTTATTTCCAGCCACACACTATGTAGCCCCAAAACCAGCCCTTATGGAAGCTATAGAAAAGATAGAAAAAGACTTAAAAGCAAGAGTTGAATACTTTAAATCTCAAGGCAAAGAAATAGAGGCTCAAAGACTATGGCAAAGGACTATGTACGATATAGAGATGATAAAAGAAATTGGCCATTGCAAAGGTATAGAAAATTATTCTAGATATTTTGACGGCAGAAAAGAAGGGGAGCCTCCTTTTACACTGCTCGATTATATGCCAGAGGACTTTTTACTCATAGTGGATGAATCTCATGTCACCATACCGCAAGTAAGAGGTATGTACAACGGAGACATATCCAGAAAACAAAAGTTAGTGGACTATGGATGGAGATTACCCGCCGCTCTAGACAACAGGCCCCTTAAGTTTGATGAGTTTTTAAGAAAAATCAATAAAGTTATATTTGTATCAGCTACACCAGGAGATTGGGAAATAGAGTTTTCAAAAGGAGTCATAGTAGAGCAAATAGTAAGACCCACCGGTCTTTTGGATCCAGAGATAGAAGTAAGACCAACTACAAATCAGTTGGAAGATTTGATAAAAGAGATTTTAAAAGTAAAAGCCAGAAACGAGAGAGCTATAGTTTTAACCACCACAAAAAGATTATCAGAAGATGTAGCGAATTATCTCATAGAAAGGCGGATAAAAGCAAGATATCTTCACTCTGATTTAGATGCTATAGAAAGGGCAAAGGCTATAAAAGAGCTCAGAGAAGGCTCAATAGACGTTATTGTTGGTGTGAACTTGCTAAGAGAAGGTATAGATATGCCTGAAGTTTCTTTGGTGGCTATATTAGAAGCTGATAAAGAAGGGTTTTTAAGAAGCACCACTTCACTTATACAAACTATAGGAAGGGTGGCAAGAAACATAAATGGCAAAGCTATGCTTTACGCTGACCGCATCACAGAATCTATGAAAAAAGCCATAGATGAAACAAACAGAAGAAGAGAAATACAAAAACGCTACAACGAAGAGCACGGCATAATACCAAAATCCATTGTAAAACCTGTTAAAGAGCTTTTAAGCATAGAAGACTTAGACTATGTGAAAGTACCAGATTCTATACCAAAAGATATTAAGACAGAAAAGGACTTGGTAGAACGTTTAAATAAACTTGAGAAGATGATGTGGGAAGCTTCTAAAAAATGGGAATTTGAAAAGGCTGCAAAAATAAGAGATGAGATAAACGAACTTAAAAAAGTGGCTGGCTTGTTTTAGGCTTTTATGAATATAAAACTGTTTTTGTCTGATATAGACGGAGTTTTAACGGATGGAAAGCTTTACTACACAAAAAATGGAGAGGAGATAAAGGCTTTTAACGTATTGGACGGACTTGGCATAAAACTTCTTCAAAGCGCAAACATAAAATTTGGTGTCATATCTGGAAGGCATTCTGAAGCATTGATAAACAGGTTAAAAGAGTTAAAGATAGACATAATATACACTGGAAATCACAACAAGCTTGATATTTACAACAAGATAAAAAAAGATTTTGCTTTAAAAGATGAAGAAATTTGTTATATGGGAGACGATGTAGTAGATATTCCCATTTTAAAAAGAGTAGGTTTAAGCTTTGCCCCCTCAAACGCCCATGATTACGTAAAAGGCTTTTGTAAATATATAACAAAAAGACAAGGTGGCGATGGTGCTTTGCGAGAAGCCATAGAGCATGTTCTTGAGCTAACCGGACAGCTAACTAACATACTAGAATCTTTTGATGTTTAATTTCTTATTTTAATAAAATTTTAATTTTTATGTTATATAATCAAGGTGAGAGGAGGGTTTATGAAAATAGCTTTTTGTGAACTAGAGAGTTGGGAAATGCCTTACATAGAAAATTTTGTAGAAGAAAACAATTTGGAGCTTGTATGCTTTTCAAATGAAACGATAGATAAAGTAGAAATTCCCGATGATATAGAAATACTTAGCGTTTTCATATATTCTAAAATCAGCAAAGACGTGATAGATAGCCTACCTGATTTAAAGCTTATAGCTACTAGGTCTACTGGTTTTGACCATATAGATGTAGCTTATGCAAATTCCAAAGGAATAACAGTATGCAATGTACCGTCCTATGGTGAAGAAAGCGTATCTGAATACGCTATAATGCTTATGTTAGCTTTAGCAAGAAAACTAAGAGAAACTATAGATAACGTAGAAAAGGGCGTATACAAAACATCGAATTTAAGGGGTATTGAACTCGCTGGCAAAACTTTAGGTGTAATTGGCACTGGTAGGATAGGCGCAAGAACAGCCCTTTTGGCAAGGTGTTTTGGCATGGACGTTGTTTGCTACGATGCAAGGCAAAACCAAATACTTATAGATGCAGGTATAAAGTATTTAGATTTTAACGAGCTTTTATCTGTTTCAGATTTTATCACATTACACGTGCCTTATTTGCCATCAACACATCACCTTATAAATATGGACAATATAAAACTTTTCAAAAAAGGAAGTTTTCTTATAAACACATCAAGAGGTAAAGTAGTAGAAACCGAAAGCGTAATATATGGCTTAAAGCAAAAGATATTGGCTGGAGCTGCCATAGACACTTTTGAATCAGAAGAGGTGGTGATGGAAGAACATCTTTTGTGGAATGAAAACCTGTCTGCAGAAACTCTCAA
Source organism: Hydrogenobaculum sp. Y04AAS1 (assembly GCF_000020785.1). Classification (NCBI taxonomy): domain Bacteria; kingdom Pseudomonadati; phylum Aquificota; class Aquificia; order Aquificales; family Aquificaceae; genus Hydrogenobaculum; species Hydrogenobaculum sp. Y04AAS1. The sequence goes on from NC_011126.1 coordinate 783,100, forward strand.
AAAAGCCTTAGAGATAAATTACCTCCTCAAACATCCAAACGTTATTATAACACCACACAACGCTTACAATACAAAAGAAGGGCTTCAGAGGATATTGAACACTACCTTTGAAAATATACAATCCTTTTTGAAAAATCAGGCTAAGAACGTTGTTAAATAGTATTTTGGTTTTTAAAATGACTGATAAACCAATTTTTAGTATAATATAGGTGTGAAGTCGAAGTATTTTAAGCTAGGTCTTTTTCTTCTTTTAAGCGCTATAGCTTTTGCTTTCATGGCAATAAGTTTTAGCAGTATAAGATATTTTTTTGAAAAATCTAACACATACGAGGCGCTGCTTGACAATGTACATGGTTTAAGCGTTGGAGCAGAAGTAAGAGTAAACGGTGTAAAAGCGGGTAGAGTTGAAAAGATTAGCTTTAGAAACGGTAAAGTTTTGGTGGTTTTTTCTGTAAAAAAAGATATTCCTATATATAAAGATGCCGAGGTGTCTATAGGTACTCTTGGGCTCATGGGAGATAAATACGTATCTGTAGAAGAAGGGCATTCTATATACGGCGAACTTCCGCCAAACAGTATGATAGAAAACATAGGTGTTTCATCAGATACGGAATCTCTCATCAAAAATCTAAACAACACCGCTAAGAACTTTTCTGTAGTAGCCTCCAATTTAGCTAGTATAATATCTCAAAATAGGGATCAAATCCAAGGGATTATTCAAAACCTTGATTCTCTTACCAAAAACCTAAATACTATGGTAGCCCAAAATCAAGACGCTCTTAGACAAACTATCTCTAACTTAGACATGCTTACTTACCAACTAAACCTTACTCTACCTCAAACTATAGCCGATATAGATAGAACCGCAAAGAATTTAGCTCAAATAACTGGGCAAAACAAAGAAGATATAAGGACTCTTGTTGAAAATTTAAAAGTCCTTTCTTCTACCTTAAAAGATCAAACTCCTGTTTTGATGGCAAATTTAAATACGCTTTCTCAGAATCTGAATAACTTGGTAGTGGAAAATCAAAACGGTGTGCATACATCTATTAAAAATTTTGCTGAACTTTCTAAAAGCCTAAAACAAAGCTCCGATGAGCTAAACCAAATACTGGCAAAAATAAATACTGGCCAAGGCACATTGGGTAAGCTAGTAAATGATAAAAGTTTATACGCAAATGCAAACGACGCTCTTTCTACATTCTCACATTTTGGCAAAATTGTCAACAGGTCAAACCTTTATATAGGTGGTAGATTTGAACTATTTAGAGCTGGTCAATCAAAAGGTATACTGTCTTTAAAATTTCAACCCAACAACCACGAGTACTATCTTTTTGAAATCGTTGGTAACTCAATGGGTAGAGTTACAACTCAATACATAAACAACAACCCCCAAACCATATATGAGTATAAGCCAGAATATACGTTGCAATACGCCAGAATTTTTAAAGATCCGTTCTTTAGGCCAGGAAAATCTTACTTTGTTGTAAGAGGTGGTTTGAAAGAATCTACTGGAGCGGTAGGATTTGACTATATATACAACAACAGACTTACATTCACTTCAGATTTGTGGAATTTTGGTAGAAAAGATTATCCTAATATGCCAAACCTAAAACCAGATTTACAAATAGGTGCTACATATCAAGTTTTTGGCCCACTTTTTGTAAGGGGTGGTATAACAGATATACTAAACAGTCAACTTACAGGTGGTTTTATAGGAGCTGGGCTCATGTTTACGGACAACGATTTGAAATATTTGCTTGGAGCAGTAAAAATACCTTAACCATACCAATCTTCTAACACATCTTCAAGTATAGCTTCAGCTGGATTTTTATCTGGTATTAAAAGCTTTTCCATTTCCTCAAGTATTTCAATACGCTTTTCATACATCTTGTCTTTAGTTTTGTTTTGTTTGCTTTTAATCAAATGATCTAATATACTCTTAAAATCTTCAAAATTATCTACTTTATAAGCGTATTCTAAAGCTAATTCGCCTATTTGATTTAATGACTGATGAGTCTTTGAATCAAAAAATATCAGAGGTTTCCCAGTAGCCACAGGATACTCCACCAAAAACGAAAGTCCGTCTGTAAGCATAGCATCGGATTCAGAAAATATAGAAAAATAATCTCCTCCAGTGTAGATTTCAACGTTTCCCATATTACTAAATTCTTCAAGCCATTTATCGTATTCTTCCTTATGCATAATATTATGCTCCATCAAAGATCTTCTTAAAAATGGATGTGGTTTAAAAATAATCTTCATATCCTTGTTTTCTTTTGCCAATCTTGTCATATCTTGATAGATTTTATGAAAAACTCCAAAACCAAGCCATCTTTGAGCTACGCTATGATGAGGTGCCCATATCAAAGTAAACATATATTTAGACATTTCTTCTTTTTGTTTATTCTCTCTAAGATATTTTAACCTATATAGCTTGGTACTACCAACAACTTTCACGTTTTTGGCTTTTAATATTTGATACTTTTCAAAATAACTTTTGTCAATATCCGTTTGAACATATATTCTATAAGCTAAATTATGAACGTAGGAGTTAAAGTGAAGATCGTCTTGCTCTGGTTTAAAATGCTCTACCAGTGTAATTGGATAATAAGGAACATATAAAATTTTTGCAAACATGACATATGGTACTTTTAAAGCCAATGGCCTATCGTTATCCCAAGGACTTTGTATAAAAATATAATCTGGATTTAACGCTAAAAGAATATCAAGAGCATAGTAAGTATTTTCCATATTAAAAGTTATATGCTCTATACCCTTTATTGTTAGTTCTTTTGATACCTCATCAGCCCCTTCTGCTATCATTGCATCTTTAAAATGGTTATTTATAGCTATTACAACTGTATCCACTTTTTCGCAGTTTTTAAAAGTAAAATAAACATCTTCTATATTATAAAAAGCCTGTAAATGATGTATTAAGAACACGACTCTCGGTTTTTTGTTCGAGTTAATTTTTCTTGATATAGCGTATATACCTTGCTGTAACGTATGAAACTGCTGATAAGACTGGAAAAACAAATCGTTTTTTAACTGTGTTATATTTATTACTGCAAAGTTTTCTAAATTGTTTAAACGTTCTATGATAGCTTTTTGATTATCAAGCAACTCTTGTAACTTTTTTGTTATATCTTCTTCCACAAAAGTATTATAATAAAAGATTATAAAAAGATTATAAAATAAAAATAAAAATAAACTTAAATTTAACCCCCGAGGGCGACCTACTTTCCCGTGCCGTTTGCCCAGCACAGTATCATCGGCGCAGAAGGGCTTAACTGCCGGGTTCGGAATGGATACCGGGTGTTTCCCCTTCGCTATTGCCCGCGGAGAATCTTGATTTTTAATTTTATAAGCTCAATAGGTTTGAGAAAGAAGAAGTTAGTGGGTATGCAAGTCGAACGAGCTATTAGTACCCTTTAGCCCCACCAATTGCTTGGCTTCCACTACAGGGCCTATCAACGTGGTCATCTTCCACGGCTCTTCAGGGAGTTCTTATCTTGAGGTGGACTTCGCGCTTAGATGCTTTCAGCGCTTATTCCGTAGAAGGATAGCTACTGGGCGCTACCACTGGAGTGATAACCCATACACCAGAGCCTTCCCTGTCCCGGTCCTCTCGTACTAAGGACAGACCCTCTCAAAACTCCTGCGCCCACGGCGGATAGGGACCGAACTGTCTCGCGACGTTCTGAACCCAGCTCGCGTCCCCCTTTAATGGGCGAACAGCCCAACCCTTGGAACCTGCTTCAGCTCCAGGATGGGGGGAGCCGACATCGAGGTACCAAACTTCGCCGTCGATAGGGGCTCTCGGGCGAAATTAGCCTGTTATCCCCGGAGTAGCTTTTATCCGCTGATCACATGCCCTTCCACTTGGAATGCATGTGGGTCACTAAGCCCCGCTTTCGCGTCTGCTCGACATGTCTGTCTCACAGTCAGGCACCCTTATGCCTTTGTACTCGATGGCGAATTTCCGACTCGCCTGAGGGTACCTTTGGACGCCTCCGTTACTCTTTGGGAGGCAGCCGCCCCAGCTAAACTGCCCGCCTGACACTGTCCCTTGCAAGGCTCACTTGCTAAGGTTAGAACTCTAACCTATCCAGGGTGGTATCTCACCGGCGGCTCCACCCCTCCCGAAAGAGGGGTTTCCTAGCCTCCCACCTATCCTGCGCAGGATAGGTCAAAGTCCAATGTCAGGTTACAGTGAAGCTTCACGGGGTCTTTCCGTCCTGCCGTGGGTAGCCGGTGTCTTGACCGGCATCACAATTTCATCGGGTCTCTCCTCGAGACAGCGTGGCACTCGTTGGACCATTCATGCAGGTCGGAACTTACCCGACAAGGAATTTCGCTACCTTAGGACCGTCATAGTTACGGCCGGCGTTTACCCGGGCTTCGATTTGGGGCTTGCACCCCGCCTCTTAACCTACGAGCACTGGCCAGGTTTCAGACCACATACGTCCTCTTTCGAGTTTGCGTAGTCCTGTGTTTTTGGTAAACAGTCGGCACCACCTGGTCTCTGCGACCCACGGAGGCCTTCGCTGAAAAACTACAACCTCCATGGGCACCCCTTCTTCCGAAGGTACGGGGTTAATTTGCCGAGTTCCTTGAGGAGAGTTCCCCCGACGCCTTAGGCTACTAACCCAGCCCACCTGTGTCGGTTTCCAGTACGGTCAGCTAAGCTTCAAAGGTTACGCCATTGTTTCTCGGTAGTGTAGCGTCAAGGCAATTACTTCATCAGCTCTCGGAGTATGAAGAGACGGATTTGCCTATCCCTTCCTCCTACTACCTTGAACCTGCATTCCATAGCAGGCTGCCTTTAGCTTCCTACGTCATGACTTAACCTCCACTTAGCTGGCACGGGAATGTTGACCCGTTTTCCATCGGCTACGCCTCATCGGCCTCACCTTAGGTACCGGCTAACTGGCGTATGATTTACATTGACGCCAAAACCTTGGGCTTCCGGCGGATAGATTTCTCATCTATCTTCGCTACTACTCATGCCAGGATCCTCACTTCCCTGTCGTCCATCATGCCTTACGGCTTTGACTTCAGCCAACAGGGAACGCTCTCCTACCACAGCTTGATGCTGTCCGTAGCTTCGGTACTGAGCTTAGCCCCGCTAAATTTTCGGCGCGAAACCCCAATAGGCCAGTGAGCTGTTACGCACTCTTTAAAGGATGGCTGCCTCTAAGCCAACCTCCTGGCTGTTTTAGGGATTTCACATCCTTCCCCACTTAGCTCAGTTTAGGGACCTTAGCTGACGGTCTGGGTTCTTTCCCTCTCGTACCTGGAGCTTATCCCCCGGGTACTGACTGCCATGGACCGCTTTCTCCCCATTCGGAGTTTGGTAGGGTTCGGTACCCCTTTCGAGGCCCTAGCCCTTCCAGTGGCTCTACCTGAGAGAAGCTACCATGACGCTAGGCGTCGACCTATTTCGGAGAGAACGAGCTATCCCGGAACGCGATTGGCTTTTCACCGCTACCCACACCTCATCCAACGGTTTTGCAGCACCGACTGGTTCAGGCCTCCAGACAGTATTACCTGTCCTTCACCTTGGGCATGGGTAGATCGTTCCGCTTCGCGTCTGCCCCAAGCTACTTAACGCCCTATTCGGACTCGGTTTCCCTTCGGCTTCGTCTTGCGACTTAACCTTGCAGCTTAGGACAACTCCCTGGCTCATTTTGCAAAAGGCACGCAGTCGAGGCAAAAGCCTCTTCCACTGGATTGTAGATCCTTGGTTTCAGGCTCTATTTCACTCCCCTTCCGGGGTTCTTTTCGCCTTTCCCTCGCGGTACTATGCGCTATCGGTCAGCTAGTAGTACTTAGCCTTGGAGAGTGGTCTCCCCAGATTCCTACCACCTTCCGCGGGGGCGGTAGTACTCGAGGACGCATCCGGAAGACTTTATGCTTTCGCATACAGGGCTTTCACCTTCTATGGCGCACTGTTCCAAGCGCTTTTGCTAGCATAAAGTTTTGTAACTTCCGCAAGACCTGGCAGGGTCTTGAAGATTCGCCTCACGACCCCTACAAAGCTAAGGCTGCCACCATGGCACTTTGTAGGTTTAGGCTGATCCCCGTTCGCTCGCCGCTACTGAGGGAGTCTCATTCGATTTCCTTTCCTGGGACTACTAGAAGGTTTTACTTCGTCCCGTGTGTGCCCCTTTCGGGTGCTATGGTATTATCCATAGCGGGTTGCCCCATTCGGAGATCCGGGCCTCAAAGGCTGTTTGCACCTCCACCCGGCTTATCGCAGCTTACCACGTCCTTCATCCACTCTAGCTGCCAAGGCATCCACCAAGGACCCTTACTAACTTGCATACCCACTTTAATTACTTCTTCTCTCAAACCTATTCAACTTATAAAGTATGAGCTTCTCCACGTTTTATACATGGAGATGGTGGGATTTGAACCCACGACATCCTGCTTGCAAAGCAGGCGCTCTCCCGCTGAGCTACATCCCCTTAATACGCATCCCTGATAATGGGCCTCACTGGATTTGAACCAGTGACCTTACCCTTATCAGGGGTACGCTCTAACCAAACTGAGCTAGAGGCCCTAAGGGTTAATAGCTCAATGAGAGGATAGCGTAGCAAGTGTTATCCGTTAAAAAAGGAGGTGATCCAGCCGCAGGTTCCCCTACGGCTACCTTGTTACGACTTCGCCCCAGTTACCGATGTTTTCATCGGCCTCTGCCTCCCTTGCGGGTTAGCTTGAGGACTTCCGAAAACACCAGCTTCCGTGGCGTGACGGGCGGTGTGTGCAAGGCCCGGGAACGTATTCACGGCGACATAGCTGATACGCCATTACTACCGATTCCGGCTTCATGAAGGTGAGTTTCAACCTTCAATTCGCACCACGACAAGGTTTGTGAGATTAGCTTGAGCTTACACTCTTGCTACTCATTGTCCTTGCCACTGTAGCGCCTGTGTAGCCCAGAGCATAAAGGGCATACTGACCTGACGTCGTCCCCTCCTTCCTCCGGCTTGTCGCCGGCAGTCTCCTTATAGAGCACCTCATACGAGGAAGCAAATAAGGACAAGGGTTGCGCTCGTTGCGGGACTTAACCCAACATCTCACAACACGAGCTGACGACGGCCATGCACCACCTGTGGTAGGATTTCTCCCAAAAGGGAAACACGGCTATCTTTCGACAGCCTTTCCTACCATTTCAAACCCTGGTAAGGTTTTTCGGTTAGCATCGAATTAAACCAGACGCTCCACCGGTTGTGCGGGCCCCCGCCAATTCCTTTGAGTTTCAGGCTTGCGCCCGTACTCCCCAGGCGGGATGTTTAACGCGTTAGCTGGGGTGCAGCGAAGTTATCACTACACCTAACATCCATCGTTTACGGCTGGGACTACCCGGGTATCTAATCCGGTTTGCTCCCCCAGCTTTCGTCCATGACCGTCAGTACCGTCCCAGTAGGCCGCCTTCGCCACTGGTGTTCCTCCCGATATCTACGCATTTCACCGCTACACCGGGAATTCCGCCTACCTGAACAGGACTCAAGTAACGCAGTTCGGAATGCCTTGCCGAAGTTGAGCTTCGGGTTTTGACAATCTGCTTACGAAACCAGCTACGGACGCTTTACGCCCAGTAACATCGCGCAACGCTCGGGACCTACGTATTACCGCGGCTGCTGGCACGTAGTTAGCCGTCCCTTCCTCTGATGGTACCGTCAAGACCAGGAGGTATTAGCCCCTAGTCCCATCTTCCCATCTGACAGAGGTTTACACCCCGAAGGGCTTCTTCCCTCACGCGGCATTGCGGGGTCAGACTTTCGTCCATTGCCCACGATTCCCCACTGCTGCCCCCCGTAGGGGTGCGGGCCGTGTCTCAGTCCCACTGTGGCTGATCATCCTCTAAGACCAGCTACCCGTCATTGGCTTGGTAGGCCATTACCCCACCAACTACCTGATAGGACGCGAACCCCTCTTTGAGCCGAAGCCTTTGACAGCCTCGCTTTCACCTTTTGCCTTAGTGACAAAAGGCTATATAGGGTATTAGCTATCCTTTCGGACAGTTATCCCCTTCTCAAAGGCAGGTTATTCACGCGTTACTCACCCGTTTGCCACTGAAAGTGAGTTGCCCCACTCTCCGTACGACTTGCATGTGTTAGGCATGCCGCCAGCGTTCGCGCTGAGCCAGGATCAAACTCTTCAAAGAATTTTATCCATGACTTTTGATGTTAATGTATTGCTACGCTATCCTCTTATTCAGCTATTGAAGTACGCTTGCTGATAGCCAATGTTTTGAAGCTATCAACCAATTGAGAATATTAAGTATACACAAATTTTTTCTTTTTGTCAAGATGGTGTTATATGATGTGGGTTAGATTTGTAGCAAAGGATTTATTCATGTTTTCCAGAAATATGCTTCTTATTTCTTTCATGACATCTTTAGTTTCATTGAAGGTTTTTTCTCCAAAATCCATAATACTTAAAGTGGATGTAGAACCTTCTCTTTTTAATCTTAAAGAAGTTTCTAAGCTTCTTAGATATAAATAAAGTTCTTTTAATCTCTCAAAGAAAGGATAAGTACTTTTCAAGATATCCATAGCTTTTAACATAGAAGGTTCTCTTAGCTTTTCTTTTAATATATATAACTGAGTAATAAACTCAGCATCCATCATAGATCCTGATGCTAACTTAATATTTATTTTGTCTTTATAATATTTTAGGCTTTTCTCTATCTCAAATTTCATATTCAGTGTCTCTTGTACCTCTTTTCCCGTTATATCTTTCTCAAATAAAAACTTATCTACTATGTGTTCAAATTCTTTTTTTAGACCTTGATCACCGGTAATTACTCTATACCTTGTCCAACTTAGTCTTTCCCAAAATCTTGCTTCATTTTCAAAGTAGTTTTTATAAAACTCAAGAGTGGGGTTTAGTTCACCTTTTTGACCCATGGGTCTTAACCTAAAATCCACTGCATAAAGATAGCCTTCTTTTGTATGAGTTGTCAGAAACTTTATAAAATCTTGTATATAATTTATTGAATTGATCTTTGTCTGATTATCTTTAGCAACAAAGCACAAGTCTAAATCAGAGTTTATGTTTATCTCTTTAGATCCAAGCTTACCAAGGGCAATTAAAAGAGTGTCTTCTCTTAGCTCAAAACTCCCTTCTAAAACCACCTCTGCCAACTCTGATAGACTTTCAAACAATTTTATTACGTTTTTAGATTTTGTTATATAGTTAAGTATTATTCTTATTTCCCATGCTCTTTTAAACCTTCTAAAAAGATTTAACTTATCTAGCTCAAGCCCTTTATAGTTATCTAAATCCTTTTTTATCTTTTCTTTAGTAGGAAAGTCCTGATAAAGGGTCAATATATCTTCTACAGTATCTGGATATCTTGATATCTCTGTGGATATTGTATTTGATGCTTCAAATATATTTAAAAGGGATTCAAATATACTTTCTTTTTCAAATATTATGCGCCTGCCGGTTTTACTCATTATAAACTTTTCAAGGTTCCTCAAGATAAGCTCCGGTTCTTTTGATAAATTTATTTTTTTTATAAGTGTCGGTAAATACTCTAAAAACTTTTGCCTTTCTTTTTCCGATAGATACACACCTTCTTTACCTTGAAATATCCCCAATATTGAGTTGAAGAAGTTTTTAGGATGCTTTACATTTGGTATACATTGAGAAAACGCCTCAACATCTTCTACTATGACAGCCTCTTGGCATGGATTTAAACTTATCTTTTTTCTGCTTTTAGGAAGCAAGTTATCAAAAATTTCTCTAACTCTAGATCTGTGCAAAGACAAAACGTTGTTAAATTTATCTTTTGAAAAGCCCATAAAAAATGCAAATTTTTCTACATCTTGGTCTTTTAAAACATGATCTTGCACACAATTTTTTATTTGTATAAGATGCTCAAGTCTTCTTAGAAACGTATACGCCTCCTTTAAAGAATTGCCCTCTTCTTCGGATAATATACCATTTTGCTCTAACTTCATTATAAGTCTATACGTATTGCCATCTCTCAAAAGAGGTTTTTTACCTCCAAGAAGAAGAGCCATAGCCTGAAGACTAAATTCTACTTCCCTTATACCACCCTCACCAGTTTTCACATTGTAACCTTTTGAAAGGGTTTTCTTTTTTTGTTCTAACTCTATTTTTTCCTTCATAAGAGCGATATTGTCTAAATCTCTTTGATCTATGGATTTTTTAAATACAAAAGGTATTATGATATTCTTATAAAAACTTGAAAACAAAGACGATTCATCATAAACAGCCCTCGCCCTTATAAGAGCCATCCTTTCCCAAAACCTTCCATACATCTCGTAATAGTCTTCAGCAGCCTCTATGCTCATTACTATGGGCCCAGATTTTCCAAAAGGTCTCAAATCTGCATCCGTTATATATATCTCCCCCTCTTTTGTATTTGTACTTATGCTTTTCATAAAAAGCTTACAAATATTGTCATAGTATTGAGTGTTGTCTTTTGAGAAAAACATAACGTCTATATCTGAATAAAAATTTAGTTCGTTGGACCCGAGCTTACCCATGCCTATTACTAAAAGTTCCTTTGCGTTGTCGTTTGATATATGCTTAATAAGGCTTTCTATTAGCGCATCTGCTAAAGCTGAATATTCTAATAGTATATCTTCCAAGTCCTCTGTGTTTAATATATCTTTCGCCACAAGTCTCATGAGCTCTCTTCTTCTATAAAAAGCTAAAAACTCCTCAAAGCTCATATCAGAGCGCTTATACAGTTCGTTTATCTCTTTTAGATAGGTTTCTTTTGATTTTACCTTATACCAAAGCTCTGGTATAGTCTCTTCAAATATCGTGGGGTGTCTTAAGATTAATTTTTTTATACAGCTTGATCTTTCTCCCAATTCTAAAAGCAATAAAAATCTTCTTGGATTTAGATATGATAAAAGAGTATCTTTATGGGGATGAACTTCTAAAAGCGATTCAAAAAATTGAAGAGCCTCATCTTGATTGTATACTTTGTCTTTTATAAAGTCTATATAGCTTTTATCAATCATTTACAATCCTTATTAAAAAATCTGGTATTTTTGTGAGTTTGCCGTCTTTTACTATGCAATGTTTTGTATTTCCTATCGCACAAAGTTTATCATCCACATACACTTTATAATCAAAGTAAAGACTAAATTCGTTCTTTATATTCATTGATGTTTCTATGTCAAAAACATCTTGATAAAGAATAGAACGTTTTATTCTTATGTTTGCTTCTACTAAAACCACAAAAAATCCTTCGTTATGCATCTTGTAGTAAGGGTATCCAAGATTTTCTAACAAAAAACCTCTAGCCTCTTCAAAATACCTAAAATAGTTTGAATGATGCACTACGCCTTGGGCATCGGTTTCATAAAAGTTTACTTTTCTTGTGTAGGTTGCTTTTTTTCCAAACATTGCTCGCACAATCCAAATATTTCAAGCCTATGATAAGTAGGTAAAAAGTTGTGCTTTAGACAAATCTCTTCTTGTAAATTTTCTATGTCTTCGTTGAAAAATTCTATGATACGCCCGCAAGAAACACATACGAGATGATCGTGATGACCTTCTTGAGTGCAAAATTCGTATATCGTCTTGTTGTTTTGTTTTATTATTTCTTTTATTATACCAAAATCCATTAAAAGTTTTACAGTTCTATATATTGTAGCTCTAGAGGCCAATTTTTGTGTATTTTGGATGTAGTTTACAAGTTCTTCTATTTCAAAGTGCTTTTTGTAATTTGCTATAACATCTATCAAATCTAGCCTATTTTTCGTTATTTTGTAGTTATGTTTTTTTAGAAAAGCCCTAAACTCTTCCTTTAACTTTTTTGTATTCATCACCTAATAATATACTTAATATATACTAAAAATGCAACGTCATAAAATTTTAGTATAAAATCATATTATGAAGTTAATGATTTGTACATCAAACAAAAAAAAGTTTGAAGAAATAAGCTCAATCTTAGAATCTCTAAAAAAAGATGAAAATCTAGATTTAGAATTTGTAAAACCACCTAAAGAGATAGAGGTAGAAGAATATGCAAATACATTTTTATCAAACGCTTATCTGAAAGCCAAAGCCTATTACAATGCGTTTGGTATACCAGCCTTAGCAGATGACTCTGGACTCGTGGTAGAGGCTTTCAGTGATAATTTAGAAAGGCCCGGTGTTTATTCCGCAAGATTTTACAAAGATAGTTTTGGATCTCATGTCCTAAAAGAAGAAGATTTTAAGCTTTCAAAAGATGAGCTAAACAATCTCAAAGTTTTAAGGCTTTTAGAAAAAGAAGAAAATAGAAAAGCAAAATTTGTAAGCGTTGTTGCAATAGTTTTATCAAACAACTACGGCATATTTGGAGAAGGGGAGCTAAAAGGACATATAGCAAAAGAACCTTTTGGAAATTTTGGCTTTGGTTATGATCCTATATTTATACCAGAAGGATATAACACCACATTGGCAAACATAGAAAACAAAGACAAAATATCTCACAGAAGACAAGCGTTAGAAGCTGTATTTTTTATGTTAAAAAAAATGTTATAATATGAGTGTGGATACATTTTTTTTAGGTATTATAGCTATTTGTATGGTGGTTATTACGATATTTTGGATTGTTATAGCAAGCTCTATATTGTTGTTATTAAAGAGGTTAAAAGATATGACATATCTTGCCAGTTTGGTGGCTAATCTTGTAACTTATATAAGGAGGGACAAGAGTGAATAAACAGCTTGTGATAATAGGTGGAGGACCAGCTGGTGTTGCAGCTTCCATATACGCAGCTAGAAAGAAGATGGATTTTGTGCTTGTTACAAAGGACATAGGTGGTCAGATATTGACCTCCGGAGATATAGAAAATTATATGGGCTTTAAAAATATAGACGGTATTAATTTTGTGCAAAGACTTATAGAACAACTTGAATATTTGGAAGTATATCCTCTGTACGCTGAGGTAATTGATTTTAGAGCTTTAAAAGAACATGATTTTTCTATATCTTTATCAAATGAACTCACAATAAAAGCTGAAAACGTTTTAATATGCACCGGCGCTGATCATAAAAAGCTTGGTGTAAAAGGTGAGCAAGAGGGGATAGGCAAAGGTGTATCTTATTGTTATACCTGTGATGCACCTTTTTACAAAAATAAAAAAGTTATAGTAGTGGGCGGTGGTAATTCTGGATTTGAGGCGGCAGAACAACTTACAAATTACGCATCTTCTATAACAATAATTGAATATACAGATAGATTCAAAGCTGACGAAAGCCTTCAAAATAAAGTTTTAAAAAACGAGAAGGTAAAAGCCCTAACAAACCATAGAGTGCTTGAGATATACGTAGATAAAAATATAGGCGTAACAGGTGTTAAATTAGAGGATATGAAAAATGGCAAAACATACGATTTTGAAACTGAAGGTGTTTTTGTAGAAATCGGTACAAAGCCAAACACCGAGCTTTTCATAAATACTGGCATAAAGCTGAATAAATGGGGTGAGATAATCATAGATCAAAACAATAGGACGTCTTTGCTTGGGGTTTATGCGGCTGGGGATTGCACCAACATATTTGCAAAACAGATAATAACTGCTGCCGGCGAAGGAGCAAAGGCTCTTCTTAGTATTTATCACGATATTACATATGGTGTAAGTTCGTCGATATGAGCAAAGAAAGGCTACCTTTAAGTTTATTGGCGCTTTACAAGGAAACCTTTATAAGCTCTGTTGGATGTCTGGAGGAGATAGGTAGAAAATTAGTAGCCTACAGCGAAAGGGAAAACAAACATCTTTCTTTGTTGATTTTAGACATAGATAGGCTAAGAGACATAAACAAGAAGTTTGGCTATGAAAAAGGTAACGAAGTGCTTTTAACATTGGCAGAAAGTATGGAAGAAAGTTTAAGAAAAAGCGATGTAGCCGGAAAATACGAAGGTGGTAGTTTTCTTGTCATACTGCCAAACACAGATGTATCAGGAGCCATTAAAGTGGAAGAAAGGATAAGAAACACTTTTAACAACAAGATAAGAGAAAAAGATTTTAAAGATGAAAACATTACGTTTAGCGTAGCAATAGCCTCTTTTCCCGAACACGGCGACACTTTTGATGAGATGCTAAATAACGCTTTTGCCTGCCTAAAAAAAGAATCTACCGTTGATTTATCACATACCAAAGAAGCACCAAGCATTTACAATTCAAATAAGGTTGTAATATGTAATTTGATGAAAAAAAACAAATTTAACATAGGTATATCCGACTTAGTAAAAGCTATGGAAGATAAAAGACTGTTTCCTGTTTTTCAGAAAATAATAGACTATAAAACAAAAAAGATATACGGTTATGAAGTACTCATGAGGCTCATTTCAGAAAGCGGGGAGATAATACCAGCTTATGTATTTATAGATATTGTTTACTCTTCAAATATTATATACGCCTTTGAAGAATACGTCATAGACTTAGCCATAAAGAAGATAAAAAATTTAGACATAAAAACAAAGCTTTTCATAAACATGCCACTTAGAATTGTAAACATTTTTAAGAAGAACAAAAAACGTATGAAACATCTTTTAGAAGATATGGTAAATTCTCAAGATGTAATCTTTGAAATATCTGAAAGAAAAGAAAGAGAGCCCTTAGAATCCATAGGATATTTGGTAAACGAGTTGAAAGCTCTTGGCTTTGGTATAGCCTTAGACGACTTTGGCACAGAAAATTCATCGTTTCAGAAGTTAAATATAATAAGACCAGACATAGTAAAGTTAGATAGGTTTTTTTTAAGAGAGGGTAAAGATATGATATCTTGGGTAGCTGAAGGGCTGAAAAGCTCAGGCTACAAAATACTTATAGAAGGTGTTGAAACAGAAAAAGATGTCAAGCTTATAGATAAATTACAGCCCGATTTTGTTCAAGGCTTTTACTATGGGAAGCCTATAGGAGAAATTTGATGTTTACTGGGCTTATAGAAGAAGTAGGTTTTATAGTTTCAATATCAAAAGCCGAAAATACAAGAATTTGTGTAAAATCCTCTTTGGAAGTAAAAATAGGAGATAGCGTATCTGTAAACGGTGCCTGTCTTACTGTTGTAAAGAAGCTAGATAACGGTTTTTGCTTTGACGTATCACCAGAAACTATGATTAGGACAAATCTTAAATATCTAAAACCCAACGATCCAGTTAATCTCGAAAGGTCTATGATAGCTGGCGTTTCGAGGTTAGATGGTCATATTGTCCTTGGACACGTTGATTTTGTCTCAAATATTAAAAGCATAAAAAATTTAGGAGAGCATAGAGAGTTAGATATATATATACCATCTTCTTATAAATTGATGGTAGTTCCAAAAGGATCAATAGCTGTAGATGGCATAAGTCTTACAATCAACTATGTTTTTGAAGATTTTATAAGGATAAACATAATACCTCACACTTGGGAAAATACGAATCTATACGCTAAGAAAACTGGAGACTATGTAAACATTGAAACAGATATAATAGGTAAATATGTAGCCAGATATATGGAAAATTATAACAAATCAACTCTTGACAAATTCATGAACGGTTTGTTATAATTAAAATATGGTTGACGAGTCAGTAAGTAAATTGAAAGAAGAAGAGCTAAACAGCAAAGGCAAAAACAGAAAAAAAAGAAAAGCCTTAGAGACAAAGCGGGCCATAGTGGAAGCTGGCATAAAGCTTTTTTATGATAAGGGTTTTACAAAAACAAAAATATCCGACATCACTGAAAAGGCTAACGTAGCTCACGGCACTTTTTACGTATACTTTAAATCAAAAGAGGACTTTTTTATAAGCATATTGACGATGTCTAGAAAAGAGCTTTTAGAGAATGCCGATGAAGCAATAAAGCTTGCCAGCGAAGGTAAGATAGAAGAGGCAAAGAAAAGGTTTTTTATAGAAGGTTTTTCCAAAATGATTCAAAAAAGTAAGCTATTTGGAGTGCTTTTGTTTGAAGGAATGTGCACCGACGATAGGTTTAAGCAATTTTACAAAGAAGGTAGGTTTATATTTTTAGATAAGATGAAAAAAATTCTTAATCTATGCGGCATAGAAGGAGATTACAAAGCCCATATGCTTCTAGGACTTTCAAAACACCTTCTTGAAATATACATATTCACAGGACAAGATCCAAAACCAATATGGCAAGACGCTCTTAAAAATCTTGGGGTATTATGAGAAAATTTGTTTTTGGTATCTTGGCTTTAGCACAGATTTCTTTTGGTATAAGCCTTAAAGAAGCTATAGATTCCGCTTTAAAATACAACACAGATGTCTTATATCAAAAGCTAAACACCAAAATAGCTTCTGAAAAGAAAAAAGAAGTCTTTGGAAACTTTTTGCCAAGCTTAGATTTTAACGCCAATACAAATGTAGGAAACAAACTAGCTATACCAGAAGGTCCCACTAGCTTTGTATTCCAAAAGGGACATTTTAGCCAATGGAACTTTGGATTAAAACAAGTTTTGTTTGATATGCCTAGCTTTTACAAATATAAAATATCAAAAGACGATCTAAACGCTCAAAAGTATATGCTTACAGCAGTTAAAACTGATGTGAAGATAGAAGTCATAGATACATATATAAATGCACTTATAAAGAAAAAGCTTATAGAAGTGGACAAAAAGGAAATAAAGGATTACGAAAGGCATCTTTACAACGTAGAACAAATGTACAAACAGGGTCTTGTAGCTTTTAAAGATATATTGCAAACAAAGGTAAAACTAAATCAAGCAAAAGAAAAATTAGCAAAAGACGAAGGAGAATACAAAGTATATATTCAGAAACTCTCAAACCTTGTAGGAAGGCCAGTGCATCGTTTGAAGGAAATAAATTACATATCAAACCCGCTTGGCAAATACAATTTAAACCAACTTATCGACATAGCTCTAAAAAATAGAGTCATACTAAAATACGGTAAAACACTTATAAGAAAAGCCAAAGACTACCAAGCTTTAGTGAAATCTACATATCTTCCAAAAGCCTACGTTGAAGCAAGGTATGGATATTCTGATGAGATACCTGGATTACCTTATTATCAAGATTTGGTGAGTGCTGGAGTTTATTGGAGAATGTTTGGTGGCTTAAAAAGATTTCATGAAGTACATCAAGCGTTTTTAGCTTATAAACAAGCTTTAACAAACTATAAAAAATTGGAGGACGATGTAAAACTGCAAGTTACATCTTCTTATGAGGAGCTTAAAACTGCAGAAAAAGACATAGCACTAGCAAATTCTGAATTAAAAGATGCAAAAGAGCACTACAAAATAGCTTCTGAAAAATACAAAGCGGGACTTGGCACAAACACAGATGTCATAGACGCAGAGGATTATCTCACAAAAGCAAGAACAGATGTGGTAAATAGTAGATATTTTTACGCTTTATCGGTATACAAACTCATAGAGGTGGTGGCTTATGGACAGAAATAAAAAGATTGGTATAGCCGTATTGGTAATACTTATTGTTATATTCTCAGTAGTTGCCTTTAAATGGATATACTACAGGATCACACATGCGGTTTCCGATGCAGTGTTTGTGGAAGCAAACACCTTTACAGATGTAGCTTACAGAAGAGATAGTGGAAGAATTATAAAACTATTCAAAAAAGAGGGAGACAAAGTCCTAAAAGGCGAACCTTTGGCAAAAATTGACGATACAGATTATAAATTAGAGTATAAAGCTTTAAAGTATCAGATTAAAGAGCTTGAGAGCGAAATAAACCTTTATAAAATCCAAAGGGATAGGCTTTTAGTAGGTACAGGACTGGAAGCTCAAGCTAATCTATATAGAACTATGGAAGCTACTCAAAATATGCAATCTATTATGAACAAAGTAAAAGCTTTAGATGCAAAGATATCTTTAGTGAATAAAGACTATCATAGATTTCACAAACTTTATAAAGACGGCGTTATATCAAGACATGCTTTTGAAGAAAAAGAGACAGAGCTTAAGAACCTTCTAAACGAAAAAAACGCACTGTTAAATCAAGCTAACGCCATGGCTTCTTTATCAAAAGCTCAAAACTTAGGTGTAGCTATTGCAAAAAACAACCAAAAGCAGGTAAAAGAATTAACCCAAAAGATAGATGCTACAGAAAACCAGATAAAATCTCTAGAAGCAAAACTTCAAAATGTATCTGATATGATAGTTGAGACAGAACTCACCAGTCCTATATCAGGGTATATAGTAAAAAAGTTTGTAAGCGTGGGTGATGTAGTAAAACCAGGCCAACCAATATACGCTGTGTATAATCCAAAATCTGTATATGTGCTTGATATAATAGACGAGACAAAACTACACGGTATAAAGAAAGGATGTTTGGTACACATACACATAGATGCCTTGCCAAACGAACATTATGAAGGTGTGGTATCTGAGATTTTAAGAGCATCCGCTGCTAAATTCGCACTCATACCAAGAGACATCACGGCAGGAGAGTTTACAAAGGTAGCTCAAAGAATACCGGTAAAAATCAAAATTACAAAGGGTAATATCAACCTTTTAAGGGTAGGATATAGCGGTGAAGTGGCTATAGATAGATGTGCCAATCATTGATTTATTTCATTTTAATAAATAGTTTTTAAGCTTATAATTATTTGACTATGAAATATTTTATAAAAACTTACGGTTGTCAGATGAACATAAACGATTCTGAGAAAATAAAAGGCATTTTACAAACACAAGGGTATGAGCCTGCCACAAGAGAAGAAGATGCCGATTTGGTTATCTTAAACACATGCACCATAAGGGAAAAACCCGATCAAAAGGTTTGGTCTCACCTTGGAGAGATTAAAAAGTTAAAATCTATAAACCCAAATATAAAAATAGGCGTCTGTGGATGTATGGCCCAAAGAGCTGGGTATGAAATAGCTTCAAAAATGCCTTTTATAGATTTGGTATTTGGCACTAAGAACATACACCATATGCCAAAACTTTTGGAAGATGTGAAAGTTGGCAACAGAGCAATAGAAATATTGGAAGAAGAAGACCCTTCAGAAAACATATTGGACTCTTATCCTACTGTAAGAGACAACAGCTACTGTGCTTATGTCACTATAATGAGAGGCTGTGACAAAGAGTGCACTTACTGCGTGGTACCTTTTACTAGGGGGAAAGAAAGAAGTAGGAATCCTCAAAGCATTTTAGATGAGGTAAAGTCTCTTGTAGATAGTGGTGTTATGGAAATACACCTAATAGGTCAAAATGTTACCGCTTACGGCAAAGATATCGATTACCCTTTTTACAAGCTTTTAGAAAACATATCAAAAATAGAAGGGGTAAAAAGAATAAGATTTACCACAGGTCATCCTATAGATATGACAGACGATATTATAGAGACAATGGCAAACCTTCCAAATATGGTAAACCATTTACACCTTCCGTTTCAAGCAGGCTCAGATAGGATATTAGAGCTTATGAAAAGAAACTATACAAAGGCTTACTATCTAAATAGAATAGAAAAGCTAAAAGCTAAAATAAAAGATATAACTTTCTCTACAGATATCATCATAGGTTTTCCCACAGAAACAGAAGAAGACTTCCAGCATACTTTAGACGTAGTGCAAACTGTTGAGTTTGAGCAAGTATTTTCTTTTAAATATTCGAAACGCCCAAATACACCTGCATACTATATGGAAGATGATTTGACAGACGAAATAAAAACAGATCGGATAAAAAGACTCTTAGAGATTCAAAAAGCAATAACATCAAAGCTTATGCAAAGATACAAAAACACTGTTCAAAAAGTGCTTGTAGAGGATAAAAAAGGAAATACATACATAGGAAGGACTACCACAAACGTATGGTGTAATATCACATCTTCGCAAGATATATTGGGAAAAGAAGTTGAAGTGCTTATCGCAAAGGCTGGCTTTCAAAGTTTAGATGGTGTAGTTCAAAACATCCTTTAAAAGCTTAAACAATACAAAAGCCGTTGTTTGTCTTCTGTTGGTATTGCGATCAGATTTAAATGTATAGTTGTATACAAGAATGTCTTTGTCGGTGCCTATAGCCATATAAGTAAAGCCTTGAGGTTTAAATTCGCTACCCCCAGGACCCGCTATACCACTAACTGCAATTGATATATCAGCATCAGAGTATTCAAGAGCCCCAAGCGCCATTGCCCTTACCACTTCTTCCGAAACTGCCCCGTATCTTTCTATCAGAGTCCTGTTAACGTTTAAAAAATTTACTTTAAAATCGTTAGAGTAGACTACAAAGCCTCCTAAGAATACCGGAGATGAACCAGCTACATTCACAAGGCTTGAGCTTATCATCCCAGCGGTGCAACTTTCAGCACAAACAAGAGTTTTTGATTTGTCTTTCAAAGTTTTTATAACCGTTTCTTCTATGCTTTCGTAAGTATCTGTATATATATAATCTTTGTATTTTTCTTTTAAAAGCCTAAACATTTCGCTTTCCTCTGGAAAAACATCAAATCCAAAAGGTGTTTGTTTTATATAACAATCCTTTATTTGTTCTAGATCTTTATCCAAGTAAAACAATCTAAGTATCAGCGGTTTTTGTCTTACTTCCAAATGTAACAATTTATCCCAATCTAACGGATTGTAGTTTTCCTTGTTTATAATTATATAGTTTTTGGCTTTTGAAGAAATTATATAACCCTTTTCAAATAAATATTTCTGAAGCCTTTCAAGGTAATCATCGTAACAAACAACATCTTCAAAGATAACGTTTATAAAATTCATCTGCTTTGTTCTACTTTATCAGGTTTTATGGCGTAATAAAAGCTTATCCTATCAACTAGTTCTTTAAAGTAAGGAGCAGATACACTACCACCCCAAGCAAGAGCTCCATTTTTAGGATGTGGATCGTATGCAACGATAACAGCAGAAAATCGTGGGTTTGATACCGGGAAAAAGCCTGCAAAAACAGCCACCACTTTTCTCAAAGAGTAATGACCAGTTTTAAAGTTAAATATTTGAGAGGTTCCCGTTTTACCAGCTATTGTAAAATGTTTTGATTTTGCAGCAGTACCAGTACCCTTTTCTACAACTTGCTCTAAAGCGTAGTGAAGCCAATCTATAGTACTTTGCGGATATATATCTTTATGGATCACATCCACATGCTCATGGTATATTACTTGTCCTAATGGATTCACAATCTTTCTTATTATATATGGCTTTAAAAGATTGTCAGTTGCCAATGCCGCATAGCCATTTGCCAAATTCAAAGCGTTTACTGCAATGCCTTGTCCTATTGTAGCAAACATACGATTTATAGGATAATAAAAGTTAGGCAATATACCAGCTTGCTCGCCAGGTATTATATTGTAAGGTTTCACCAGGTGAAATAGATTTACTACATTTTCAGCGTCTTCTCTAGTAAGATGAGAAGCTACTTTCATAGCACATACGTTGCTTGATACAATAAGGATTTGAGACATCGTAAGTATACCGTTGTGTTCTACGTCTGTTACTATATGGCCGTAAAAATCTCCTTTACCACCGTTGGCATTACAAGTTTCTCCTCTGTGGATATAGCCTTTTGCCATGGCATATCCTAAGAAAAAAGGTTTCATCACAGAACCTGGCTCAAAAACATCCGTAACCGCAGAATTTCTCCAATCTCTCTGTGGATAGTTGTAATAATCGTTTGGATCAAAATCTGGATATGTAGCCATACCAAGTATGTTTCCATTCCTCACATCTTCTACCACTATGGCAACTCGTCTTGGATTAAACTCTTTAACTAATTGATTTTTTATATCCTCAACTATAGACTGAACACCCATATCTATAGTTAAATATACGTCGTTTTGGGTACCGGTATCTTGAATGGACAACGGCTTTAAGACCATCTTGCCTTCTTTTGGAGCAAATATCGTCATTACTTCTATTGGTTTACCGCCTAAATATTTGTTTAAAGCGTACTCCATACCATCGAGACCTTTACCATCCCACCCTACAAAGCCTATTAGATTAGAAGCTACGTTGTGATCTGGATAAACCCTCTTAAAATCGCTCTGCACTCCCACGCCTTTAAAGTTGTTGGTATCAAGTATAGCTTGTTCTACAAGCCCTTTGTCAGACTGTGAAACATGTCTTGCTATCCATACAAATCTTTCTTTAGAGTTTAAGGTATTTAATATTTGAAATTGTGGTAATCCCAATATTTTTGAAAGTTTATCAGCTAGTTCTTGTTTGTTTTGTATTAACTTTGGAAATGCATATATAGAAATAGTAGGCAAGCTTATAGCTAAAGGTTGACCGTTTTTATCCAATATAGAACCTCTATAAGAAGTTATCTTTATGATACGTCCTTTTGGAAAATCTGCTAAAACTTTTTTTACGTAGTTTTCACCAGCTATAACCTGTATATAAAAAGCCCTTGCCAATACCAGAAAGTACAATGCAAATATTAAAAATATCACTAGTTTTAATTTCTTCTTAGATTTTGCCGTCAGGCTTTGAGTTTTCATTGGTTAAGAAACGTTATATCGTTCCATGAAACTGGTTGGTAGTTTTTACCTTCAGCAAAGTCTTTAACAGAATAATAATTTATTTTGTTTGTTATATAGGCTTCTAATTCTAGATTTTCAGCCTTTAAATCTTTTATCTTTACTATCATTTTAGCTTGTTTGTAATGCTCGTATTTTACATAACTAGAATAAAGTATATTTAATATCAAAAGCAAAAAACTAACTATCAAAAGCTTCATCCTTCTTTTCATTATAGCATAACTTTGCGCAACGTAACTTTGCTGATCTAGCTCTTTTGTTGTAAAGTAACTCCTCATCAGAAGGTGTTATCGGCTTTTTAGAGCAAACTTTAAGTTTATCAGCGTTGTTTTTGATAAATTCTTTCACAAGCCTATCTTCCAAAGAATGAAATGATATAAAAGCGAATTTAGAGCCCTCTTTTGCAAAATCTAAAAGTTTTGACAGAGCAATCTTTATATCCTCTAATTCGCTGTTTACCTCTATCCTCAAAGCTTGAAACACTTTTGTGGCGGGATTTATTTTGCTATATTTGTATGGATAACAAGATGACACTATATCCACCAACTCTTTTGTGGTCTCTATAGGTTTTTTCTTCCTTTTCTCTACGATAGATCTTGCTATTTTTTTTGACAGTCTTTCTTCACCGTACTTATAAAATATATCAGCTAACTCTTTTTCTTTATAGGTATTTATTACAATATAAGCTGTTTTTTGTTGCCTTTTATCCATTCTCATATCAAGAAAATCTTCCCTTTGAAATGAAAAACCCTCCTCCTCGTCAAGCTGTAAAGACGATACGCCAAAATCAAAAAGGATAGAATCAAAATACAATAAGCCCTCTTCTTTTAGTACAATATCAAAATCTTTAAAAGAACCATGATAAAACACCGCATTAAAACCTTTTAGCTTCTCTTTAGCTATTTCAATGGCATTTTCGTCTTTATCTATGCCTATTAGAAACGTATCCTTGCAAACTTCTAAAAGCGCTTTTGCGTGACCACCAAGACCTAAAGTAGCATCTATATGTATTTTTGGGCAAGGATTTGAAAGAAAATCTGTAACTTCTTTTAAAAGGACACTTTTATGCATTTACCATATTGAATATCGTGTCTAATATTCCTTGGGCAGTAGCATTGTAGTTGTATCCCCCCTCTAACGTAGCTACAACTGGTATATTAAGCTCCTTTGCTGCATCTATGAGTATACTGGTAATCTCTTTTATACTTTGCGAAGTAACTCTCATAGGACCAAGAGGGTCATCTTCGTGTAAATCGTACCCGGCACTTATCAATAGTATGTCTGGTTTAAAAGCTCTAAAACTTCCCAAAAATTTTGTCTGGTACACCTCAATATAAGTTTCATCGCCAGTACCAGCTCTTAGCGGCACATTCAACGTGGTGCCAAAACCTTCTCCAAAACCTCTCTCGTCTGCTGCACCGGTGCCTGGATAAAAAGGGTAGCAATGGGTAGAGAACAAAAACACAGAACCGTCCTCGTAAAAAGTATGCTGTGTACCGTTTGGATGATGCACGTCAAAATCTGCTATATAAACCTTCTTATATCCAAGGTTTTGGGCTTTTCTTGCGCCTATGGCTACGTTGTTAAAAATACAAAAACCCATCGCCTTAGCATATTCAGCGTGATGACCAGGTGGTCTTACCAAGCAAAAAGCAGCTTCTTGTTTAGCGTCTTTTATATCTTCTATAGCCTTTAAAATAGCACCGGCTACCATCATTGCAGCATCGTAGCTATGTTGATAAGCGTAAGTATCTGGGTCTAAATACCCACCACCTTTTTTGCAAAATTCGTATATTTCCTGTATATAGTAAGTGTCATGTATTTTCGATACTTCTTCTACCGTAGCTTTTCTAGGCTTTTCAAAAGATAAAATATTTTTTATGTCAGATTTATAAATATATTCTAAAGCTACTTTCAATCTGTTGGCATTTTCTGGATGTTTTGGTTCGTCATGAAGAAGATATATATCATCATAATACAAAGCTGTTTTCATAGCTTAGCCTCTTTAACACTTTTCCTCTTCCAAAGGTTTATAGACGGCATTTTTTCATAAAAAACATTTTGAAGCTCTGCTATTTGCTTCAAACTCTCCAATCCAAGATCCAGCATAGCTTCAAACTCTTTCCTCGTATAAGTAGCCTCTTCTCCCAAAGAATGTATCTCCACCATCTCGCCATTTCCAGTTGCCACTATAGTCATATCTACAGCGGCATTTGAATCTTCTTCAAAATCAAGGTCAAGCATTAATCGATCGTTTACTATTCCCACAGATACAGCTCCTACCGTATCCCTTATAGGTACAGAGTTTATAAGCTTCTGTTCGTTTAACTTTATTATAGCATCAGTCATAGCTATAAAAGCGCCGACTATTGAAGCGGTTCTTGTACCGCCATCTGCTTGTATAACATCACAATCTATCCATATGGTTCTTTCACCTATTTTTGTAAGGTCGATGACAGCCCTCATAGCCCTTCCTATCATTCTTTGGATCTCGTGTGTTCTTCCGCCTATTTTGCCAGTCACCGATTCTCTCATATTTCTTGTGGCTGTGGCCCTTGGCAACATAGAATATTCTGCCGTTATCCATCCTTGGTTTTTACCTTTTAAAAAAGGTGGCACGCTCTCGGCTATAGACGCTGTACATATTACCCTTGTATTACCAAACTCTACCAAACAAGAGCCCTCCGCATGTATATTGAAGTCTCTTTGAATCCTTATTGGTCTTAATTCGTCAAGTTTTCTATTGTTTTTCCTCATACTTTATATTATAACTCTTTTAGTACTTGTGTAGTAGGAAAATGCCCACCTTTATACAAAAATATATCTATTTTCCCATTCAATTCCTTTGTCTTATAAGCTTCTTGCATAGGTACCACAATGTCATTTTCTCCTTGTATAAGCTTAATAGAAAAATCAAGATTCTTTACAGCTTCCCTCAAGTCAAGGTTTATATATTCTTCAAGTATACTTAAAGCTATATCTTTTATTGGATACTCACCGTTAAACTCAGAATGATAGGCATTCTTTCTAAATTCTCTTATACCTTTGTAAAAATCTTTTTTCATAGTCCTCATAAAAGCCGAAATTGTAATTTTATCATGGGCTTCTTTAAAATAAGGACTAAAGCCTATAAGCTTAAGGCTCGTTACGTTTTTCAAGTGTTGTGTTAACATAATTCCCAAAGAAGCACCCATAGACCAACCTATAATCTCTATACTTTTAAAATCCTTTAGTAACTTACTATAAAAGGCGGCTGCTTCTTCAAGAGAATTTATAGCGTTTCCATGTCCTGGCAATTCTAACTTAAAGTCTTCTTCTTTTGATATACCATTAAATACACTATTGTCAAAGCCCCAACCGTGTATAAACACTCTCACAATTTTTATTATATCAAAATTTTTAGCTTTTATAATAACTTACAATAACTTAATATATTTATACTAATTAAAGTTGAGTAAGATATTATCACAAAGTATTATAAAACACTTGACAAACTGCAAAAAAGTTAATATAATTTTTTATAGAAAAACTTAGAAGGAGGCATGAAGCATGAAGCTAAAACCGATTTACGACAAGATTGTTGTGAAGCGCATGGAAGAAAAGGAACAAAAAACACCATCTGGTATCATTATACCAGATACGGCCAAAGAAAAACCTCAAGTAGGTGAGGTAATAGCAGTAGGTAATGGGAAAGTTCTAAACAACGGTGAAATAAGACCGTTGGCCGTAAATGTAGGTGATAAAGTGCTTTTCAACAAATACGCCGGCACAGAAGTAGAATTGGACGGCGAAAAATATCTTGTAATGGCCGAAGACGAAGTATTAGCTATCATTGAATAATTTAAAAAAAATTTATAGGAGGTAAGTGAAGTATGGCAGCAAAACATGTTATCTATGGAGAAGAAGCAAGGGCAAAATTAAAAGCAGGCGTTGACAAGTTGGCTAATGCCGTTAAAGTCACCCTTGGACCAAAGGGTAGAGAAGTCATCATAGAAAAGAAATGGGGGGTACCAGTAGTTACAAAAGATGGTGTTACTGTAGCTAAAGAAATAGAACTAAAAGACCAATTTGAAAACATAGGAGCCCAACTTGTAAAAGAAGTAGCTTCAAAAACTGCTGATGTAGCAGGTGATGGTACCACTACAGCTACAGTTTTAGCTCAAGCTATATTCACAGAAGGCCTAAAAGCAATAGCTTCTGGTGCAAATCCAATGGATTTAAAAAGAGGTATAGACGAAGCTGTAGCACTTGTCATAGAAGAAGTCAAGAAAGCCTCTATACCTGTTACCAGCAATAAAGAAATAGAACAAGTAGCCACAATATCCGCTAACAACGATCCTGTAATAGGAAAATTGTTGGCTGAAGCTATGGAAAAGGTAGGAAAAGATGGTGTAATAACTGTAGAAGAATCAAAATCCTCTGAAACCACACTTGAAACAGTACAAGGTATGCAATTTGATAGGGGATATCTCTCACCATACTTTATAACCGATGCAGATAAAATGCAAGCAGTATTGGAAAACCCATACATACTAATATTTGAGAAAAAGATAAGCAACATAAAAGAACTTCTACCTGTATTAGAAAACGTAGTAAGAGTCGGTAGATCTTTAGTAATAATAGCTGAAGACGTAGAGGCTGAAGCACTTGCTACTTTAGTAGTAAACACTCTAAAAGGAGTAATAAGGGCGGTAGCTGTAAAAGCACCTGGATTTGGTCAAAGGAGAAAAGACTACTTAGAAGATATAGCTATATTAACTGGTGGTCAAGCTATCACTGAAGATCTCGGTATAAAGTTAGAATCTGTAACTCTTGATATGCTTGGACAAGCCGAAAAAGTGATAGTGGATAAGGAAAATACCACTATAGTAGGTGGAAAGGGCGACAAGAAAAAAGTAGAAGCACGTATAGAGCAAATAAAGAAGCAAATAAAAGAAACCACCTCAGACTACGATAGGGAAAAGCTTCAAGAAAGACTTGCTAAGCTTTCTGGTGGCGTAGCAATTATAAGAGTTGGAGCGGCTACAGAGTCTGAGCTAAAAGAAAAGAAGGCTAGAGTAGAAGATGCGGTACATGCCACAAAAGCTGCTGCTGAAGAAGGTATAGTAGCTGGTGGTGGTACAGCTTTAGCAAAAGCTTCAAGAGTATTAGAAAACTATACAAGCGCCAACAAAGACAGAGAGCTTGGAGTGAAAATTGTGTACAACGCCTGCAAGTATCCTCTAAAACAAATAGCTTATAACGCCGGTTACGAGGGTTCTTTGGTGCTTGAAAAAGTATATGAAGATCAAGACAAGAACTATGGTTTTGACGCCGCCAACGGAGAGTACAAAGATATGGTAAAAGCAGGTATAATAGATCCAACCAAAGTGGTAAGAACCGCTTTACAAAATGCAGCATCTGCAGCCGGAACAATGCTAACCGCTGAAGCTCTTATAGCAGAACTCCCTGAAAAGAAGGAAAAGACACCAACCCCAACAGATATGCCACCAGATTTTGATTAATAAATCTTTAAGGCCTCCCCATTTTGGTGGGGCCTTTATAATCACATATATAAAATTTTTTAAATTTAGAATATTTGATATTACCTTTTCTAAATTTGTAAATATCTTTTAAAAACACCAAAAACCTTGACTCAGAATCTGTATACACATAACCTTCCCATAAAGGTTTTTTACATGGGGTTTCCGTTATTAAAATACCTGGTTTTGAATTTTTAGTAAATTTTTTAATCGTAGCATCAGCATAAAACGGTAGCTGATGGATGAAATACCCTTCATAATAAACCGGTTTATTATCTTTATAAAGCCTTATAACATCGCCCATTTCTTTATATGGTCTATAAGGTTCTATAGATGATAAAACAAAAATAATTAAAACATAGTATATCAAAAGCCCAATACAAAATAGTATCCAAAACATGTATCTAAAGTATTTTTTAGTCATGGCGTTTATACCCACTATAAAACCCATCGCTGGATAAGCTGGTATAAGATATGTTGGAATCTTCATCTTTATCAAGGAAAACACGATAAAAAGTGAAAAAAACCATACACTTGCAAGTTTTATAGTTTTTAGGCTTTTAAGATTAAGAAAAAACAAATAAAGTATAATAGAAAAAGGGGCAAAAGACACTATCGTATCTTTTAAGTAAAAATACCAAGGGTCAGATTCTAAACCGTTTATTCTCTTTATGTTTTCTACATAAAATTTGTGTATAAGAAGCTCTTTGTAAGGTGAATTTAAGACTTCTATATACCAAAGCCCACCTATAAAAAGAGCTATAACAAACGCCATATATAGCTTATAATCTTTTAAAAGCTTAGGATTTTCAAACACAATATACCAAAAGCCCACAAAACCCACTATCAGAACCCCCACAGGACCTTTGGTAAGCATAGCCAAAGAAGACATAACGATACTCACGATAAGATATATAAGCTTTTGGCTTTTAAGATAAAAATAAAGAAAATATATAGAGCTACTTATGAAAAAGCAAAACAGTACTTCGGGAGAAGCGTACCTTGTGTTTGATACAAACTCAAGAGCCGTACCTGTGGCAATAGCGCCGTATAACCCAAGGTTTTTTGTGATTTTTTCACCAAAGTAATAAGTAAATAAAACACAAAAAGCCCCGGCAAGGGCGGAGGGTAATCTCAGAGAAAAGCTTGAAACCCCAAACATTTTAAAAGATAACGCTATAAGCCAGTATAAAAGGGGTGGTTTGGCAAGCCTTATATGGTCGTTGTAGATGGGAACTAGATAATTGCCAGTTTTCAACATGTTTAAAGCAGCATCTGCATAAAAAGACTCGTTGGGAGCAAACACTTGATTTGTGCCCAGGTTTACAAAATAAAGTGCTATTACTAAAAAAAGCAAAAGATAATGCCTACGCGATGTCAAATAATCCATCGTTGCTAGGACTAAACAATCTCCTATAAAGCTTAAGCGCAAAGTTATCGGTCATTCCAGCTATGTAATCACAGGCAAGGCGAAAGCGCATTTTTTCATCATGATCACAGTTATTTATATCCCACATATATTTAAAATCATCTGGATAATATTTCTTAGCATCTTTTTGGGATAAAAGTCCGAAAAGCTCTTTAATAACAAAACTCAATTTATGTCTTAGCTGTTCTAGTCTGTAATCGTTTATAAAAAGCTCTTTGCTTATATTTTTCAATATAACAACTTCCCACTTCGCCTCTTCATCTACTTTAAGCTTATAGTCATATCTTTGAGTATTAGGTCTTCTTTTGTCGTTTTGTTCTATCTTTGTAGCATTTATAAACTTATGTATTCTAAAGGATGTAAAAGACTTTAAAAGTTTTTTTCTTTCAAAAGCCCCAGCTTTTTGGATTTTATAAAGCTCTTCTTGAAAGTCTTCCAACGTTTTTTCTGCAAAACTTTTGTCTATATTTGACGCTTTTGCATCTTCTAAAATCTTTTGTCCTATTTTGTCAATAACTATAGAGTTTATTAAAGAAAGCCTTACTCCATCTTCTATATCGTGTACCGAATACGCTATATCATCTGCCCAATCCATAATTTGGGTCTCTATAGGGACTTGAGCATCTTGATAATAAGGGTCTATAAATTCTAACTCCATTTCATTTTCTTTATACAAGCCTTTTTTATTTTCCTTTGTTAAAAAGCCTTTATACTTTATTACACCATCTAAAACTGCCCTTGTTAAATTCAACCCATAGCTTTTGTCGTCTTTTAAGGTTTTTATCTCAAGATAAGTAAGTATCCTTATATTTTGAGCGTTTGATTCAAACAAACCATGCTCTTTCATCAACTCTCTCAAAGTCTGTTCACCAGAATGGCCCAGCGGTGGATGACCTATGTCGTGTGCCAAAGATATCGCTTCTACAATAGTACTATCAATACCATGTTTTATTGCCATGCCTTTTGATATCTGGGCTACTTCAAGACTATGCGTCAATCTTGTCCTATAAAAATCAAGATAGCCAGGGCTCATTATTTGAGTTTTTCCTTGGAGTCTTCTAAAAGCTGAAGAATGTATAATTCTTGCTCTATCCCGCTCAAAATCGCTTCTTACATCAGTATCTTTCTTTTTCTGTATAAACTCATCTTCTTTCAAAATCCTTTCTTTATCAAAATCGTTATAGCCAATCATAGATATTATATATCTTAACATATTAAATATATATAAATTGTGTATAATCTTATCTATGAGCATAGAAGATATAGCTTTTGATGAAAAAGGTCTTATACCAGTAATAGCGCAAGACGCTTTTAGTGGCGAGATAAGAATGTTAGCTTACGCAAACAAAGAAGCTATCAAAAAAACGATAGAGACAGGCTACGCACATTACTTTTCTCGTTCAAGAAATAGCATATGGAAAAAGGGAGAGACTTCCGGAGAACTCCAAGAGGTGCTTGAGATAAGGCTTGATTGCGATAACGACACACTTATATATATGATAAAACAACACAAAGATATCGCTTGCCATACAGGTAATAGAAATTGCTTTTTTAAGGCTTTTGATAAAGAAAAACCTTCTTTGATGCCCTTTGAGATATTGCCATTTCTAGAAAGACTTATAAAAGATAGAATATCAAATCCAGTAGAAAGCTCATACACTTCTAAGCTTATAAAAGAAGGACTTGATAGAATAGTGCAAAAAGTAGGCGAAGAGGCTATAGAGAGCGTTATAGCTTTTAAAAACCAAGATAAAAAAGAGATTGCTTATGAATTGGCAGACTTAATTTATCATATTTTGGTGGGTATAAAATACTCCAATATGTCCTTTGAGGATGTAGAATTTGAACTTATAAGAAGACATAAATCATAGCAACTAAGCTATCTTAACCTTAGATTAAGATTATCAATTTTAAGGAGGCTTTTATGGAAGCAACTACTTTAGTTTTTACAGTTTCAGAATTGGCTTCTCAGGAAATAGCTAAAATAGCAGCTGAGAACAACATTGAAAATCCTATGCTTAGAATTAGGGTTGTGCCAGGTGGATGTTCTGGTTTCCAATACGCTATGGGGTTTGATGATAGCGTAGAAGAGACAGACATCGTATTGGAATCAAATGGCACAAAAATCATAATAGATCAATTTTCTGTGCCTTATATAAACGGTGCAGAGCTTGACTATGTCCAAGATTTTATGGGCGGCGGTTTTACCATTAAAAATCCAAACAATTTTGGTGACGGTTGTGGCAGCTGCGGCTCTGGTGGTTGCGGTTCACACTAATTAAAATATTTCTGTCCCAAGCCTGCATAGAGCAGGCTTGTTTTTTCATGAAAAGTTAGTTATTATAAACTTATATATATTTCACAATATCTTCATAGTAGTTTCATTTATTTCTCATGCGCTTATATTATGATCTTCTAATGAAAAAAATAATCGTTGCTTTTGGGATATTAAATGGTTTGGCTTTTTCTAAAAGCCTTAGAAACGAGGTTTATATAAACCTGTTTGCTGGAAGATTACCAGGCATAAGAAGCGTCACGCTAAGACCAGAGCTAAATCTTGGCTATAAGCTTCACTGGGGAATAAAAAGATTTGATGTTGATTTTAAAGCAGATGGATATTACGGATCTGCTGATACAGGGAGCGGCACACAAAGGAATAAACTTCTACAGTTAAACTTAAAAACTGTTGGCTTATACAACTTCTACGAAGATAAACATTCAAAAATTGGTATTGGGCTTTTTGCAAAAGATTATCAACCGTTAACATCTTTCGAACCCTCTATAACACCATCTCAAGTCATTCAATACGGAGCTGAAGAAAAAGAGATACCAACCAACGACAATTACAACTTTGGTTCAAGATTAAGAGCAAAATACGACTATAAGAAGATAGTTTCTTCGGTTTTTACCGATATCTATTTTTATGGTAACAGAGTGGCACCAAACTTAGTGCCATACGCTCCCTTACTTAGCATAGGCACAAAAGACAAACTGCTTCTCATAGGAGATGTAAACAACCCAAAACTAGCTTTAAACCTTGATATGAGGTTTTATTTTGAAAGAAAGTATGGCAACAAAATATTTACCTCCCACGATGGGCTTGCTGGTACAAAAAGAGAATTTGATCTAACAGTGGGGGCTATGTACTATATTACCAAAAATCTTGATTTTCACGTAGATACTTACGGCTTTAACAACCTAAATAGAGGAAATTCCTCTACACTACCAAGTGGATTTAAAGACGGTGTTTATGCTGGTTTTGGCTATAAGTTTTAAGGCTTTTCTTATAAATTTTCTTGTAAAAGCACATAAAAACTCTCTCCCATGCTAAGTATTAGGTTTTTAAGTCTGGAGCATCTTTCGATGGAGTATGCATCCTCCTCCTGGCATACTTCTTCTATGGTCTTTATAAAATAAGGGATGTCCATAAGGAACTCCCTTTGCCTTTTTAAAAAAATGTTTTTAAAACCAAAATACTCTCCTATTTTTTGAAGCATAGAAAAATCCACCATGTACGTGATGTCAAATATCTCATCTGAGTATATATTTTGGACAATTTTTGAGTTTTTATAACCTCTTATCGTGTTTTTATGAGGCGATGTTTTGTACCCATAGTCTATACTAAGTATATACCCTTTTCTTAAAAGCTTTGATATTTTTTGATATATGTAAAAACTATCTATGGGCAATTCGTAATAAGCGTTATCTAAATTTAGTATATCGATAAGAATTTTGGTATCCTCATGAGGCTCTTGCCATATTTCTTTTGGTGGTTCTATGTAAAGCTCCTTTTTATCTTTTATGGGGGCTATACCTAAAGCGTCGAAAAATTCGTTCGACAGCACTATGCCCTCAAAAGGCTCTAACATGCTAAGATCATCTATCCAAATTACATTTTTACATTTGAGGTTTTGTTTTTGGATGTTGGTTAATCTTTGGCTTGTCTCATATATTATATAAGGAATGTTTAAAACATCCAATATATCTTTAGCCATAATGCCGTTTCCAGCCCCAAGCTCCAATATCTTAGGATTATCAAAAGCACTTATATAATCTTTTATAAAGTAAGCTATGCTTTTTCCAAAAGTCTCATCAAGTTCTGGTGATGTGAAAAAATCTCCTTTTCCTATTTTGGGGTTTGTAGAATAATAGTTTTGGGCTTTTTGTATAAAAAAATCGTAAAAACGTTTCATGCTAAAATTATACATCATGATAATAATGGAAATGACAAAAGAGTATATAGATGAAGTTATAGAGATAAACAATTTATCTTTTACCACAGATGCTTGGAACGAGCAAGGATTTTACAGAGAGTTTAATTTAGATTATTCAAAAAAATGGGTGGGCTTGGAAGATGGTAAGGTAATAGCCTATGCGATATTTTGGTGTCATGGTACAGAAGCTTTTATGATGACATTTGCAATAC
The DNA here is from genome assembly GCF_000020785.1 of Hydrogenobaculum sp. Y04AAS1. Taxonomy (NCBI): domain Bacteria; kingdom Pseudomonadati; phylum Aquificota; class Aquificia; order Aquificales; family Aquificaceae; genus Hydrogenobaculum; species Hydrogenobaculum sp. Y04AAS1. The sequence continues at coordinate 816,940 of NC_011126.1, forward strand.
ACCCAGAGTATAGATCAAAAGGAATAGCTTTTAAATTTTTGACAGAGGTTTTCGAGCTCTTAAAAAAAGAAAATATAAACTATGTAGAGCTTGATGTCAGAAAATCAAACTTACCAGCCATAAAATTGTATAAAAAGCTTGGATTTTCTATCGAAAGGGAGCGCACTGGTTTTTACTCAGATGGGGAAAACGCTTTTGTAATGTCAAAAAAGTTATAAGTTATAGTCTTATTCAAAAAAGATAGTTTTTAAACTTATTAAAATTTGCTATGGCTTGGGCTAACCCAAGCCTCTTTTCGCTAGCTATTTCTATTATGTAGTTTAAAATCCTTAAAGATTCCTCTATATCTTCTTTTGACTCTTTGGAAACATCTAAGTTAGCCAACTCTTCCAAACAAGTTCTAGCTTTATCGTACTCATCGGTTTGAACGTACAACTCACACTGAAGGAGCAGCTTTTTCAGTGGCGACTGATTTTGATCCATATTCTCTCCTTTCTAGTTCTTCCCAAGCTTGTTTAACACCAGATAACATCATAATCATATTTTGAAGAAGCTCTTTATCGTTTTTTTGATTGGCTATCAAAAGACCTTCTAATATCACCCTGTAAAAGTTTGATAAATCTTTAGCCACTTGCCCGCCTTTTTCAAAGTTAAGCGAATCATGAAGTATAGCGACAGCTTCAGTAGCCTTGGTGATATATTCACATTTCTTTATCAAGTTGTCTACATTATCAAGACCTGCATCTATCGCTTCTATAGCAAGCTCCATAAACTCTATAGCTTTGTCATAAGCTATAATAATAAGTTGCAAAGGGTTTGCGCTGAAAAGCATATTCTCTACATAGCTGTCCTTCAAATCTTGATACATAATTTACCTCCTTTATCCTAAAAGTGTTTGAAGTTTTGTTATTTCAGCACTAGAACTTGCCATTACAGCCTCTACCTGTGAAAACTGAAGTTGAAGTTGTTGCTGTTGTAAAAGCAAAGATTGCTGCATTTGATATATCTGATTCTCTGTATATGCATAATTTGAAGATATGTTGTTTTCTTCTGTCATCAAAGCCCCGTTTGGAGAAATAATATTCATTATAGCCTGGCTCAAACTGCTTACAAAAGCAGTTACAGAGTTGAGTACGGTCTGAGAGCTAGTGCTCAGTAAATTTTGAAAGCTATTGGAATCAAACTGCAATTGCCCTGTTTGATAGTTATAGTTTACAACCCCTAAATTTTCTAATGGCTGAACTACACTAAGGAGTTGAGTTTTTAAGTTTGTTAGCATAAAATTGCCCATAAAATCGCCTGGAACTATAAAAGGATTTGCGGAGGTCAAAGAATTTTGAGAAGGATAAGTGCCAGGTTTTTCTGTAAGAACATTTATAGGTGTTAAGATGTTGTTTACCTCGTTTATAAGATTTGATACGTTGTTCGCTACTTGTGACGTGTCCTGAGATATGCTAAGAATTACAGACCCAGTCCCAGAAAGATTTAACGTAACTCCACTTATTACGTTTTGAATCTGATTTATATTTGATGTAACACTAGCCCCACCAAAATTTATAACAGCGTTTTGAGCGTTTTGTATATAGTTTTGGGTAAATATACCTGCGCTATCTTGAGCCACTATCACATGCTGAGTAGTGGAAGGAGATGTTGTGAAAGTAGAAGCCCCTTGTTTTTCTGCAAGCATAAGACTATATGTATTGCCATTATAAAATATTGAGGCAGTTACATCGGATCCAGCGGTATTATTTATTTCATTTACTATATCTTGTAACGTGTTTGTACCATTGTACGTAATATTAAATTCTTGAACACCTGGGGTAGTAGCACTTAAATTGTTGTCGGTGATACCTGAAGAAGATGTATTTGATCTAAAAAATAAGCTTATAGTACCGCTTTGACCAAGCTGTGTGTTTGCAGATGAAAAGCTTCCTAATAACGATATTTCTGGTTGTGCCAGTTGTTGAACAGTGATGTTGTATGTACCAGGAACAGTATTAGGTGTAGCTATTGCATTTAAAACATACGAGTTTGAACTTATAGCTGTCATAGAACCTGTTATGGGATTTAATACAAACCCCATCATTGTGGAAAATACAGACATTGATTGATTGTATATGTAGTTTATCTCTTGCATTTGATTTTGCATATAAGCTGCTTGTTGGCTAAGTGATAAAAGCGGTAAACTACTAGATGACATAACAGCGGCCAAAATACTACCACTGTTAAATAGATTTGAAAATCCAGACAAAGCTATTCCAGCCATATTTTATACCTTCTTACTTACAATAATACCCACTAAATTGTTAATAGCCTCTGCTATTCTTAGCATATATTCTGGTGGAATCTCTTTTATTACTTGGTTAGTCTTGTTGTCTATTATTTTTATAACTAAGCTATCTGCTTTTTTATCCAACGTAATGTTAAGATGTGTGTTTAGATAAGATAAATTTTTAGTGAGTTGCTCTATTGCTTTTTGAATTTGCTTTTCTAAATTATCTCTACTTGTATTGCTATAATCTATGCTTTTTTCATCTTGTAGATTTTGTGTATTGGTGGTATTTTGATCGCCTTGAGATTGAGGAGCTGTCCTAGGTTGACTCGTTTGAGTATTTTGTATAGTTTGATTATTTAACTGATTTGCCAACACACTATCTAAACCTCCAAGTTCAAGCGGCGTCATAACAAAAACCTCCAAGCTTTTCTTATAAATAACATATTGCTATTTCACCATTTTTCAATGATATTATTATCGGCAATTCTTATAAAATTTTTAGCTTCTTCTATTTTTATCGTTTGTTCCTCATAAGGCTTTATTTTAATAAAAATTCCCTGCAGACCTTTTTCAACATGCTTTATAGTATTTATCTCATATATTAGGTTGTCATTTTTTATAACATCGTTTTTTTCCAACACGTCCCAAAGGGTTTTCAACATGTTGTCTATATCTCTTCTTCTTTTATCTGGTAAAAATATAATAGCTTCAACAGACACTTTACAAGAAAATGGTTCTTTAAACTTTAGCTTTTTTAGTTGTAAACTTATCTCCCAAGAAGCCTTTGTCTCCCAAGACGAAATCTTCCAAGGTTTAAATACAGCTCCGCCCTTTTGCCTTATATATCTGTTTGCTTTTCCCTTTGGAGGCTCTGAAATAAATAGATACAGCGTATCATCTTCCATGATAAAATAATATACTATGTTTGCACCTTTATCAATACTAAGCGAATACGTGGAAATAGAGGACGCTCAATATGTAGCTGATAAACTTTCTATATCTGGCACTGAGACTACGTTAAAAAGATTTGGTACTGATATAAAAAACGTAAAGGTCGGTGAAATCTTATCTATACAAAAGCCTGAAAATTTCAATCTATGTAAAGTATTTTTAGGGGATACCACTATCGATGTAATAACAAGCGCTTCCAATGTTTACGTGGGTGCTAAAGTACCAGTAGCTGTAAAAGGAGCTACTATAGACGGTAAAACCATAGATACAAAAACCTTTAAAGGTTTTGAATCTCAAGGTATGCTTTTGTCAGCCTCAGAGCTTGGCTTGGATGATATAGAAGAAGGTATCCTGATACTAGGTAACAACGTTGAAGTAGGCAAAGATGTAGCGTCTTTACTTGATTTTGGAGAATATGTGTTAGAATGCGAGATTACACCAAATAGAGGAGATTTACTTTCTATAGTCGGCATCTCAAGAGAGATAAGCGCCATCACAAACAAACCGTTTAATTTCAACATAGAACAAGGCTTACCAGAAAAAATAGATATAGATATATCAATTGAGACTCAAGGATGCTATAGATATATAGGTAGCATTGTAGAAGGTTTATCTGTTAAAAGCTCAAAACTTTGGCTTAAAAAAGCTCTTTGGAAAATGGGTCTTAAAACTATTTCCAACGTTGTGGACATAACAAACTACGTTATGATGATGTTAGGACAACCTCTTCATGCTTTTGATAAAGACAAAATCGGGGATAAGATTATTATAAGGCAGGCAAAACAAAAGGAAAAGCTTACAGCTTTAGATAAAAAAGAATATGAACTTGATGAGTCTATCATGGTTATAGCAAACGACAAAGGGCCGATAGCTTTGGCTGGTGTTATAGGTGGATTAGATAGCTCTATATCTTATGACACAAAAAACATACTTTTAGAATCTGCTCTTTTTGATCCAATTTTCGTAAGAAAAGCCTCAAAGACTCTAAAGTTATCAACAGATGCCTCTTACAGGTTTGAAAGAGGTGTAGATATAGATATGGCTTTAAAAGCTTCTGTTTTTGCTTTAAAACTCATAGAGAAAGAAGCTGGTGGCAAAGTGGTAGGTTATAATGAAGTAATAAGAGAAACATTGCCTGTTAAAAAGTTCTTCTTACCCATGAACGACTATGTAAGATATACTGCCCTTAACTTTGAAAAAGAAAAAATATCAGAAATAATAAACAAACTTGGTATTCCCAACAAGCCTATGAGATGTGGTATAGAGTTTGAAGCTCCGTCTCACCGATACTACGATATTGACTCTTCCATAGACCTTATAGAAGAAATTGTAAGAATAACAGATTTTAACTCCTTTGAAATAGAACCATTAACACTCTTACCAAAGCCAAGCGATAAGAAAGAATATATATACGAAATAAAGAACAAATTGGTAGCCACCGGATTGAAAGAAGTAATAAATTTAAGCTTCGACAAAATAGAAGACTACGAAGCTCTTGGCTTAGAAAAACCCACTATAGAAATCAAAAACCCCATACTACCTTCTTTTAGGTTTTTAAGAAGATACCTAACGCCATCTATGATAAGATTGGCAGATCAAAATGTTAAAAAGCACATATACGATTTTGCTACATTTGAAATATCTAATATCTTTAAAGAAGATTCTCAACCTACAAGTATATGCATATTGTTAAGAGGACACAAGAGAATATACCCTAAAACAAAATGGAATATAAACCATATAAAGGAGATAGTAAAAACTATAAACAAAGATATTATGTTTGGTTTTTCTAGTTTGCCATTCCTTCATCCTTATCAACAGGGAAGCTTAACATTTGACAATAAAGATATAGGATTTTTTGGCGTTTTAAAAAGCGATATACTTCAAGATACAATTATATGTGAGTTTGAAATTCCTAATAAAGCAAAATATCATGATATAAAAGAAATATCTAAATATCCACCGATAGTTAGAGACATATCACTGATAATGAGCATTGATTTTGATGTTCAAAAGCTTATTATTCTCATAAGAGAGTTTTTTGGAAGCATGTTAGAGAATGTTTTAGTATTTGATTTTTATAAAGGAGAGCAAATAGAAGAAAATAAGAAGAGCGTAGGTCTAAGACTTAGTTTAAGGGCCCTTGATAGAAGTTTAGAAGATGAAGAAGTAAATGTTCTAATAGAAAAGCTATTAGGACACCTTAAAGAAGAGGGTATAGAGCTTAGATTTGTTTAGTTTAAATAAAAGCCTGCCCTACTCGTTAGTGTGAAGATATTTTTGGGGCCTACATGTGAGCTATTAGGGAGCTCGGAAGTTCAGGGGCGTCTCACAGTAGACCCTCTGACAGGGCGCCCACCTAAAAATAGGAGGCCCGCATGTATGTTTGCACGACGGTAGGGTGGGTAATAAACCCTTCTTGTCTTTCTTCTTTTGCCTCCTAATTATGGAGGTATATGTCAAAAAAGGAATTACGAAGTATTTTTTTGAAAAGACGCGACATGCTCTCTGAGGAAGAAGTATGCAATGCTTCCTTAGAGATAGCAAAGAACCTTTTGCAAGATAGAGATTTTAAAAGGGCTAAGTCTGTGATGGTTTATCTTCCCATAAGAAAAGAGGTAAATCCGTTTATTGATATAAGTATATATGAAGGGAAAATTATTTCTTTACCAAAAATTGTTAACGATACCCTTGTGCCTTGTATTTACAGAAGCCCTTTTGTGAAATCCATTTACAATACTTTAGAACCAGAAGAGTGCCAGGAAACGAGTATAGATCTTTGTTTGGTACCTGGAGTTTGCTTTGATAAACATCTTTACCGTGTAGGTTTTGGTAAGGGTTTTTACGATAGGTTTTTATCGGCAAATAAAAACATATTTTCTATAGGTATATGTTATGATTTTCAAATTGTTGACTCTATAGAGAAAGACCCTTTTGATGTAAAACTTAACAAAATCATTTCTGAAAATTATGTAATAGAAGGAGGTAATTACCAATGGAAACTGTCGTTATAGGTATCTTATCCATTTTAGTATTGGTATTGTCTGGTTTTGGATTTTTAGCTTTTAAAAAGCTAAGCGAAAAACAAGTGGTGAATCTACCAAACACATCCGAAGAGTCAAAAATCCTATTAGAAGAAGCTAAAAGACAGGCAGATGCCATACTAGAAGAAGCTAAGAAACAGCTAGAGTATTCAAAAGAACTGGCAGAAAGAGAAGCATCCAAGTACATGGAGTTTATCAAGAAAGAAAACGAAAAGTTAGGGAAAGAAAAAGAAGCCATCAAAAAAGAGCTAGAGCTTAGAAAAGAAGAGTTAGAGAAAGACTACATTAGGAAACAAGAAGAACTTTCTTCAAAAGAGCAATCTCTTTTACAAAGAGAGAGAAGCTTAGAGTCCAAAGAGATAAACCTAGAAAGAAAGCTACAAAGCCTTGAGAAAAAAGAAGAGGAGCTTTACGCAAAAGAAAGGGAACTAAGAGAACTAGAAAAAGCTCTTCAAAAGAGAGAAAAAGAGATAGAGCAGCAGTATAAAAACGTGGAAACCATTAAAAGCGAAATAGAAGAACTTAAAAACAAGGAACTTCTAGAACTCCAAAGAATAGCATCTTTAACTAAAGAAGAGGCTTACCAAGAGATATTAAGAAAAGCCGAAGAAGAGGCTAAGATAGAAAGTATAAGGATAGCAAAAGCCATAGAAGAAAAGGCAAAAGAAGAGGCTGAAAGGGAAGCGAAAAGAATTATCACCACATCTATTCAAAGGCTATCCCCAGAAATAGCAATAAATTACAGCACGTCTACTATAGAGCTACCAAGCAACGAATTTAAAGGACGTATCATAGGAAGGGAAGGAAGAAATATAAGAGCTTTTGAAATATTAACAGGTGTTGATATTATAATAGACGATACCCCAGATACCGTTACGCTTTCATCTTTTGACCCTATGAGAAGAGAGATAGCCAAACAAGCCCTTGGAAAACTTATAATTGATGGCAGAATACACCCAGCTCGTATAGAGGAGGTTGTAGAAGAAGTTAAAAAAGAAATGGACAACAACATTAGAAAGCTAGGTGAAGAAACTGTTATGGAGTTAGGCATCCACGATATGAACCCAGGACTTTATTATTACATAGGTAAACTTTACTACAGGACATCTTATTCGCAAAACGTATTGCTCCATTCAAAAGAGGTAGCAACGATAGCTGGGCTCATGGCTGCTGAACTAGGTTTAAACGAAAAAGCTGCTAAAAGAGCTGGACTTTTGCACGATATAGGGAAAGCCATATCAAACGAAATGGGTGGTTCTCACACAGACATAGGTATAGAATTGTGCAAAAAGTATAAAGAGCCTGACTATGTTTTAAACGCCATAAAAGCGCATCACGAAGAAGAGCCTGTTAAATATCCAGAGGTAGCTTTAGTATGTGCAGCAGATGCTCTTTCCGCAGCAAGGCCAGGAGCAAGAAGGGAATCTCTAGAGGCTTATATTAAAAGGTTAGAAAAACTTGAAGAGATTGTGAAAAGTTTTCCAGGTGTATCAAACGTATATGCTATGCAAGCCGGCAGAGAAGTAAGGGTTATAGTATCCCCTTCTGAACTCACAGATGAACAAGCTTACGATATGTCTAAGAAGATTGCCAAGAAGATAGAAGAAGAAATGGATTATCCTGGCAACATAAAGGTTGTAGTTATAAGAGAAAATAGGTTTGTAGAGTATGCAAGATGATTTTTGTTGTATAGCTTTTAGAAAAAATAGTTTTATATTTAACTGTAGGAGTGTTTTATGTACAAAAATACTAAGATAGATTTTAACCTTATAAAAAAGTATGATAAACCAGGTCCAAGATACACTAGCTATCCTACAGCGGTAGAGTTTAAGCCTCTGTCCTCTGAGGTTTACAAAAAAGAACTAGAAGATATATTGCACGACGAAAGACCTCTTTCTTTATATATTCATATACCTTTCTGTGAAAATGCGTGTTGGTTTTGCGGATGTAACGTAATAATTTCTCATAGAACAGATGTGGCAAAACCATATCTTAACTATCTCTTTAAAGAAGTTGATATGCTAAAAGATGTTTTGAAAGATTATAAGAAAATTGACCAGTTTCACATAGGCGGGGGCACTCCAAACTTTCTAGATAATGAAGATTTCTACAATATGATGTCCTTTATCAAAGACAGATTTGATTTTACAGAAGAGCCTGAGGTATCAATAGAAATAGACCCGCGTCATATAGATTACAAAAAACTAAAACTCTATAAAGAACTTGGATTCAACAGAATTAGTATGGGGATACAAGACTTTGATAGAAATGTGCAAGAACGCATAAACAGAGTGCAAGATGAAGAGCTTTTAAAAAATGTAATTTACGATATAAGGAGTTTAGGTTATAAAAGCTTAAACATAGACCTTATGTATGGATTACCGGGCCAAACGGTTGATACCTTTAAAAGCACCATAGAAAAAACGATAGAATTTTCTCCAGATAGGGTAGCAGTTTTTAATTTTGCATATGTGCCTTGGCTAAAACCGCTTCAACGCAAAATTGATGCTACAACTCTGCCAGAAGCATCAATAAAACTTGATATGTTAAAGTTAGCGATAGAGTTGTTTGAAGCCAGTGATTACGCTTTTATAGGTATGGATCACTTTGCAAAAAAAACAGACGATCTTTATTTAGCCCAAAAGCATAGAAAACTTTGGAGAAACTTCCAAGGTTATACCACCAGAAAAGGCGTTCATCTAATAGGAATTGGTGCCACATCTATAGGCATGTTAGACAAAGCTTATTTCCAGAATCATAAAACCTTAAGAGATTACTATAGCGCTTTAGATAAAGGCGTTTTTCCTATTATGAGAGGGTATATCTTAAACCAAGACGATATAATAAGAAGAGAAGTGATAATGGACATTATGTGTAATCTTTACGTAGATAAAAAGGATATAGCTTCTAGATTTAGCATAGACTTTGATTTATATTTTGAAAAAGAGCTTTTAGAGCTAGAAGAACTAGAAGAAGATGGTCTTATTAGCATAAATGAGGATAAGATAGAGGTAAACCCAGAAGGCAGGCTATTGATAAGAAATATAGCTATAGTTTTTGATGTATATTCAAAAGCCAAAGAAAAACCAACATTTTCTAGGACCATATAAAAAAGATAAAAAATTTTAGAGAAATTTTTATATTATTATGCTATAATATTCCCCATGGAACATTATGAGCATGTAATAACTAGTATAGTAGCCATGGTAGTAGCACTGGGCGTTGTATTAGCTGCTGGCAAACCTAAAATCATGCCATCAAAATTGCAATTTGTAATTGAATCCTATATAAATTTTTGCAAATCTATGGTCACTGAAAACATGGGCGAGCAAGGTCTACGCTATTTACCTCTTATAGCCTCTATAGGGCTTTTTGTATTCTTTGGAAATGTTATGGAGCTTTTACCTTTTGTAGATGCACCCACTGGCAACATAAATACCACTTTAGCACTTACACTTATAGTATTTTTCTTATACCACTTTGAAGGCTTTAGAGTGAACGGTCTTGGTTATATAAAACACTTTATGGGGCCAATAAAAGCTTTAGCACCCTTCTTCTTTATAATAGAAATCATGTCTCACTTAGGAAGGGTTGTATCCCTATCTTTACGTCTTTTTGCAAATATGAAAGGTGGAGCTATACTTCTTATTTCAATAATAGGTGTTTTGATAGGGAATCCGTTTACGTTGGCAGTATCTCCAATAGTACTTGTATTTTTAATAACAATAAAGGTATTAGCCATTGTTTTACAAGCTTTTATTTTTATGATATTAAGCACAATATATATAGCTGGTGCGGTGGTACACGAGGAACATTGATATGAATATAAATAAGATTCTTCTAATAATGGATATGGAAAGCGGTAATTGTCAAAGCTCTACAGGAAAGATAATAGACTTTTTGAATGTCTTTAAAACTGAGGTTGATGCGCTTGTAGTTTTAGAGTCTGTTAAAAAAGCTGAGGATATAGCCCTTTCTTTTGGAATGCCCTTTGATCCTAAGATGAAAGAAGATAGTGTAAATAGAACATTAGATAGATTAAAACATATGTTTCCCAAAGAGCTTAACATAAAGTTTCATGTAAAGGTGGGTGATTTTGAAGAAGAAGCAAAAGCTTTATACAATAGCATAAATCCAGACATGCTTATAGTGGCTTGTAATAATTTCAACAAAAATATTTCAAAATTTTCAAAATCAGTAGGTAAACCAGTTTTATTAATAAATTAGGAGGATATTTATGAAGCTTAAAACTCTCATGCTTTTAACTCTTGCTAGTAGCATAGCAATGGCTGACACTGCTAGTTCAAGTAGCTCCGATGCCCATGCAAGAGCGCTTTTTTATGGTTTGATGGCGGTTGCTGCAGGCGTATCTATAGGCCTTGGTGCTTTGGGTGCTGGTGTAGGTGCTGGTTCTGCTATAAGAGGTGCGGAAGAGGGCATGGCTAGAAATCCAAACATGGCAGGTAAGTTGCAAACTATAATGTTCATAGGTCTGGCATTCATTGAAACCTTTGCACTTTATGCAATGTTGTTCTCTATAATATTTGTATTTACTGGTATATTCTCAGGAAAAGCTGGATTCTAAACTTTAAAGCGTCGCCTTGGGTAGAGGCGATTATAAATATCTACCCATTTAAAAAGAGGTAACTATGACAAATGCTTTAAAACCTCATATTTCAAATAGGAAAAGAAAACGTGTGAGCGGATTCTTAGCCCGTATGTCTTCAAGGTCTGGTAGAAATGTTATAAAAAGAAGAAGACAAAAGGGGAGAAAGAGACTAGTCCCTTGAAATATTTGCTTATAAAATTTGTTAGGTTTTGGCAGATTTGTATATCACCTTTATATCCTAGCTCATGTAGATTTTATCCTACATGTTCTCATTATGCTATTTTATCCATTGAAAAGTATGGAGCTTTTAAAGGTGGTATGAAAGCTTTCTGGCGCATATTAAGATGCAATCCTTGGAATAAGGGTGGTATAGATTATCCATAATGGAACAGATAGATTTAAAAAGATTAATTGCAATATTTTTTGCAGTATCTATTACTATACTTGCTTATCAATACATCACTGAATACTTTTTTAAAAGCCCAACAGTAACAACCCCCCAGCAAAAAGCTAAAAAAACAACTGCTAATCAAGCAATTTTTACTTATCAATATCAGGGCGGTATAAACTTATTTCTCAACAACCAAAGACAAACCCAGGATATACAAAACGGAGTTTTACTTCATTTTAAAGATGCAGATGTAAAATTTGCTTACAACGGTGGTAGGATAACATACTATTATATCAAAAACTTTAAACAAAACCTTATAACCCCCCAAGAATACGCACTAAAGGTTTTTCCTTTAGAAGTTTACACCGGCAACCCTTCTATAGACGAGGCTATAAACTTTAGCAACTACAACATCTCGGTAACCAACAACAACGTCGTTATGACACTAAAGCTACCAAACATAAGCGTTGTTAAAGATATATCCTTTGATAAAGAGGGTTTTATATCAAAAATAAGCGTATCTTTGATAGGTTATAACAAACCCTATTTTGTAATGATTGGCAACAACCTAAACGAAGAGGATTTACATACTCACCAAGGACCAGTTTTTGATATAAACGAAAATGTTAAAAGACTAGACAATGATGATATAAAAACTTATAAAGTAATAACCGGCAACATATCTTTTGCAGGCGAAGAAAGTAGATTCTTCTTTCAAGGAATAAAAGGCCATATAAATTCTATACAGATATACAAAGAAAGACTAGGTAAAGATGACTTTACATTCATGCTTGTCTCCTTTGATGGTAAAGCTCTTATGTTTTTTGGACCAAAAGAGTATGACTTGCTTAAGAAAGCAAACCTTACTGATGTGCTTGATTTTGGAGACTTTAGAATAGTGGTAGAGCCTTTGTTTAAATTTTTATATTTTATTTATATAAAAACCGGAAACTGGATAATATCTATTTTTGTTTTGACACTTTTAATAAGAATATTGTTCTTCCCGCTAAACTACAAATCTACGTTATCAATGTCAAAACTTTCAGAAGTAGCTCCAAAGATGGAAAAAATCAAAGAAAAATACAAAGACGACCCCGTTAAAATGCAAGAAGAAATTATGAAACTATACAAAGAAGTGGGCTTTAACCCAGCTTCGGGATGCTTACCCATACTTGTGCAAATCCCAATATTTTTCTCCCTTTACAAGGTTATTGTGATAACAGCAGATTTAAAACTGGCTCATTTTCTATGGATACACGACTTAACCCAAAAAGACCCGTATTATATCTTACCTATTTTAATGGGTATAACCATGATTATGTCTTTGAGACTAACCCCAAATCCAGACCCAAGACAAAACTCTATCATGTATATAAGTTCTTTATTTTTTGTATTCTTGTTTGCTTCGTTCCCAGCAGCTTTAGTAATTTATTGGACTATAAACAACATACTTAGCTTTTTACAAACTTACCTCATTAGAAAAGTTTTACTAAAAGATAAATTAAACCCGCCAACAAAACCCCAAAAAACAAAATAAAAGTGTTATAATAGTGATATGTTTGAGTTTATAAGAAAACACAAAGAAACGTTTGCTATCTTATCAGGTATAGTAACAGCAGCTTTTTTCCTGTGGAACTTTGCGGCTGGTAACATTACGTCTTTGTTTCATTCATCAGAAAACTGCATAGCAAAAGCAAATGGTGATTGCATAAGTATAGCAGATTTTAGAAGAGTAGCCATGGGAACCAACCAACAAATGACACCCATATTAAAGCAAGAGATTTTAAATTCTCTCATAGATGATGATCTTTTATACGAACAAGCCAAAAAAGAAGGCTTTTTAGTATCCGATAAAGAAGTGGCAGATATAATATCTCAAGATCCTTCTTTCCAAGTGGATGGAAAATTCAACTTTGATAGATATAAAGCTGTGTTAGCAGAAGCCGGATATACACCAGAAACCTATGAATCCTATATAAAAAAGCAACTTACCATACAAAAATATACCTTGTTTGTCACAAACGCATCTTATGTTAGCGATATAGAATTAAATGCAGCTAATATGATAAACAACACACTTTTATCTGGGAAAGCCTATATAATAGACCCAAACTCTGTAAACATAAACTATACACCAACAGAACAAGAAATAGAAGACTATTACAACAAACATAAAGATGAGTTTAAAATAGTAAACCCATCATCTATAATATATTGGGAAACCACAGACAAAAATAAAGCAAGAGAAATATACATGGCTCTTAAATCTGGTAAAATACCACCTGGTTTCAAAGCTTTTGATGAAAAAACAATGTCAAAAACTTTTGGTGCAGTAGTAAAAGCCCTAAACCCGCAAAATCCTGTGCTAGTAGGAAACGTTGGTAACAACATATACATCTTCACATATCAAAGTACAAAAAACGCTGCTATAATGCCGCTTTCTCAAGCAAAAAACCAAGTGATCCAAGATTTAATAATGGAAAAAAAGATATTGGCTTTAAAAGATTTTGCTAAAAATATATACAATAACTTAAAAGCTAAAAAACCTGTAAGTATAAAGCCTGTAGCATTTAACAACCTACCTTTATCTAAAATATCTACAATGGTGGATATAAAATCTTCCGATATAGTGCCGATGGTTACAGAAAAAACACCTGCATTCTTTGGTCCCTACGTCTCCGCTAGCGGTAGCGCTTACGTAATAATAGAAGTGGACTCAAGAAGCATAAAAAATCAGCAAAATCCCGAACAGACATTTGTTCAATTGATAAGTCTAAAAGCAAACGTTTTAATGAATTACCTTATAAAAGATTTAAGAGCTCATGCCAAGATAGATATAAACAAGAGCTTATACAACAACCTTTAATGTGCTAAAATAATGTTATGGAAGAGAAAGAATTTATATTGTGGTCTAAAGAGAAGAATGCTATCACAACCGCTTTAGAGTCTGGCGTAAAAGCTATAATAGTAGAATCAGAAGAAGAGGCAAAAAACGTAAGTAAGTTAGGTAAAATAGAAACGTGGATATTGGGAGAAGATATAGAGTATATCAAGATTTTAAACAAAGAAGATGAGCTAAGGGCTGCTAAATCACCAAAAAAGGTACTAGTAGAAACCACAGATTGGACTATAATTCCGTTGGAAAATATCATAGCCCAAAAAGAAGATGTATATGTTATAGTAAAATCCGAAGAAGAAGCGAAAACCGCCTTAAACATATTGGAAAAAGGTGTAAAGGGTGTCGTTTTAAAAGATCCTGATTTAAATCTTATAAAAAAGATATCAAACGTAGTGGAACCAAAAGAAAAATTAAACCTTGTAGAAGCTGAAATCTTAAGAGTGCTACCAGTAGGCATGGGAGATAGAGTGTGCGTAGACACAACTTCTATATTTAAAAAAGCAGAAGGTATGCTGGTGGGCAACTCTTCGGGTGGAATGCTTTTGGTGGCGGCAGAAACAGAAGAAAACCCTTACGTTGCTTCAAGACCTTTTAGGGTGAACGCTGGTGCTGTACATATGTATATCAAGGCTCCCAACAACAAAACTATATACTTGTGTGAAGCAGAAGCTGGAAAACCTGTGATGGTGTACGATAAAAACGGCAACGGAAGGACAGTTTACGTAGGAAGAGCAAAGATTGAAAGAAGACCTATGCTTTTAGTAGAAGCTATCTCAAACGGCAAAAAACTATCAGCGGTGCTTCAAAACGCAGAAACTATAAGGCTTGTAAAACCAGACGGAGAACTTATATCTGTGGTAGAACTAAAAAAAGGTGATAAGGTGTTAGGATATATAGAACAAGAAGGAAGGCATTTTGGTATGAAGGTAGACGAAACCATCACAGAAAAATGAAATACCTTGCTCCTTCAATACTTTCTGCTAATTTTTGGAATTTAGGTAAAGATATAGAAGCTACATTAAAAGGCGGGGCAGATATAATACATTTTGATGTAATGGACGGGGCTTTTGTACCAAATATCACAGTGGGACCTTATGTTTTAGAATGTTTAAAAGAAAAATTGCCAAATGTCACTTTTGACGCTCATCTTATGATAAACAATCCAGATGCCTATATAAAAGAGTTTGTAGAAGCTGGAGCATCTATGGTGTCTGTTCACATAGAAAACGTACCTCATATTCATAGGACTGTTGAGCTGATAAAAACCCTTGGAGCAAAAGCCGGTGTTGCCATCAATCCCGGTACATCTTTGGATAGCATCGATGAGATTGTGCATTATGCCGATTACATACTACTTATGTCTGTAAATCCTGGTTTTGGTGGTCAAAGCTTTATAGATCGTTCAATTGTTCGTGCTAAAAGCTTAAAACAAAGAATTTTAGAAAAAGGTCTAAATTGTCTTGTAGAAATGGATGGTGGATTGAAATTTAACAATTTGCACCTTGTAAAAGAATATGTCGATATATTTGTTATAGGCTCCGGCATATTTAAAGAAAAAGACATAGAATCCATCACTAGAAAAATAAAAGATTTTATAAGCAATGTTTAAACATATAAAACCATTTATCGTAATGGACATTCTAAAAAAAACATCATCTTTTGAAGATGCAATCCATCTTGAAATTGGAGAGCCAGATTTAGCACCATCTCCAAACGTTTTAAAACATCTTCAAAAAGCCGTAAACAGTGGATATTTTGGTTATACTGAAGCAAAAGGCTTAAAAGCCCTAAGAGATGCTATATCAACTTACTACAGAAATTTCTACAACATAGAAATATCATCAGAAAGAATCATCATAACTACTGGTTCTTCAGGAGCCTTTTCTTTGATATTTGGGCTTTTAGAAGAAAAAAACATAGCCTTACAAGATCCAGGTTATCCTTGTTACGAAAACATAGCTTACGCTTTTGATAAAAATATAGTAAAAATACCTGTTTTCAAGGATACAAGCTTCCAAATCACAAAAGAGCACCTTAAAAACGTTGAATTTGATTTACTTTTAATCTCTTCAGTTTCGAATCCCACTGGTGTTGTATACAGCGAAGATAACCTACAAGATATAATAGAATTTTGTGAAGCAAATAAAAAGATCTTTGTATGCGATGAAATATATCATGGACTTACTTATGATAAAAGCATAAAAACTGCTCTTTCTTACAGCGATAATATCTTTGTAATAAATAGTTTCTCTAAGTTCTTTTGTATGCCAGGATTTAGAATAGGTTGGATTATAGTACCAGAACGATATATAGAGGACATAGAAAGACTATCTCAAAATATGTTTATAAGTGCTCCTACTCTATCCCAATACGCTGCCTTGGGGGCTTTTGACTATGAATATCTCAACTTCGTTAGGAATACTTTTAAACAAAGAAGAGATTTCTTTTACGAGGATTTAAAAAATATATTTAACATACCAGTAAAGCCAGAAGGAGCTTTTTATATATGGGCAGATATATCAAAATACAATATTCCATCGAAAGAATTTTGCGATTTTCTGTTTGAAAAAACAAGGGTAGCAATTACACCTGGAATAGATTTTGGTACCAATCAAACCGATAGATTTGTAAGATTTTCTTTTGCAAAGGATATAGCATATTTAAAAGAAGCTATATCTCGCATAAAAAACGTGCTATAATTTGAATAAAACTTGTTTAGAGAGGAGAAGAAACTATGAAAGATGTATATTTTATGGAGAGAGACCCTTATGCACCTATAAGACATTGTTATGGCATAAGCAAAATCCTTTACGAAGGCAAGTCAAAATATCAAGAGATTCAAGTAGTAGAGTCCCATTACTTTGGTAAAATATTGATACTTGATGGTGTAGTGCAATTTACAGAAAAAAACGAATTTTTCTATCACGAAATGCTAACTCATCCTGTAATGTTTGCTCATAAAAATCCCCAAAATGTGCTAATAATAGGTGGAGGAGACGGTGGCATCCTAAGAGAGGTTTTAAAACACAAGTCTGTAAAGAAAGCTGTATTGGTGGATATAGATAAAGATGTAGTAGAAGTGTCTAAAAAGTTTTTCCCCACCGTCGCTTGTTCGATGGATGATCCTAGAGCTATCATACTAAATGAAGATGGTTTTAAATACATTCAAGACTATAAAAATGAGTTTGATGTTATCATAGTAGACTCTACAGATCCTGTTGGTTTCGCACATGTACTTACCACAGAAGAGTTCTTTAAATATGTGTTTGAAGCTTTAAAAGAAGATGGTATATACGTTGGACAATCTGAATCTTTGCACTATCATCTTGATATAGTTGTGCGTTTTCAAAAAGCTTTGAAAAAAAGCTTTCCTATAGTAGACCTTTACACCACCGTTATACCAGTATACGCTGGGTATTGGTGGAGTTTTTCAGTGGGTTCCAAAGTTTACAATCCACGAGAAATATCAAGAGAAGTTGATGTAGAAACGAGATTTTACTCAGATGAAATACACAAAAACGCATTTTTGCCACCAAACTTTTATCAAAAGATTTTAAACGGTAATTTTAAATATTGATAGGAGAGTTTATGAGAGTTTTACTGGTAGGATGGGTACCGCCTTCGGAACCACAAAGCGGAGAAGATAAGCACATCTATATTCTTGCTAAAAACCTAAAAAACTTAGGCCACCATGTGGAAGTGTTTACTATATTACCACCTTTTATGATAGGCAAGCAAAATGAATTTGATCTTTTAAACGCCCAATACGAAGGTATTACATACAATGTCTTCACCAGAAGAGATTGGTTTTTATATCAGCACGGATACTCTCCTATGACCGAAGTCTACGAAGAACCTACTACACAGATATGGTTTAAATTTTTAGCTATGAAGCCCGATTGGGACTTTATACATTTTCAATCTATTATGCCCCTTTCTATAATAGAAAAAACTAAACAATTTGGATATAAGGTCCTAAACACTATGCATTCTATGTACTTATTAGAACCCTCTTGGCATATGTTTTCTACTTATAAGTATGAGCAAAACAAATTTCAATGTATAGCCCAAGATGAGTTTACACCAGAAAGATTTGTGGAAGAATACAACATCATGATGGGTCTAAACCTTACAGAATCCCAGAAAAAAGTGGTGGCAATAGAGATGAAAAGAAGGCTTGACTACGGAAAATACCTCATGGAAGATGTCATAAACCTAAATATATCAAACGGCGCTTACGGGGCTTATGCTATATTAGATTTTGGCGTAAAACCAGATAACATAATAAACTTAGTATTACCAGAGCAAGGTTTTGCCGCCAACAAAAGGGATGAAAAAAGATCAAAAGATATCATAGAAAAAACCAAAGCCAAATATTCGAAACCAAGAAAAAAAACAATCTTTGCATTCTTATCCAACTGGCAAGTAACAAAGGGCCATCACATCATATTAAAAGCAGTAGACTATCTAAGAGATTTGGAAGGTAAGTTTGAAGTAAGGCTTTACGGCAATCCAGAAATAAATCCAAACTACAAATACTTTATGTTATCCTTGTTTAAGGATAAGTTTATAAAATCTCATGTGAAAGTGATGGGTATTTACACTCATGCACAGCTTGATGCCATATGCGATGAAATACATCTTCACATAAACCCCCACGTATGGGCTATGGGTCCTACCACGGCTTTTAACGAAACCGCCCAAAGAGGCGTTATGCAAATGTGGACCAAAGCAAGACATGCCGATATATTTGAAAAGTTTCAAGAAGAGCTTATCTTTGGCAGAAAACTTCTTGATGAAGAGCTAAGCAACAAGCTAAGAAAGGTAAACAGATATTATATCTCTGATATAAATCTAAACTACGAAAGAAAAAGATTTGAGGCTTTTAATATTAAAAGCATCGAAGACCAAAACAAAAAATTAGCAAACTATATATTAGAATGCGGAAATCCAGAAGACTTAGCAAAGAAAATGAGATTTTTTATAGAAAACACTGGCTACAATATATTTGACGATTGGTATTTTCTAACAGGTTATAGCATGGAAAATCCACCACCTTTACCAGAAATTGCAGATACCACCAAATATATAGAGCTTATATACAAGTGAAACGGTGAAAAAAACCGACATACCTAAAGTGTTTAAGATTTTAAAAAAAGATTATGAAGAAAACCATGCACCGGTTGTTACCCTTATAGCTCATACCACAAAAGACCCTTTTAGGGTGCTTGTATGCGCCCTTCTTTCCACCAGAACAAAGGATGAGACTACCGCAAGGGTTTGTGAAAGACTTTTTGTTAAGGTAAAATCTATAGAGGATTTGTACAACATCAAAGAAGAAGAGTTAAAGGAGCTTATATACGGCGTTGGATTTTACAACACAAAAGCAAAAAACTTAAAAGAGCTTTCAAAGATTTTGGTAGAAAAATATAGCGCTAAGATACCAAATACGTTGGAAGAGCTTCTTGAACTTCCTGGTGTAGGGCTTAAGGTAGCGAATTTGGTATTGGCAGAAGGGTTTGGCATACCAGCCATCTGTGTAGATGTGCATGTGCATCGTATTACCAACAGATGGTGCTTAGTAAAAACAAAAACCCCAGAACAAACAGAAGAGGCGCTAAAAAACATACTACCTAAAAAATATTGGATTGATATAAATAGATATTTGGTATCCTTTGGTCAGCGTATATGTAAACCCATAAAACCAAGCTGCAACATATGTCCTATCGAGCGCTTTTGCGGAAAATGTATTGATAAAAAGAACCGATCAAAACAACAAAAAGATTTATAGCCAAAGCCGGCAAACCTATAAATATAGGACCAAAAGAAGATGGCATTAGAACGTTTTGTATGATACCAAAATGATTTACTTTTTCAAGCTCGTAGATACCAAAAATAATACCAGTTACAAGTCCTATCATAAGGCTTTCTTTGTTTAAATGTCTTACAAAAAGCCCTAAAAATATGGAAGGAAGCGTTTGAAGTATGACAATACCACCAATTAGCTGCAATGCTATTGCAAAAGTAGGAGGTACTAGAAATACAAAAAGAAGAGGAATTAGTTTAAACAAGAATGAAAACCATTTTGCAAGCTTTGTCTCGTTTGAAGGATTTGAAATATTTAACTCTCTAAGTACATTTACCATCAGATTTGAGCTTGCTATAGCCATTATAGAAGCTGGCACAAGACCGCCTATGAATATTCCAAGTAAAGCTATACCGCTAAACCACTGAGGCATTGTGGAAACTATCAACGCTGGTACCACAAAAGAACCTTTAGCAGAAGCTGGTATATGGTTTAACATATCCATAGCTGGTTTTACTTCGTATATAAGTACACCAAAAAGCGCCAGAATAGCTAGGCCGATTCCATAAATAGGTAAAAACGCTATAGATTTCTTCAAAACTTTCACATCACTTGAACTAAGACAACCCGTTATAGCATGAGGGTATAAGAACAACGCTAAGGCACTCATAACAGATAAACTTATATATGCGCTTATAAGTTTTGGATTCAACGTGGCGTATGCTTTTTTTATTTCAAAAGCTTTATAAAAACCATGGTAATGCAAAGGTATATAAAGGCTAAGCACTACAACAGTCCCAAGTATGAGAAAGTCTTTAAGCACCGCCGTAAGAGTAGCTCCTCTAAGCCCTGATTTGTAAGTAAACCAAGATAGTATCAAAAACGCTAAACTAAGAGATATCTCGTTTACAAAGTTTTGATTTATACCTTTAAACTGCATAAGAAGTGTAGATAACACTACCTTCATACCAACGATTTGAAGGGCTATATAAGGAAGCTCTGCCGCTATACCAACAAGCGCCACCATAATGGCTAAGCTTTTAGAGTTATACCTATCTTTTATAAAATCCACCGCCGTTATATGACACTTTTCTTTTGAGACTGCAAAAAACTTTGGCATAACCGCCAAAGCCACTCCGAATCCCATAGCCACATAAGGCACTGCAAAGAAAAATATAGGACCTTTGGCAAATAATCCAGAAGGTACCGCTATAAAAGTATAAGCTGTAAAAAGATCAGCCCCTATTAAGAACCAAAGCAACCACGCCCCAAATCTCTGCCCCCCAAGAGCCCATTCGTGCAACAGATCGAGATTCCCAGCCCTAAAGTCTTTACCCTTTAAACCAAGGTAAGAAAACACGATAAAAAGTGCCAAAAACACTATCAGACTAACCATCGTCTTTTCCCAAAAACACCGCCAAAGCGTAAAAAATAGATGTTATTACAAGCATCAAGATTTGAAACCAGTAAAAAAATGGCATCCCAAAAAATTCTGGGCTTTTATGGTTATATAAAAATATAAACATATAAATCAAAGCTGGAATACCAAGAAATATATAATACATAATAAATATTATAAACAAATTTTTTATGCTTTTGGAAAAAATCTGATAAAATATATCTATGATTGCTATTGAAGATTTTACAATTAAAGATTTTAAAAGCTCAAAAATCTTAGAGAAGATTTTAAACAGAGCTAAGGTGTTTGAACAGCAGTATCTAGATAAGGTAAGAGAGATAATAGAAAACGTTATAAAATACAAAGATGAGGCTTTATATAAATACGCCCTTGAGTTTGATAACATTGACCTTAAAAAAGAAGGCATAGAGATACCAAAAGAAGCCATAGAAAACGCTTACAAAGATTTAGACGAGAACACCAAAAAGGCTCTTCAATTTTCCTATGAAAGAGTGTATAAATTCCATGAAAATCAAAAAGAGAAATCTTTTATGGTAGAAGAAGATGGGATGATATTGGGCCAAAGGGTATTACCAGTAGAAAGTGCAGGTCTTTATGTGCCTGGAGGCAAAGCCGCTTATCCATCTTCTGTTATTATGAACGCAGTACCTGCAAAAGTAGCCGGTGTTTCCAATGTCTATATGGTATGTCCAAAACCCACGAAAGAAGTATTGGCTGCTGCTTATATATGCGGTGTAGATAGGATATTTAGAGTGGGAGGAGCTCAGAGCATAGCAGCATTAGCTTACGGGACTGAGACAATACCAGCTGTAGAAAAGATAGTCGGTCCTGGTAATATATACGTTGCCACTGCAAAAAGATTGGTTTATGGCATAGTGGGAATAGATATGGTGGCTGGTCCTTCAGAAGTGCTTATTATAGCCGATGCTTCTGCAGATCCAAGCTTTATTGCTATGGACATGCTATCCCAAGCCGAGCATGATGAACTAGCTAGTGCTATTTTGATAACAAACTGCGAAGATTTGGCTTACTCAGTGGCCAAAGAGATTGATGTTTTCTTATCACAGTTAGAAAGAAAAGATATAGCCTCAAAATCTATAGATAACTACGGAGCTATATTTATAGTAAAAAACTTAGAAAAAGCCTGTGAACTATCTAATATGATAGCCCCAGAGCATCTTGAAATAAATACGGAAAATCCTTTTGAGCTTTTAGGATTTATAAAAAATGCCGGTGCTATATTTTTAGGAGAGTATACTGTGGAAGCTTTAGGAGACTACTGTCTTGGCCCTAATCATACGCTACCTA
Organism: Hydrogenobaculum sp. Y04AAS1; assembly: GCF_000020785.1. Classification (NCBI taxonomy): domain Bacteria; kingdom Pseudomonadati; phylum Aquificota; class Aquificia; order Aquificales; family Aquificaceae; genus Hydrogenobaculum; species Hydrogenobaculum sp. Y04AAS1. The sequence goes on from NC_011126.1 coordinate 839,643, forward strand.
CCGGAAGAAGCGCAAGGTTTTCATCGGCTTTAGGCGTTTATGATTTTGTAAAACGCTCTTCCATACTTTACGTGTCAAAAAAAGGCTTTGACAAAGTAAAACACCATGCCCATAACCTTGCAAAAATAGAAGGTCTTCACGCTCATGCATCCTCTATAGAATTAAGAGGTTTATGAAAAAAATACTTTTTCTTGTTTGTTTTGGGCTTTTAATATACTCTTGTGCTCCTGTTACAAAGTGCAAGCCCTATAAATATCAAAATGTTTCTATCCCGCAAGATTTTACCACTGAAGGCTACGTTTCTTACGGCATTTTAAAGTATCCTTTTTCTTTGGTAAAAGCCAAAGACAACTATACGTTGGAAACGTTTATCGGCAATTTAAACTTTAAAAAAGACCTTTGTTTTGGATCTGGTTGCATCAGCCTGCCTATTGATCTATCAAAGCTTTTTTACGGTGATGTGATAACCAAAGACGATAAAGTGCTTTGCAAAGACGGTTATACTATATATGAAAGTGAAAACGGAGTCTATAAAAAAATGGTTTACGTAAAAGATGGAAAACTTTACAAAATGGATATACTTGATAACGCTCACAACAAAGAATTTAGTGTATATTTTAAAGATAGATCTAAAGCTGGGTATTATAAAAACTTAGAGATAAAAGCTGATAATCTTGATTTGAATATAAATATAAAGGATTTAAAGAGCGTATGAATATACTAGATGGTAAAAGCTTAGCAAAGAAGATAAAGCACAACATAAAACAAGAGGTCAAACATCTTGAGAGAAAACCAAAGCTTGTAGTGGTGCTTGTGGGAGATGACCAAGCTAGTTTGGTGTATGTAAAAAACAAAGTCCAAGCTTGTGCAGATGTTGGTTTTAGCTCCCAACTTGATATGTTTGAAAAAGATGTAGAAGAAGATGTGCTTTTAAATCATATTAAAAGCCTAAATGAGCAAGAAGATGTAGATGGTATATTGGTACAGCTTCCATTGCCATCACATATATCAATGCAAAAAGTAATAGACACCATAGACCCATCAAAGGATGTAGACGGCTTTCATCCTCAAAATATGGGCAAGCTTTTTTCTGGGGATTTGGAAAACGCTTTTATCCCTTGTACACCTCTTGGTATTAAGCTTTTATTGGATGAATACAACATAGATCTAAAAGGTAAAAACGTATGTATAGTAGGAGCTGGTTTTATAGTGGGTAAACCTCTTTCTATGCTTATGCTAAATTACGATGCCACGGTAAGCGTATGCCACAAATACACAAAAGATATTGTAGAATACACAAAAACTGCCGATATACTTATATCAGCTACTGGAGTACCATTTTTGATAAAAGACTACATGGTAAAGGAGGGTGCAGTGGTGATAGATGTTGGTATTTCAAAAGTAAACGGGAAAATAGTTGGAGATGTAGATTTTGAAAGTATATCCCAAAAGGCCTCTTTTATAACACCTGTTCCTGGTGGTGTAGGGCCTATGACAGTAGCAACACTTCTTCTTAATACATTAAAAGCTTATAAACAACGCATATGAATGACAAATTCTTTATAGACAAAACAAAAGAGATTTTAAAAACTTATAACCTTTCTCCAGACAAACATCCACCTAAACTTTCCAAAGAAGAAGCTATAAAAATAATCAATACGTTAAGAGAGCTTATAAATTATCACGACTATAGATATTATGTGTTAAATCAACCCGTTATATCAGATGCTGAGTACGATGCTATTTATAAATTTCTTAAAAGCATAGAAGATAATTATCCAGACTTGATAACCCCAGACTCACTCACTCAAAGGGTATCTTCCGATATATCAAGCACATTTCCTCAAGTAAAGCACTTAGCACCGATGCTTTCTTTAGACAACACTTACAACGAAGATGACTTAAGAGATTTTGATAGAAGAGTAAAAGAATTAAGCGGAAAAGAACATATAGAATACTGCGTTGAGCCAAAATACGACGGAGCTGGTATATCGCTTTTATACGAAAACGATCTATTTGTAAGAGGAGCTACTAGAGGAGATGGGGAAGTAGGTGAAGATGTTACTAAAAACCTAAAAACTATCAAGACGATACCACTAAGGGCAAATTTTTCAAAACAAGGTATTAGGCTTTTAGAAATAAGAGGAGAAGTCATAATAAATAAAGATGATTTTAAAAAGATAAACGAAGAGAGGATGGCGGAAAACTTACCTCCTTACGCAAATCCAAGGAATTTAGCGGCTGGTTCTATAAGACTTCAAGACCCCCAAGAAGTAGTCAAAAGACCTCTAACAGCCCTTGTCTACCAAATAACATACGTAGAACCCACAAACAATATGCCAAAAACTCACTACGGAGCTATAAAAATGCTTCATGATCTTGGTTTTAAAACGCCGTTTTTGGATATGAAACTCTGTAAAAATATCCAAGAGGTTATAGATTACTGTAGATACTTTGAATCAAAAAGAGAATCACTACCTTATGAAATAGATGGAATGGTGATAAAAGTAAACGATATATCTTTGTACGATGAACTAGGTTTTACATCGCATGCTCCAAGATGGGCCACTGCTTTTAAATTTAAAGCAAAACAAGCCACTACCATAATATTAGATGTGATATTTAGTGTTGGAAGAGTAGGCAATATAACACCAGTGGCAAAATTAGAACCGGTATCTTTGGGCGGGGTTACCATATCAAGTGTTTCTTTGTTCAATGAAGATTTTATAAGAGAAAAAGATATACACATAAAAGATACGGTTATTATAGAAAGGGCTGGTGAGGTGATACCTTATGTGGTTAGCGTTGTAAAAGAAGCAAGGCCCAAAGATGCCAAGCCAATCGTTTTTCCAAAGTATTGTCCTTCTTGTGGTTCTAAGCTTGTAAAAGCCCCCGGCGAAGTGGCTTGGAGGTGTATAAATATATCCTGCCCAGCTCAAGTGGTGTTAAGGATTAGGCATTTTGCATCAAAAGATGCAATGGATATAAAAGGTTTAGGGGAAGCTGTGGCTCAGCTTTTGTACGATGCCAAACTTGTGAAAAATATAGCAGATATCTACTATCTTAAATTTTCAGATTTGGTAAGGCTTCCAAGGTTTGCCAAAAAATCAGCTCAGAATCTTATAGATGCCATAGAAGCTTCAAAAAGAAGAGGCCTAGCAAGGGTGTTATATGGTCTTGGCATAAGATACGTAGGGCTTACCACTGCAAAAAAACTTGCTTCATATTACAAGGATATATGGAATATAGTAAAAGCCTCAGAAGAAGACTTAAGAAATATAGAGGATATAGGGGATATAGTTGCAAGAAGTATAAAAGAGTTTTTTGGCTTGGAGCAAAATATAAATACGATAAAAAGGTTAGAAGAAGCTGGTGTACTTTTAAAAGAAGTATCTGAAGCTGTGTCTAATAAGCTTGCCGGTTTACAATTTGTTTTCACGGGCACACTTTCTTGTTGTACCAGAGAGGTAGCCAGACAAATGGTAGAATCCCTTGGAGCCACTACATCAGATAGCGTAACTCATCATACATCTTACCTTGTGGTAGGACAGGATCCAGGTGCTACCAAACTAAGAAAAGCAAACATGCTAGGTATCAAAACTATAAGCGAAGAGGAGTTTTTAAGGCTTTTAGAAGATAGCAAGTAAGGAGGAGGAATATGACCGATTTTGATGTTGATTTATTACTTATAAGATTAATAAAACAAAGTACCAACATAACTTTATTTGATTTGATCAAAGTTGTAAAAGAAGCTACTTCTTTGTTTAACGAAAAAGTCGTAGAGCAACTAAAAGATATAGATATTTTTGACAACATAATAAAGCTTGATGACGAAATACCAGTCTTGGAGTTAAAAAAGATTTTAATAAACGTTAAAGAAAATCTATATGGTTCTTATCTAAGGGCTTCAAGCATTATGATAGTAGATTCCATCAAAGAACAATTTGTTGACGCTGAACATATATCTCAAGAAGAGCTCAAATACATAGATGAGCTTTTTGATAGCCTCCTGGAGATGCAAAGACTCTACAACTTCATCAAACATTTTGTAAAAGCCCTAAAGGTGCCTAATTTAGCTGAAGAGATTAATCAAAATATTACTCAAGAAAAAATAAGAAAAATGATGGAAGAAAAATCAAACAAAAGGCTAAATATATTAAAAGAAATAGAAGACATTCAAATTAAAATATTAGATTTAAAAAGAGAGAGGGATAAGATTGTCAACAAAATTACTGGCAAAAGCAAGGATATAGATTTTCATATAAAAGCCCTAGAAGAAAAACTAGGACTACTAAGAAAACAATTTAAAGATTTAGTTTAAGGTTTTACGTACATATAGCCTTCTTTTTCAAGCATGTTCATATCTATCAAAGCACCTCTGACAGGTTTAGCAAAATCTCCCATCATAGCTTTTGTGATGTGGAATTTGTGCATAGTATTTTCACAAACATGAAATTGTACTCTACCGTCGCTTTGTTTAACAAAGTTCTCAAAATCTTTTTCTTCTTTTGAGTTTTTAAGCATATACTTTATAGTAGGTCCCCATACTTCCACTACCACATGGGCTTTTTTGTTTTTAGAAGTATGCTCTAAAATATTATCTACCATTTTAACGCTTTTAGGATTGTGAAAATCCAATATCACGTTAAGAGGCTCTTCAGACTTGGCCGACTTGTTAACAGCGGAATCTTTTACCGAAGCACCAAAGCCTAAACCCAAATACGCCATTCCAAACACCAATAAAGTTAGTATGTATAAACTATCCCTTTTCATGCTATTTAGTTTACATATAATTTCTATTTTTTCCATGATATATATTACTCACTATAAAGATCTTTTACTAACTCTTCCTTTACTTCTTGCGGTATCTCTTGTTTTATATTTATATCTTTATGGTTTATCTCTATGAAAGCTTTTTCATTTTTAAAAAGCTCTTTTTGATGGTTGTCAAAATCGAATTTTATGAAGTGGATTGTGGCAGCCTTACCAAATTTATAATCCATATCACTTTGCTCGTTGGCTTTTGCTTTTATCTTTTGGTCTTTGAAAGATATAAAAATACCATCGTGTATTCCAACAAGTTCTTTTAATTTACGCTTTCTTTCGTTCTCATCTGGTATTTCTATAAAAAGTGTGGCGCTTAGCTGGTTTTGTTCTGGTATCAAATCGTTGTAAACCTCTATTTCAAAATTTATATCTTCGTCTTTTACCATGCGCTCAGCTCTTATCATTTCCTGGATTTGAAACCATACGCTAAATGTATTTTCAAAAAATAAGTGAAATATATCACCTGCAAAAATGCTTCTTTTTTTCTTTATACCTAAAAGCTCTTTCACTTTCTCGGGTCTTGCCTTTTCATACTCGTATAAGTTTAATATATTTTCATAGTTTATTTTTTTCATAACACATCTCCATAAGCCATAGATAATACTTCTATTGGGCTTTTAACTACCCTTGTGGTATTTAGTTCTATAAAATTTCCCGCCAAAGGACAGTCTGAAACTACCAAATCTGCCTTTTGGTTTAATATATTATCAAACAAAGGCTTTCCTACACCAACGGCCATATCAAAAGTATCTTTTTTAACACCAAAAGTACCATCATGTCCAGAGCACATCTCTACTATCCTTACTTTTGTATTTGGTATCATCCTCATTAGCGCTGCAGATTTATAACCAACTCCTAAAGACTTTAAATGACAAGCTATATGATAATCTATCTTACCCATATGGTTTTTAAAATCTTTATTAAAAAGATTTTCTTGATTTAAAGAAAACAAATAATCTCCTATTTCATAAACCTTTTCAGATAGCTCTTTAGATTCTGGTGTTCTTAAAAGCAAAGGATACTCATGTTTAAGTTGCAATGCACACGTTGGTACTGGCACTATCACATCGTAGCCGTTTCTTACGTAGTCTATCATCATATCTACGTTGTATTTGGCTTTTTTGATGGAGCTATTTAAATCTCCTATATCAAAAAATGGTATACCGCAGCAATTTTGCTCTGGCACTTCTACATGTATACTATTTTTGTAAAGTACATGTAAAAGGGCTTTACCTTTTTCAAGAAAGTTGTAATTTAATAAACATGTATAAAATAAAACAGCTTTTCTAACTGGTTTTTTTATCGGCATCAAGTTATCTTTTAAAAAGCTTTTAAAAGAATGTTCGTTTATAGGTGGTAGCTTTGCCCTTTGGTCAATACCTGCCGTTTTTTCCATTATAAATCTAACTGGTTTTACGTCCATTGTTTTATTTACAACTTTTCCAAACGGTACAGACAATTTACCCACCAAATCTGTGTCAAGCATAAGTCTGTCAGTTATTTTAGCAACTTGATTTTTAAATTTTATAGCTTTATATCTCAAAGATAAATGAGGAAAATCTAATTTCCACTCATGGGGCGGTGTGTAAGGACATTTAAAATAGCATTGCTTGCAATGAAAACAAAGCTCCAAAGGTTTTGCCAGCTCTTCTTTTGTAAGAGCTTCTATATTATCGTTTTTCTTATCTACAGCGTCAAAAAGCGCCGGAAAAGAAGGACAAAAATTTACACACATCCTACAATCTTTACACTTTAAATAAACTCTCTTAACTTCTTCATAAAGAGCTTCTTCATTGTAAAATTTTGGATCATCCAAATCAAAGTTAAACTCCTTTAATCCACCTATTGACATTTCAGGCATAAACACCTCTTATAAAACTATAATTTTTTCTGTTAAATTACTTATAAAAAAGGAGGGCTTTGGCCCCTCCTATTTTGTTATTATTAGCCGTTCTTTACGCTTTCTAGAACCTTTTGGAACCTACCAGCATGAGATTTTTCTGCTTTTGCCAATGTTTCAAACCAAGCTGCTATATCATCAAAACCTTCTTCCCTAGCGGTTTTTGCAAAACCAGGATACATTTCAGAATATTCGTAAACCTCACCAGCTACAGCAGACTCTAGCATTCCTTCAAGAGTTGACATCGGCTTATCGGTAGCTGGGTCTACGCCGTTGTATTTTCTTAGATAATCAAGATGTCCAAACGCATGTCCAGTTTCGCCTTCTGCCGTTTCTCTAAAGTTGTTGGCTACATCTGGATAGCCTTGAATATCGGCTTCTCTTGCAAAATACAGATATCTTCTGTTTGCTTGGGATTCCCCAGCAAATGCATGTTTGAGACACTCAAGTGTCTTTGTGCCTTTTAAGTCCTTGCTCATAAGCCTTACCTCCTTTAAAATAAATTTTAATTTAGAACTATTCTTAATTATAAAATATAAAATCAAAAAAACAATGATTATATGTCATAAATTTTGTTTTTTAATAAATATATGAAAATTTTATATTGTAATGTTAATATATTTGTTATGAGGAAAAAAATTTCAGTTATTTTTGGTGTGGTTGCAACAATAATATTTTTATCTGGATGTTCTCCTCAAACCATAAACAACAATAATCCTGAAACTGTATTAAAAAACTTTGACAAAGATATAGAAAATGGTGATTTTAAAGACGCTGCAAAACTTCTAAATCCAGATACCGTATCTTCAAGAGGCAAGATATGGGCAGAAAGATGGGTAAAGCTAAACACTTACAACGTAAAAAGCATAACCATAAAAGATATACGTATTTTGGGAGGCACTGCACACGCAACTGTAAACATAACATATAAAGACGGCAAAACCCAAAAAAATGCTATAGATCTCATCAAAAACAACGGCACTTGGTATATAAGTCCATCTTTTAGCTTTAAGGAGGGTAAATAATGAATTCTATCAGCATATGGGAAATTTTTAAAAGCTTGTTCGATTATACTCAAGCATTTATAACAAAAAAACCTGGCCCAGTTATAATTTATATAACGTTGGTACTGCTTTTTAGCCTTGTAGATAACTACATACCCAAAGAATTTATCTTTATAAATATAGGATTTTCAATATTTTGGACACTAATTTCCAACGCCTTTTTAATACATATAGGCCACATAGTAAAAGATAACAAAGATATTATTTCCTTTGAAAAAGCCATAAAACAAAGGATTACTATAGATTTTTTTACACAACATTGGAAAGAGTCTTTAGGTATGATGTTTGGCAATGCTATAGTATTTTTCATAATTTTTTTAGGAGAAGCTTTAGTGTTAAATTTTAGTGGCTTCTTAACAGCTTACTATGCTACAAAAAATCATGATATCTTTGCTATAAATTATACAGTTCCAGTAGCTTTAGGCCTTATTTTCGTAATAACAACGCTTTCCATGATATCCTACGTAGCACCTTATGTGTATGCTGGAGTTTATACTGCAGATAGTTTTAAGGAGGCTTTTGCAAGGGTATTTGATCTTATATCCTTTGGAGTTTGGAAAAAAACTCTGAACCTTCAGTATTTTTTTGATATTAGCATGTGGCTTGTTTACTCTACTATGGTCATTGTTATGATAATACCGCTTATGTTTTACGCTATCGTTGCACCTTTTGGACTTATAGTACTAGCTATATACATCATACAATTTCCTATGTTTAGTGTTATGATAAGATATTGGAGAAGCGAATAGACCGATGCTAATTTCTTCGAACTCATCGCTCAAAGAGCTACACAAAAAGGGATTTACTCTTATTGAGCTTTTAGTAGTAATAGTGATAATAGGTATACTTTCTGCTATAATAATACCGCGTATCACAAATAGAATTGGAGAAGCAAAAATAAAAGCTACAAAAGTCCAGCTAAAAAATCTTCAGGGAGCTTTAGAACAGTATTATATAGATACTGGCATGTACCCTACAACAGCACAAGGGCTTCAAGCTTTAGTAGAAAAGCCTACAATACCACCAATTCCAGAAAATTGGCATCAAGAGCTAGACAAAATCCCCACCGACGGCTGGGGACACAAGTTTTACTATATCTCACCAGCTCCCAATCATCCTTACGACCTTTTTGCTAAAACTCCAGATGGTAAAAAAATAGATGTATGGACAATGCATCTCAAAAAATAATCAAAAAGGCTTTACGCTTTTAGAAACTATAGCAGCCTTCGTGGTGTTTGTAGTGATGATAGCAGGAGCTTATTCTCTTCTAATTCAAGCTATAAAACTCCATGAAAGACAACAAACTCTAACAAAAGATGCTTTTATTCTATTCAACAAGCTAAAATATACTTCTAAACATACCTCCATAAAACATATTCATCATTTTAACTATCAAGTGATTCGGTACCACAACCTAAAAGTGGTAAAATTTTTACCCCAATGAAATGTTATAAAGAAAAAGCTTTTGGTTTTACGCTTTTGGAAATATTGGTGGTTATCGTTATCGTATCTTTGTTTTTCAGTACATTGATAGGGTCTTATTTTTTTATAGTTAAAAAAAGCCTAAAAACCATGAAAGACTCTAAAAATCTTTATAACTACGCAAAGGCTATATATAATTTAGAAAATGCTATAAAATGCTCAAAAAGTATAAAAATAGACAATTCAAAAAACTTTTCTACATTATATCTATATACATACTGTGGTATATATAAAGGTTTTTCAAAGGAGGTCTTTTTCGTAAAAGATAATACGTTGTACATTTACGCTTATCCGTACGAGTTTGGAGATATCTTTTTTTACGATGAAAAAAAAGCCATAAAGTTAATACCTATAACAAATTTTAGAGCAGAGTTTATTAACAACGATTTAATCAAGTTTAATATAAATAACAAACATTTTATAGTGCCTATTTTGATAAAATAAAAATTATGTTTAACACAAAAAATGCGATAACAATACTTCTGATAGTCTTGGGCTTAACGCTTTTTTACCTTTGGTATAGCACTTGGCACAGAAATATATCTACAAATAGTTTAAACAGACAACTTATCCAAGAGAAAATAAACAACCCTCCCACTTACAAGCCAATAAGCAATCAACCTACCAAAGGAGCAAACGCTGAACTACCAAACAACACAATAAACCTAGCTAAAAGCACAAACCAGACCCAAACATCTACAAACAAAGAACAAAGCAATACAAACAAAGTTAATACTAAAGCCTCGGGAAAAACTATACCAAAAAAACCTTTACATTTAAAAACTAAAAGAGCTGTTGTTTATAGAAACAAAATTTCAAGACCAATAATAAAAAAACCTAATATAAAGAAGCCTACTAAACCGTACGCAGAAAAATCTTTTTCAAAATCAAACTCTGGTATAAAGCTTCAGGCCCAGAAAAACTATAAAAACTATGAAAACAATATAAAGGGCATAAAATTGAAAAATGGTACTTACCAAGTAGGTGCTTTTAAACATCTTTACGATGCTTTGAGCCTCAGCATTGAATTAAAGTCAGAAGGGAAACGTGCAACAATTATCCATCAAAATGGATTTTATAAGGTGATCGTTTATTAGCTACCTTTTAAAGCTAAATTGTTTTGTGGTGTTTTGTTGTGCTGACCAAAGAAATAATTTACTATGGCCTCGTACATTGCTTTCGCAAAAGCCCATTGGTAAGATGGGTTTGTAAGTTCTTTTACATCGTGAGGGTTGCTAATAAATCCAGTTTCCACTAAAACAGATGGTATACCAGGAGTTCTAAGTACTACAAAATTTCTTCTATGTATGTTGTGAATATCAACATGCTTATGCAAATCTTCGTCTAAGGTATAAGCTAAATCTTTAGCAAATTCAAAGCTTTGGTTTTTCGTAACATCCAAAGCCAATCTAGCTAACACTTTCTTAGCACTTAAGCTTGGCTCGTATAAAGCATTACCAAACACAAGATGAGAAAAGGCTTCGTTGTTTACCAACTCGTTGTACTTCATATTTATACCTGGAGTAGATAGAAAATATATGTTAGTGCCATGTGGCCACGTAATATGACCAGGTGCCATGTTGCAATGTATGCTTATAAACAAATCCGCTCTATTTTCTATGGCTATCCTAGCCCTTTCTTGAAGCGGTACAAATACATCTTTATCCCTTGTCATTATTACTTTAAACCTTGGGTCATGTTTCAAGAAAAAATCCAACTTCTTACCTATAGACAATACAATATTTTTTTCTTCTACCCCACCTATTCCTATAGCACCAGAATCCTTACTGCCGTGTCCTGGATCTATCACCACCACTTTTACCCCATGTGGATGTGGTATATATTTGTAAGTTTTTTGAGGTTTTTCATAATTTTCTATAGCTTCCAAATACTTTTTATCTACTACGCTTAAAGGATCTTCACCTTTATCGTAAACCGTATTTTCCAAACTTGGTTTTTTCTTTAATAGGTAAGCGTACTTTGGAGATATTATATTTAAAATACTATCTTGAGAGGCCTTAGGCTTATATATATCTATTACTATTCTTTCTGGATTTTGTAACATAAAGCTTTTTACTGCAGCTGGTACGTATGTCATAGTATATATAAACTTTCTATCACCTATTTCTATAATAATGTTTCTACCCTCTTGACGTACTTTATATATATTTACATCTTTTACATCAAATACATAGCGTATTTTATCCTGATATAAACCCTTTCTTACATCTATTATCTTAGACCAAGAAAAACTAACAAAGCTAATCAAAAATATTACTAAAATCGTCAAGTATTTTTTCACTTTCTTCATCGTCTTTCACCTCTTCTTTTCTTGTAGCCCAAGGCGGCATCGGTACACTTACCACGGTAGGAGTGGGTATATCCGGTTGATAAAGCACCATCGAACCTTTTTTCAGCATGCTTACCCTTTGTTTCAGGCTTTTAGAGAGAAAACCATATTGCTCGCCAGATAGCTCTGCTGTATCAAGTCTACCTACCACTTTTACGGCACTGTTTGCCACTATACGCTTTTCTACCTCGCTGGCTGTCTGCTGAGCACCTATTAGTATCACACCAAGACTTCTGCCTCTTTCTGCTATATCAAGCAAAGTATCTTTTATAGGGCTCCATCCTTCTTTTGGAGCGTATTTATTTAATTCGTCTAAAAGCACAAAAATTTTAGGATCAGATACACCACTTTCTTCCCTTTGTTTAAAGATTTTATCCAAAATAACACCAACCACAAACATCTTACCTACGCTATGAAGATCACTTATATCAATAACGTTTAACGTATGCATATTTTCTACAAATTCCTTTGTAATGTTTTTAATATGCGTTGAAATCTCTCTCTTTATAAGATTCCTAATATATTTCTTACTAAAAGCAAACCTTCTCAAAAAAGCATCTATGCTCTGACTACTAGTGTTTCTACCAAACCACGAGTAATATCTTTCTTTATCATCATCCTTTTCATCATACACTTCTCGTAAAAGCTTATATAAATCATCTAAATCTTTAATCTCTCTTCCAGCTTTATCATCTATCAATGTGTCAATTCCTTTCGAAAGTTCGTAAAGCTTGCTGGCGACTCTGTCTATTATAAAGTTTAAATTTGATATTTCTTGATCGTTTTCTACAAACATATATTTTAAAAGTCTTTCTGAAGCAAAATCTCCCATACTAAAGCCATATTTATCTACATCGTATCTTGCAGCACCCATTGGGTTTTGAGAATCTGGTTTCTCTGGAGGACAGTAAAAAGCCACATCTTTAAAGGGCTTTGGCTCTAAGCCCATAATATCAAATTTTTTCTTATCTTCTCCTTTAAACCTTATATTTTCTTTGTCTAAAAATAATAAATCTTTTCCCTTTACGTTAAAAATGACAAATTTTGGTTTATCTTGAGATTTCTGAATTATAGAATTTATCAAAAACAAAGAGTAAGAAGTTTTTGTAGCCACTCCAGACATCCCGCTTATAGATATATGAGCACCATCTTTTCCATTTATAAAGTTGTAATTTATATATACTGGTAATCCATCTTGGGATAATCCAGCTGGAATTTTTGTTTCCATAGTGTCAAAAAATAAACCTTTGTCTCTATCTTCACCAAAAGCTTTAAAAACCTCATCACCGGGTTTTGGGGGTACGTAGTATTGGGGTTCTACGCGGTTTACATTTATTTTTGCAAGATATACAGGATGCACTGGTAAAACACCTTCTTTTGCTTTTATCTCCTGGTAAAGTATGTCAACACCTTCCAAATATTTTGTAAGATCAACCACAACCCCGTAAAATCTCACTTCTATATTTTCTTCATCTCTTTTAACAATAGACTTACACACCAATACATCATCAAGCTGTACAAAAGAGCTTTCATCTAAAAGCACATCAAAAGACAAAGGAGAAGCCGTCTTCACTACTATTCCAACTGGTTTATTGGACAAGTTATCCAAGCTTTTATCGGCTTTCATAGGAATATATTATAATAGATTTTATGAAGTACAAAGAATATTTGGAAGCAAAGGGATTGCCAGATACGGAAGAATCAAAAAACAAATACTTCGAAGAGTATGGAAACCAGCTTCATAAATTTTTATATAGAGATTTTTTAGAGAGAGCAAAAGGGCTTTTAAAAGAAAGATATGAAATTTTTCTACAAAAAAGAAGAGAACTTGGAGAGCATGATTTAAAGGTATTAAATATACTTGGCCTCATCACATTTCAAGAACAAGTTAAACTTTTTATAGAGATAGCTTCATACTATGCGCTTGAGCCAGAAGATGGTTATAATGTAAACTTTACTATAAAAAGCATAGAAGCGGATAGAATAATAGCTGACGAGGGTATAATAACCTATATCCCAATATATACTAAAGACAAGAAAAATTATCTTGTTTCTATATCAAAATTTGAGGCTATAAAAAGGGATTACGCAGCTATATCTCAAGAATCACAATTTATCACAGATTTTAAGGATATAGTAAAAGTAGCCCTTGCTAAAAATGCTTCAGACCTTCACATAAAACCAAAAGACAACTTTTACTATGTATTTTTCAGGATAAACAAAGATTTTGTAATGATGCCAAATATGACTATGCCAAAATCTCAAGGTATTCAGCTTGTTAGAAGCTTAAAAACCCAAGCTTCAAGATATACAAAAGGCTCCTTTAACCCATCCATATCTTCCCAAGTTCAAGACGCTCGTATTTCTTACGAAGATCTATCCACCGATGTTAGGCTTGTGTTTGCCCCAATGCCAAATCTAGAAGACGAGATGGTGGTAGGAAGATTGCTAAGGAAAAGGGGCATCCAAGGTAATCTTTCGAGGCTCGGATATCTTGAAAACGACATAGCAATTCTACAAGATGCCATAAGCAGAAAAGGTGGGCTTTTTGTCATAAGCGGCATCACAAACTCCGGTAAAAGCATGGCTATAGCTAGCATGCTATCTACAGTACAAGATAAGAATGTGCTCACAGTAGAAGACCCTGTTGAATACCAGATTATAAACAAAAATATAACGCAGTTTCAAATATTTGAAGCTCAAGTGGAAGAATTAAAATCAACGTTTGTAGATTTTACAAAAGCCTTCAAAAGAGCGGACCCAGACATAGTTTTTGTAGGCGAGTGGAGAAACGAACAAGAACTTTCAAAGGCTATAGAAGAGCTAGCTTTTGCAGGTCAGCTTGTTTTTACCACGCTTCATATAAATTCCGCCTTTGTATTTTACGACGCCGTTAGCTCAATATTTCACGTAGATTACGAAAGCTCCGTAAGAATGCTTATACTCAGCCTAAACCAGGTTTTAGTCAAAAGCGTTTGTCCTCATTGTGCTATAGAGATGCCTATAAAAGATGCATCACGGACAATCTCTGATATAACGCTAAAGACACTCCCATATATCAACAAAGATGAATTTAGAGATTTTATAAACCAAGATTTCCCAATAAAAGTAAGAAACGAAGCCGGCTGTCCAAAATGCGGCTTTACAGGATATGCAGGTCTTACGCCGATATACGAATACATGTATCCAGACGTAAACACAAAAGAATGGATAAGAAAAGACAGACCGTCTTCTTATGAAATAGAAGACCATATAAGAAGAGAGCGTCTTGGTAAAAACAAATTAGATGTATACATGGAAAAGCTAAAAACTGGTATAGTAGAGTTAAGCCCACCAGTTTTAAATGCTTTGAGATAGTAAGATGTCATGAGTGTTATAGTAAAAGTATCAAAAGAACTTTACATAGAAGACTTGAAGAAAACTTTTTTTCCAAACAAACTATATGTTTTGCCAAAAGATGTTTACGAATCTTACATAAAATCTGGAATACCTATAGCCTATGTAGATAGCCTAAAGACTGTATTTGATAAAACTAACGATTTTAACAATAAAAAAATCTTAATACTAACAATGCAAGCTCTTGGCGATGGGCTTATGTTGACACCATTTTTAAGATTTTTAAAAGAAAATTTTCAAAATATTTATATTGCCTTTGAAGCAAAAGAACACTTTAACCTTTTAAAAGACTGCCCTTATGTAGACGAATTTGTATACTCCCCTATTGAGTTTTCTTTTGTTAAAAGCTTTGATATTGTATTAGACCTTTATATGCTTGTGGGCTCTCCTATGTTTGATTTAAATTTAGTAGCCTCTTATTATTTCAAACTCTTTGGCTTTAAGATACCACCAACCAAAGAAAAGCTTATACCTTATGTATACATAGATGAAGAGATAGATAAAGAGATTAGAAAACTTTTTGATGATTATAGAAATATATATAAAAAACCTATTTTAGGTTTTCATTTTTCCGCTTCATCACCTCATCGCATGCCTCCTGTAGATATATTTTGCGAGGCTATAGACCCGTTGCAAAACGATTTTACAATAGTATATTCTTACCCTTCTCAGCATAAAGATTATGCAAAAGAAATACCAAGCTATTTACCAAAAGCCATAGATATATCACCTCACATAAAAAGCGTGCTACATTTGCCTTCTTATGTAAAAAATCTTGACTTTCTTATATCAGTAGAAACAGTAATGCCTCATATAGCTGCTGCTGTGGGCACTCCTACCCTTGTGGTGCTTGGACCAGGCAGTTTTAAAAATATATACGATTATGGAATAAACTTCATAAAAGCCTTAGAAATGAATTATAAGGGACAAGTTTGCTCAAGTCCATGTCAGCTTCACATATCTATAAAATGTCCAGAAGCTGTTGTAAAACAAACCAACCTTTCTCCCTGTTTCTCAAATTTAAACTCTTTTTCTCTTACAAATAAGTTTTTAGAGCTTTTAAAAGCTACAAACAAAAAAGATTTACTAAAACAAATAGAACCCAAAATAACAACAGAAGAAAATATTAATAAAGTTATCTTTAGGCTAATATCTACATTACCTGTTAGCTTTTTTTATGAAGAGGGGCTTCCTTTTATTTCAGGTATTCCTTACCTAAAAAGTATAATGAGCTTTGTAATAAATTCCTTATTTGTTAAATCCCTCAATTGGAAAGATTTCACACCGATTTTGATAGTAAGAGGATTTGAAAGCATTGGAGCTTCACTGTTTGTAAAAGAGCTTTGGAAAGATAGGGATTATCTTATATATGTGGAAAATGAACACTACAAAAAGATATTACATTATCTTGATATAGACTCAAATATCCTCGACTACAAAACTCTTCACATACCTCATCAAGCTCTTGTAATAGATTTATCGCTATCTTCTGAAGAACCCTTTGACTACAAAAAGCATATTGATAAATTATCAAAAAAACTAAAAGAAGATACTGTTTTCTTTTCTTTTATATTCAACAAAGACAGATTAAAAAACACCATGCAAAAAGGACAAGATGTCTACCAACCTCCTTTTGATAATTATATAAAAGACATATCTTATCAGGAACTATTGGATTTTAAAAATTATTACATAAACTATATTTCTATAAATCCTGCGGATTTTACAAACACTTTTGGAGATTACTCTATATTTAAAGAAATATCTCCACACAATCAAGCTTTTAGACTTTTAACAAAAAATGACAATCTCTACAAAAGTTATTGCCAAATATTTGCTATATCAAACTTAGAACACGAGGATAACTACGAAGATATTACAAGACTTTACTCTTTTATTGAAAAAACGCACCTAAAAGCCGAATATTCAGCTTATACAAACGTATCCAATGATAACATTAAAACGTTATGTTTTTTAGATAAAGGTTTATCAAAATATATAAAAGATCACATAAAGACTTACTTTGAAAACACGCTTACAATTAAAATGCCTATTTTTGATAAAAATATTGTAGAAAAATATATAGAAAAATATACAGATATTGAAAACATATGGTTTTTAGGAGACAATTTTATAGATTATTTCAAACAAGACTTAAATTTTCTTAAAAATATGCTTTTTGGACCATACTTAAACATATTGATAGACAAAAATCCGTTTTTAGATGAGAATTATCTAAATACGTTTGTAAGCTTTTTAAGAGATTTTCCCAACATAAATTTTTATACTACTCATAAAGGTGTATACGATATTCTTAGCAAAAAGCATCAAAACCTAAAATATTTTGAGATAAGCCTCAACGATATTGAGCCTTCGGGCATCGAAGATAAAAAAACAATAGATATCCTTATAGTAAGCTCTTCAAATTTTATCAAAAACATCAAGCACAGCAGCGAACTTGATACAGAAGAGTTTTACAGCTCTTATATAAACGGCTTCTCCAAGAACCTTCAAAGAACTGTGCTTGATTTTATCAAAGAAAAGCTTGGTAAAAGAGATCTTTACTATGAGGATAAAGTGTTTTTAGATTTTTACAAAGACATTGTGAATAACAGCGCTAGTTTAAACTACTTTATAGCCCAAGAAGTAAAAAACATGGCCTCTAAATTTACAAAAAACATAATTCATATAGGCAATCTAAACTTTTTAAAACCAACTTCTTTAAAAGAACTGGCATTTGAGCATTTAAAAAGCAGTAGATACCTTCCAGATATTTTAATTGCAAAAGAAGATTTTGATTTTATGATTAAAAGCTCTAAACTTATTGTTTATCTTGATGGTCTTGAGAACTTCCAAAAAATTCCTTACTTTTGTTTAAAAGCTTCAAAATCTGGCATTACATGTATTACAAAATATCAAAAATTCTTAGAAGATATGAAAATACCAAATATCATACTCCCAAAAAATATAGAAGAGCTATTAAGAATAATAGCTAATCTTTTCAATCATTGAAATTTAAAATTTTTATATTATGATTACAATTAATTCATTATAAGAGAGGTGTTTTATGAAAAAAATCAATATTGGAGAGCTTATAGTGGGCCTTAGCATAATAACATTTACAGGCATAGCAACTGTTTATCATTTTTCTAATGGAGCAGTTTTTTCAAATACAGGTACAACTCCAACTCCTGTAATATCAAACACTCCTCCTTCTAGTGCTACACCAGTAACTATATTTGGTGGTGCATTAAATGGTGGTGGTGTAGGTGTGGGCGGTGGAGGTGGAAGCGTTAGCTGTGTTCATAGTAGCACTACTTATCAATACGATGGACAATATGGTTGGGACGGCTCGCCACAATATTTTTATATTACCTCAAGCATCACCGCATGTGGTAGTATAAGCTTCACACTTTATGGGGGTGGAGGTGGTGGATCAGCATATGGCAATGGAGCAGGTGGTTCGGGAGGAATTACCACTGGTATAATTTCAACCAGTACTCTTTCAAGTAGTACATTAACCATAATAGTAGCTGGCGGAGGACAATACGATAGTGGTGGTGGTGGATCGTTTGTTTGTTTAGGTACACAATGTAGCTTATCAACAGCAATATTAGCAGCTGGTGGTGGTGGAGGGGCAAACCAAAATTACAACGGTGGAAACGGTGGAGGTGGCAACCAAAATGGCCAAAACGGAAACGTTGGGTGTGGTTCTGTACCGCAAGGAGGAACCTTGAGAGCCGGTGGTAGAGGCGGTGCTTGTCAAACACGAGTGCAACCTTATAACAACGGTATAGCCGGAGCTGGTGGGGCTGGTGGAAACTACGGTGGTGGGCAAGGTACTCCTTTTGGTACTGGCGGTATAGATCCCAATGGCAACAACGATAACGGTGGTTATGGAGGTGGGGGTTCTGGAGCTGGTGGATACGATGGAGCTGGTGGTGGGAGTGGATATTATGGAGGTGGGGGTGATAATAATTCACCAAATTGGGGCTCTGGTGCTGGAGGTTCTGGATACTGTGCATCTATAGTCCAAAGCTGCGGGGGTTCTCCTGGAGGGGCCCACAACGGTGGCACAAACGGCAATCCAGGAAGTAATGGACAAGTCATAATCTCTTGGTAATCAAGAGGCTAAATACTATAAGATTATTATTGTTGACATATCGCTTCAAGATTTTATATTTAGTATATGGAAACTTTAGAAAATAAAATAGAAGAAATTAGAGATATATTAAAAGATTTTGCTATTGGCCTTTTAAGGTTAGAACATACCACAGAAAGACTTGGACATGAAATAGAAAGAATAGGACATGAAATAAATAAACTAAAAGATAGCATAGATGAGGTCAATAGACAGCGAGAAGAAGATAGGAAATATTGGAATGAGCAATGGGAAAAGGCTAAGAAAGAAAGAGAAGAAGATAGGAAATATTGGAATGAGCAATGGGAAAAGGCTAAGAAAGAAAGAGAAGAAGATAGGAAATATTGGAATGAGCAATGGGAAAAGGCTAAGAAAGAAAGAGAAGAAGATAGAAAACGCTTTAACAAGGAATGGGGAGCTTTATCAAACAAACTTGGGACCATAGTAGAAGATATCATATTTCCAGCTACAAGACCTGTTTTAGAAAGCTATTTTAAGTGTAAAATAACAGACTTATCTTTGAACAGAGAAAAAATAAAAGATGATTTACAAGATGAGTTTGACGTAATAGCAGTAAGCGATGAGTGTAAAACTGTATTTCTTATAGAGGTAAAATCAACACCAAAGATAGATTATATAGATGATTTTAGAAAAAACAAGATAGAAAGGTTTAGAAAGCTTTTTGATGAGTATAAAGACTACAAGCTTGTACCTATATTTGCCTCTTTGAGGCTTCAAGATAACATTATCAACTATCTTACCAAGCACAAGATATACGCTATGGCTTTTAGAGAATGGGAGTATATGGATTTGTTGAATTTTGATAGTATAAAAAGCTAAAAATATAAGAATTGTTTATAGGATTTTAACTTGAGTAATATTTTATAAAAATATGATAAACTAATAAAAGTATGGCTCAGCAAAGTGGTTTAGATAGCATTAGAAAAAGAATAGAGCTTGCTCTTAGTGAAAATTTAGATAGTTCTGTAGATACCATATTAAAAGCTGGTAATTCTACTATAGAAGCTGGTGGCAAGAGAATTAGGCCACTGCTGTTGGTATATTTGGTGGAAAGCTTGGGCGGTGATGTTGACAAAGCCATCATTCTTGGATGTGGTATAGAGTACATACACATAGCTTCTTTGCTTCACGATGATGTGGTTGATAAAGCTGATTCCCGAAGAGGGAAACCTTCTGTAAACAAAGTGTTTGGCCAAGAAGCGGCAGTGCTTACCGGAGATTATCTTTACGCTAAAGCTCTATTTTTATACGCTAACTACGGCAATGCAAAGATGATAGACATTTTATCAAAAGCTGTTATGAACATGGCAGAAGGGCAACTTTTAGAGCTTAAAAGCATAGGTTCTATAATAGACGAAAAAACATATTTTGACATCATAGACGGTAAAACTGCTTACCTTATAGGGGCCTGTTTTGGAGTTGGAGCTTTGATATCAAACTATGAAGAGTACGAAAAATTTTTTGATATTGGTTTAAAGCTTGGTAGAGCTTTTCAACTTATAGATGATGCCCTTGATTATGAGGTAGATAGCCAAAAACTAGGAAAACCCTCAAGAAACGACTTGAAAGAGGGCAAAGTAACATACCCAGTTATTTCTATGCTAGACAAATTAGATAAAGAACTTCTCAAAAATATACTGGTCTCTCAAAATCCTTCTCAAGAAGAACTAGATAGTATAATTGATACAGTTATTGAAAAAGGTGGGGTTATGCGTACAAAAGAACTTGCTTTTAGGCTTTTAGAAGAGGTAAAACAAGAGTTATCTTATTATCCTATCACAGAAAAACTTATGGAGCTTATAGAGAAAACCGTCAAAAGAGATTTTTGATGGAACTTATAGGCTATATATTAGGAATCATATTTTTTATACTGCTTGAGGGTTTCTTCTCAGGCTCAGAAATGGCTATCCTATCTTCAAATAAGTCAAGGCTTGAAGCTTTTGTCAAAAAGTCAAATAACTCTTACAAAGACATGGTTTCAAAGTTTTTGAAAAACCAAGAAGAGTTTCTAACGTTTACGCTATTTGGATACACCATAAGCATAGTGTTTGCAGCAAGCCTTTACACCATAATGCTTTTTGAAATATCTAAAGATGTACCTATTTTAAAACACACTTACATATTTTTTTCAGAAACCCTTGTTCTAATAACAATAATATTTGGAGAAATAATACCCAAAATAATATTTCAAAAGCATGCCGATAAAGTCATTTTACCTATTATATTTATTTTGTATAAACTAAGATTCTTATTTGGTTTTTCTTCTTTTTTATCAAAAGCCATAAAACATATATTTTTCAAATACATGTCAAAACCACACTCTCATGTCAGCAGAAGCACAATTTTAAAAATTATCTCGAAAGAGCTTGATGTAGATAAATTTGAATCTTTGATTTTATCAAACATAGTATCTTTTAAGGAAAGAAGAGCCGGTGAGATAGTAAGACCTATTTATGAAGTGGCCATGATAGAAGAAGGTGCACTTGTAGAGCAAGCTATATATCAGATGAAGTCCAGTGGATATTCAAGATTACCAGTGTTTAGAAATACTGTAAACGATATACTTGGCTATATCAGAGCTTTTGATATAATAGACAAAGACCCAAACACACCTATAGGCATATCCATAAGGCCTATACAACTTTTTTCAGAGTTTTCATTTTTAAAAGATGTATTACATGAGTTTAAAAGAAAAAAAGAACATATAGGGGCTGTGGTAGATGAAAGAGGAGTTATACTTGGCATTATCACATTGGAAGATGTTTTAAAAGAAATTGTAGGACAGATATCCGACGATGTTAGAAAAGAAGATCAACTTTTAAGAGAAATAGCAAAGAATAAATGGCTTGTAGATGGAAGGCTTGAGATGAGCGAGTTCTCCAGAATACTTGGCATAGATCTAACGGTTGGGCCTTATACCACAGTGTCTGGCTATATAACTTATTATCTTGGTAGGATACCGCAAAGAAACGAAATAGTAAACATAGGCAAATTCAAATTTAAAATTATAGATAGCGATAGAAGAAGGATATTGAAAGTTATAGTAGAAATGTAAAATCATTGACAATTTTTAATATATTTTTATATTTAGCTTATATCTATTTGGAGGTGAAATATGCAAAAGAATATGGCAACATGGGACAGAGTAGGAAGAGTTATATTGGGTATTGTGCTCATAATCTTGGCTTTTACGCATCATAGCTTACTATTTTATATCCTTGGTCTTGTAGGTCTTGTATTTTTAGTAACCGCCGCTATAGGCTTTTGCCCTCTTTATGCTGTGCTTGGTTTTAAGACAGGAGGTAATTGATATTCATTCCAAAAGCCGGGTACTCTTTGTATCTGGCTTTTTAAAAAAGAAATTATAATCATATAGTCAATAATAAAATCAATAATAAAACTATTAAACCTCATATAAAAATTATCAACTTATAACAACAATCTATAATATAATAAAGAACTCTTATAAGCTTAAACTATTCGTTTGTTATATCTTATTTATATAGCTTTAGATTGTTTTGGAGGTTTAATATATGGATAGAAGAGGTTTTCTCAAGGCCATAGGCACCGCTATTGGCGTTGTAGCATCTAAAAAAGCCGCAGAAGCTATGGAAATACCTCATATGCTTACAATACCAGGAAGAGAGGAAAACAATCCTCAGTGGGTAGGCCAAAAAGGCAAAAAATTTGCTATGGTTATGGACCTAAGGAAATGCATAGGATGCCAAGCTTGCGCATCTGCTTGTGTTATAGAAAACGATGTGCCTACAGACCAATACAGAACATACGTACCTGAATATGAAGTTGGCACTTTCCCAACTGTAAGAAAGGTGTTTTTACCTCAGCTTTGCAATCACTGCGAAAACCCCCCTTGCGTTCCGGTATGTCCAACCGGTGCCACTTACAAAAGACAAGATGGTATAGTGGTAGTTGACAACACTATATGCTGGGGCTGTGGATACTGTGTAAACGCTTGCCCTTACGATAAAAGATTTATGAACGACAGGTACCATGTGGCAGACAAGTGTACTTTTTGCGCTCACAGGGTAGATAACGGCATGTTACCAGCTTGCGTAGAATCGTGCGTAGGCGGAGCGAGAATATTTGGAGATTTAAACGATCCAAACAGTGAAGTTTCAAGGCTTATAAGAACATATCCGGTAAACGTTTTAAGACCTGAGCAAGGCACTATACCAAACGTATTTTACATAAACCTCTACGGAGAGCTTCAAGATACACCGCCCACTAACTTTGAGAGCTTGGATGACCTTGCCAGAGAATATTACAAAATAAAATCTGAAGAGTCCGAGTGGATGATTTTAAAGCCACTTCAAGATATAGTAAATGTGGAGGATTATAAACATGATGCTTGATACTTACCATGAGATTTTGGTGTTTGCATCTTCTATAACCCCTTCAAGACCTTGGGGTGTAAATATACCAAACTATTTTTGGACAGGTGGTATAAGTGTAGGGGCTTTCTTTATATACAGTCTTTACACGGTGTTTGGTATAGAAAAATTTAAAAGATTGGCAAGCATGTGCCTTTTAATAGCATTTTCTTTTATAGCCATAGCTCCTCTAAACTTAGTAGACGATCTAAAACAACCAGGTAGAATGATCCACGTATTTTTATACGGATGGTCTCACTTCCCAACATCTCCCATGAAGTGGGGTGTTATATTGTTAACCACTTATACGATACTTACTTTGCTTAGCTTGGTAGCTTACTATAGACCGTTTTTTGTAAGCTTATACAATAGTGTTGAAGACAATAGGTTGAAGCTAGTTTTTAAGCTTCTAACGCTAAATAGATTAGAATTAACAGAAGAAGCAATCAAAAAAGATAGAAAGATATTGTTTTATCTTGGTGCAATAGGTCTTTTGTTTGGTATAGGTGTTGAATTTTATACAGGTTATATTGTAGGAATATTAGTGGCTTTCCCACTCGTACATTTTCCAGCGTTACCCCTTGTTATGCTCACATCCGCTTTAGCGTCTGGTTCTGGGTTTGTATTGTTTTTTTATCCTATATATCAAAAGCTTATGGGTAAAGAAATAGATAGAGACGATATAGCCGCAGTAGCTAATATAATGGCTTGGGCCATTGTAGGTGAATTAATTCTGGATCTATTCTGGTACTCTTTTGGTCTTGCTTTTAGTGGTATTACAAAATACTTTATGAGAGCTTACTTTAAAGAAGACCTTGTTGGTATACTTGTATTTGATTTAGGGCTATTTTTGTTTGTGCCTATGATTTTGGCTTTTAGTAGATTTAAAAAATCTGCTTTCTTCATGTTTATAGCTGGTGCTTTGGCAGCTTTTGGAGCTTGGTATTTCAAATACAGCCTTGTAATAGGTGGGCAAAGTTTTCCAAAGATAATAGGCGGTTTTCTCACCTATACAATGCCAATATTTGGACATAATAGCTTACAATCTTTGATAGCAAACTGGGCTGGTATAATAGGGCTTTTGGCAGCTACTATAGCTTTGTTACCACATACCGATGATCTTTACAAAGGTTTTGGCAAGGAGGTTAAAGGATGAATACTACTCGTAGAAAGTTTCTTCTTGGTGTCTCAGCCGCCGGCCTTGGTACGATGGCTTTAGGATATTTAAAAACATTTAAATACCTTTTTACATTTGGAAGAAGAGGTCCAAAACCAAGATTTCCTATATACGGTAACGTACATTTACCAGAATTGTTAAAAGCCAAAACCCCAACAAACGAAAATGGCAACTACATTGTGAACAAAGATTATTATTATGCCAATACCGTTTGTATAGGCTGCACTACCCAATGTGGAGTACGTATTAAGGTTGACAAAAAAACTGGTAAAGTGGTGAGGGTATTTGGAAATCCTTACAACTTGCTTTCATCAGACCCATGGCTTGATTACGATAAGCCTGTAAAAGAGAGTATTTTTTGGGTATCTGGTATAAATGAATCTGGCCTCACAAACCGCTCTACGGTTTGCGCCAGGGGCAATGTGGTATTTGACAAGCTTTACACTAGATACAGAGTTACAAAACCACTTAAAAGAGTAGGACCAAGAGGTTCTCACAAATGGGTAGAGATAGAGCCAGAACAGCTTATCCAAGAGATTGTAAACGGTGGTAATTTGTTCGGTGAAGGTTTTGTGGAAGGTCTTAAAAGCATCAGAGACATAAATACGCCTATAGACCCCAACAACCCAGAATACGGTCCAAAATCAAATCAACTTGGTGTACTTGGTACCAACGACGATGGAAGAAAAACCTTTATAGTCCATAGATTTGTCAAAGCTTTTGGTACAGTAAACTTTTCCGGACATACTTCTATGTGCGGTCTTGCAATGAGGATAGGTCAGGCAGCTTATTTTGGCGATTTTAAAAAACTCCCTCACGCCAAACCAGATTTTGACAACACAGAGTATATACTATCTATAGGCACAGCACCAGCTCAGGCAGGAAACCCCTTCAAACGTCAAGGTAAACTTTTAGCCAGGGCTAGAACCGAAGGACCTTTAAAAAAGATAGTGGTGGTAACCCCAACCGCGGTAAATACCGATAATATGTCAATAGGTGCAAAATACGAATGGGTACCTATTTATCCGGGTCAAGACTTGGCTTTTGTAATGGGGCTTTTTAGATATATTATTGAAAACAACCTTTATAACGCTCCATATCTATCTATACCAAGCGAAGAAGCCATGAAAGCTGCTAACGAAGTAAGTTATACCAATGCCACGCATCTCGTTATCCAAGACGAAGGAGAAGACTACGGTAAAATACTAAGAGATCAAAATGGTGATCCATACGTCATGGACGCTGCCACAAACTCCCTACAAAACGCCAAAAACGTAAGAACTGGAGTTTTGTTTGTAAATCAGCAAGTAAGTTTAAATGGAAAAACCTATCATGTAAAAAGTGCTTTTGAGCTTTTAAAAGAAGCGGCTTTTGAATATTCGTTAGATGAGTATTCTCAAATGTGCGGTGTACCAAAAGAAACCATCGTAAGAATAGCTAAAGAGTTTACCTCTTATGGTAGAAAAGCCACTACAGATATACACGGCGGGGCTATGAACACCGTTGGTATGTACACCGCTTACGCTGTGGCTATGCTTGGAGCTATGGTAGGCAATATGAACTACAAAGGTGGTATGGCTGTAAAAGGTGGGGCCTACGACGCTTACAAGGGTCCTGTTTACGATCTTCTTGATTACGATGGAAAGGTAAAAACCCACGGAGTCAGAATAGATAGAGCTGGCTTTAAGTATCAAGATACTACAGAATATAAAAATAAAAAAGCTCAAGGATTAAATCCATACCCTGCAAAAGACAAATGGTATCCATTCTCAAATGCCATTGAATCTGATTGGATAGCCTCGTCTGCTCATGGATACCCATATCCTTTAAAAGCTCTTATAACAGTAAACTCAAACCCAGCTTACGCTCAAAGTGGCTTTTCAAATGTTATAGAATATCTGAAAGATCCGAAAAAGATACCTCTTTTTATAGCCATAGACCCATTTATAAATGAAACAAGCACATACGCAGATTATATTGTACCAGATAACGTGTTGTACGAAGAATGGGGTGCCATGGCTCCTTGGGGTGCTTATCTTACAAAAATAACCACCATAAGATATCCCGCTATAGAGAGTCCGAATGCAAAGTTTCAAAACGGTGAAGCTGTTTACGCCGAGAGCTTTTTTATAGAACTTGGCAAAGCTCTAAACCTACCAGGTTTTGGAGACAACGCTATAAAAGGAAAAGACGGCAAAACATATCCTTTACATAGGCCTCATGATTTTTATTTAAGAGCTTTTGAGAACTTAGCTATGCAAGATACACCTGTACCAGACGCTACAGATGAAGATATAGAATTAGCGGGTCTTACAAACTGGGTACCTCTTCTAAAATCCATAAACGGCAACAATTGGCGAAAAGTAGCCACAATCATGAGTAGAGGCGGCAGATATGCACCTTATGATACAGCATATGACGGTATGTATGTAAATCATAAATACAAGAAAATACTAAATATTTATAACGAAGAACTAGGAAACACTAAAGATGCCATCACAGGCGAATATTATCATGGAGTACCAAAGTATATAGAAGGACCAATATGTGCGGATGGTTCAAGCTTATGGACAAAAGTTGATAGAAACCAATACTCTCTTATAGCCTTTGGTTATAAATCAAACGTGTTATCATCACCAAACGCCTCTTCTGATAAGCTAAGGGATATAAAACTTTCTACCTACATAGATATAAATTCTAAAACCGCCAAAGAGTTTGGTATAAAGTATGGTGATTTGGTAAAAGTCTCAAATCCCTTTGGCCAATACATAATAGGTATAGTTAGAGTAAAAGAGGGCATAACACCAGGTACAATAGGTATAGAACATGGCCTTGGAAGGTTGGCAGAAGGCGCAGATACTATATACATAAACAATAAAAAACTACCGGCTATACCGCTACGCCAAACCGGAGTTAATATAAATATGATTGGCATTCAAGATCCGGTACGTCCAAAAGGACATGTACTCACAGATTTTGTCACCGGAGCTACCGCAAGAAACACCATACCTGTAAAGATAGAAAAGATAAGAAGTTTAGCCTAAAGTTTTAAAGATGTGGAAACGGAGGGAGGGTTTATTTATACAAACTTGATAATTTTAATAAAAGCCTAAAAACGTTGGTGTTGTATCTCATGTGAAGTCTTTTTAGATTGTAAAGGTTATCACCTCTTTTTATATGACCAGAATCCACGCTAAAAGCTAACTTATATCCAGCCTCTTTCACAGCATCCATTATCCTTTCATCGTAATCCCCGTATGGATAGCAAAAAGTTTTTATCTCTACGTCAAGCTTATCTTCTAGTATTTTTTTAGATAGCTCTACTTCTTGTTTTAGGCTTTTAGTATCAAGATGAGTAAGAGGCATATGAGTGATCGTATGAGAACCAATCTCAAAACCCTCTTTTAGGGCAGACTTTATATCTTCCCACGAGGCTATCGGTTTTTTGACATTTAATCTATCTGCATCCCATTTGTTGTATTCCCCTACAAGACCAACCGGCACAAATACAATCGCTTTAAAATCATATTTTTTAAGTATAGGTAAGGCGTTTTCAAAAATATCTTTGTAAGCATCATCAAAGGTTATACATACGTTTTTCTTTAAATCTTTACCTTTTACAAAATCTACAATTTCATCGGAAGTGATACTTTTAAAACCTAAAACTTTTAAGATTTTAATTTGTTTTTCAAAAAGCCTTGGGTTTGTATACAAGCTTTTCAGCAAAGCTTCCTTTGGTGGTATTCCTACGCTGTGATACATCAACGCTTTTATACTCATATAATATATATCTTTAAAAAGTAATATATTGCCAAAAAATACCCTACTATATTTATGAAAAGCCTGATATACTTTCTCTCTATTTTTTGAGATATCAAAGAAGACATCAATCCACCAACGGCAAAGCCTATCATCATAAGTATAGCATAGTGCCATTCTACTTTCCCGTATGCAATAAACAAAAACGCAGCGCTTAAGTTTATCAAAAAAGCCAACGTATTTTTTATCGTATTTGCTATATGTATATCATCAATGCCAATAGCTGTAATACTTCCAAGCATCACTATACCCATACCGGCACCAAAGTATCCGCCGTAAATAGCAGTTATAAGCTGTATTAAAAATACGTATCTAGCTTTTATACGAGAAGTAAATCTTGATATTTTTGGCCCAAAACTAAACAATATCGCAGCAAACAGTATAAGAAAAGGGACTATGAAGTTAAAAGTTTTTTGAGGTGTATACAAAAGCAAAAAACCACCCAATATACCACCTATCAAAGACGGTATGAAAAGCTTTTTGATATTAGGCAAGGCATCTTTAAAATAGCTTTTATAACCTATCGCTCCAAGCAGTGAACCAGTCCACAGAGCAACGGTGTTTGTTGTGTTTGATAGCTTTGAAGATAAGCCAAGTTCTATAAGCGTAGGAAAGCTTATTAAAGTACCCCCACCTGCTACAGCATTGATACCACCGGCAAACAAAGATGAAAAAAATGCTAAAGCGTAATGTATCATTTTTTCGGTTTATAAGTACCGGCTCTATATTCTATAAAAAAGTTCCAATTTGGAAATTGTTTTGGCAATTGTAATATGTTGTATACCATAACGCCTGTAAATATACGCTCAAACCAAGAAGACAAAGGCCATCCAAAATGTATGTTGAAAACTTTATCTTTATACTGATTGTTTATATCCTCTAAAAGTTTTTTAGAGCTATAGCCTATCCCCCAAAAAGCATTTACTGGCAATATAAAATGGCTTTTAAAAAGTTTTTTAGGTGGCCTTTTTTGTCTCAGAAAGAAAAATGTTATATATATCATATTTTCACCTATCTCGTATACATTTTCAGAAGGTCTTCTAAAATATATATGAATTGGCTTATCTTTCGACAAAGAACCTATATAATCTAATACATCAGCATATTTATCTATCTGGGCCATCTTTTCTTCTTCTTCGGTGGTTTTAATACGAGTTACAATATTTCCAGCTATGATGAAAAATAACACCACAGACGTCCACATAAGAGTACCGTAAGGCTTGTGAATGACTATATAAATAAATGTTGATAAAAACACTATAAATAGTATTAAATTTCTAAATATACCAGTTCTGTATTCTTTGGTTTGTGCGCTTCCTCTTATAACTTTATAAAGTATTATAGTACCTGTGTTTATAACAAACGTTGCTATAAGCCCTATGGCGTACATATCGGCAACTATATCTTGGTTTCCCTGAGTGATTAGCACTATAAATGAGAAAAATACGCTCATAAAGATTATGATGCGGTGATGAGCGTGAAACTTGTTGGTGGTAGATATCCAATAAGCTTTATGATTATCAGCCATTGTAGATATTAATTCTGTAGCACCTACCAAGGCAGTATTTACAGCAAAAGCAAGGGTCAAGGAAGCAAGTATAACAACCGCTATAGCCATTATATTTGTTCCCACTAGTTTAGAGTAGTAAGTTATAAGATCATCCACATGATCCAATGGATTTTCTACCTTTGCCAAAGCTAATGTGCCTATTAAAGGTGTAAATATCCCTACTGTTAACCCAAGCATAATATAAGCTTTATATATAGTTTTCCAATTTTCCACCAACTTGTGGGTTTGAAGCACGGATTCTATACCAGAGTAAGCCAAAATCGTTGATCCAAATCCAATGGATATAAGTTCTATAGTCTTTACAGGATCTAAAGTTAAGAAATCTTCCGAAAGTGTTGTTTTATAAGATGTTACAGCTCTATGAATTTGAGTATGGTCTAACTGAGATATACCTAAAAAAGCCAAAATTGAAAGCACGTAAGCTGTTATCCCAAACAAAACGTATGTTACTTTTGCATTTTCTCTTGCCCCTACGAGATTTAAACCCGCTATCAACCATATTATCAGAAGCTCTAAACCAAGCTTAAATATAAGTGGCCAATGAAAAAAAAAGTTTAAATTCTCCACAGCACTTATTGAAGAAATAACAGCTGTATTTACATAGTCTACTATAATAGAGCCTGCCGCTATAAAAGACGCTGTAGCACCAAATACAAAATAGGAAAAGCTATAGACCCCTCCTCCTTTTATCTTGTTGTTTTCAAGTATCTCAGCTATTTCGGTCATGGTAAGAGAGTATAAAAATATCAATAGCGATGTGAGCGAAAGATATGTAATGGACTTATAACCTATAAATCTAAAAGCCTCACCAGGTGCATAAAATATGCTGGTGAGCTCGTCCATCATGGTAATAACCGCAACTCCGGCGAAACCTAACCATAATTTACCTTTTTTAGTGTAATAAAGATATTCTCTTTTTCTTGTAAGAAAAAACAAGACCAAACTGACAAATAAAACTGCCAACGATACCGCCACTATCCTCATATTTGCCCCTTCTATTTCTTAAACACATCCATAAATATTAGTAAGCCTATAAGTATCGTCTCCGTTATAACACCAAAAATAAACTGAGAACTGCTTATGTATGGTTTTAATATTACTATTAAAAGCCCATAAACTATAGCTATTATAGTAACTACTCTTGGATTTGAAAGTTTTTTTAAAAAATTCATAATATTATTTTAGCACCGTCAAAGGCAGCTATAGTTTTTACATTTGTTTTATCTTCTATTTCTTTTGCCACATTCTCTGGACCAGCCTCAATCATGTCTGAAGCAAAATGAGTGATAATAGCCATTTTTGGTTTTACTATATTTATTATCTCAATGACATCATCTTTACAAAGATGGTCTATATTTTGCTTTTGTCTATAAAAAGTCGTATTTAAAATAAGCACTTCTACATTTTTTGGATAATACTCTACTATATGCGGTTCAAACTTTGCACATGGATGATATGCTATTATATCGTTAAAAACGATACCATACGTTATGGCACCATGGTGAGTATGCTTTTTCAATATATCCACTTTTAAGTCTTTCCACATATAGCTAGCCTTCTCTTTGAAAATAAAATGTTTATCAATTTTTTTGAGTATAAAATCTAATATAACTTTTGTGTTTCCATAAAAAGCATCTTCTGGTGCACCTATTGCTAATTGTTTATTGGATTCTTTTGTACCTACTTTAGCAGACTCAACCATCGTATTTATATCCGCCGAATGGTCTAAGTGAATATGAGAAAGGATAAATATATCCATATCCCAAGGTTTAAAACCAAGAGATAAAATATTTAAGAAGGCTCCAGGACCAGGGTCTATGTGAGCTGTTGTGTTTCTGGCTTTTATGATAAAACCACCTGATTTTCTTATATATTTAAAAGTAGAAACACGGCCCCCGGCCGTGCCTACAAAATATATTTCTATAAAAAATCTCCTTTCTGAGATATCATTCTTCTATTACTTCTGTAGATATAGCACCGCTTGGGCACTCATCCGTTACTTCTAAAACCGCATCTTGAAGCTCTGGCGGTACATCTGATTTAACAACTTCAGCTATACCGTCTCCGCGGTTTTTATATATCTCTGGAACCCTATCATAGCACACCTCACAGGCTGTGCATAGATCAGGGTCAACTATGGTTTTGACAATTTTTTCCATAACGAAATACCTCCTTAAAAATAGTCTTATTATAATATAACAATCTGTTAATTTTTGCTACCTTTTTAATCATGATAATGCATCAGCAATAACTTTACCTATAAAAGCTGGATTTTCTATCACAGTCACATTAGCTTCCTTCAAAGCCTTCATTTTAGATTCAGCTGTTCCCTTGCCACCGCTTATAATAGCGCCAGCATGCCCCATGCGTTTACCTGGCGGAGCCGTAATACCGGCTATATAAGCAAATACCGGTTTTTTAACGTTAGAGGCTATATATTCGGCTGCCTCTTCTTCTGATGTGCCGCCTATCTCGCCTATCATGAGTATAGCTTTTGTCTCTTGGTCTTCGTTAAACATAGCCACCACATCTTTGTGCGATAAACCATGTACTGGATCTCCTCCTATACCTATGGCGCTTGATTGGCCTATATTTAGGTTTGAAAGCTGAAAAGCCGCTTCGTAAGTCAAGGTACCACTTCTTGAGACTATACCAACGTTACCTTTTTTGAAAATATGCCCTGGCATAATCCCTACTTTTGCCTCTTGGGGTGTAATAGCCCCAGGACAATTTGGACCTATTAGCTTTGTATTGGGATAATTTTTCTTAAGATAGTATTTTACAGGTATCATATCTTTTACTGGTATACCTTCTGTTATACATATTATAAGCTCAATACCAGCATCTGCTGCTTCTACTATAGCATCTGCTGCAAAAGGTGGTGGGACAAAGATCAAAGAGCAGTTAGCTCCGGTGTTTTTCACCGCATTTTCTACCGTGTTAAAAACTGGTATACCTTCTACCTCTATACCTTCTTTGCCTGGGGTTACTCCAGCTACTACTTGTGTGCCATAGTTTTTACATTGTATAGCATGGAAAGAACCTTCTTTACCAGTTATACCTTGAACTACCACTTTTGTATTTTTATTCACCAATATAGACATACAAAACCTCCTTTATTGTGCAAGTTTTATAGCTTTCTGAGCGCCGTCCCACATATCTACAGCACTCTCAAAGTTTAAGCCAGATTCTTTTAAGAGTTTTCTTCCTTCTTCTACGTTTGTGCCCTCTAACCTTACCACTACAGGGATTTTTATATTGACGATCTTTGCCGCTTCTATAAGTCCATTGGCCAATCTATCACATCTTAGTATCCCGCCAAATATATTTATAAAAACTGCTTTTACATTTTCATCGGATGTGAGTATCCTAAAAGCGTTGGCTATTTGCTCCACAGAAGCACCACCTCCTACATCAAGGAAGTTTGCAGGTGCCCCACCAGCCAATTTAATAATATCCATAGTAGTCATGGCAAGCCCAGCTCCATTTACCATACATCCTATATTACCCTCAAGCTTTATATAATTTAAACCGTATTTTTTGGCTTCCACTTCAAGCGGGTCTATTTGAGTGATATCTTCAAGCTCTTCTATATCTTTGTGTCTAAAAGCTGCATTATCATCTATTTCTACCTTTGCATCCAAAAGCACTATATCTCCGTCTTTTGTAAGTACAAGAGGATTTATCTCTAACAAAGAAGCATCCAAATCCATATAAGCTTGATATAGCTTTGAAACTATTTTACCAAACAAAGATGGATTTAAACCAAGTGCAAAAGAGAGTTTTCTAGTCTGATAAGGCATTATACCAAGAACTGGGTCCACATACTCTTTTATTATTGCATCTGGTTTTTCTTTAGATAACTCCTCTATCTCCATACCACCTTCTTTAGAAGCCATTATAAGTATCTTTGAATTCGACCTATCTAATGTAATGCTAAGATAAAACTCTTTTTCTATAGGGGTTGCTTTTTCTATTAAAAGCCTTGAAACCACTTTTCCATTTGGACATTGAACCGTTTTTAAGATTTTACCAAGTATAGCTTCTGAAAACGCTTCCAGTTCTTCATCGGATTTTACTATCTTTACTCCACCAGCTTTTCCTCTGGCGCCACAATGAATCTGGGCTTTTACCACCAATGGATAACCTCCCAAAGCCTGAGCTGCTTCTTTTGCTTCTTTAACGTTAAAAGCAGCATACCCTTCTGGCACTGGTAAGCCATATTTCTTGAGCAATTCCTTAGATTGATGCTCATGTAATTTCATAGAAAACCTCCAGCTAAGATTAAACTAATATTATATCAGAGGTTATATTTTGATTTTAACAAAGTTTTGATTTAATTTGATTAAAGAAGTTTTTATATACTTTAAATATCGATTTTGAATAAATTATTTATTCTTTATATAAAGTTGAAAGATCCGTATGCCCCCGCTAAAAGCAAGGGCATAGGATTTTATATCACTTAAGATAAAACGCGAACGTTTTTTGCCCTTGGACCTTTTGAATCTTGGTCTACCTCAAATTCAACTCTTTGCCCCTGAACCAAAGTTTTGAAACCTTGTCTATTTGGGTCGATTGCTGAGAAATGAACGAAAACGTCGCCTTGGTTATCATCCCTTGTGAGGAATCCATAACCTTTTTCTTTGCTGAACCACTTAACTGTGCCTGTGATGCCCATGGAACTAAAACCTCCTAAAGTTTGAGACTCTGGGATACTTGAATTGTTATATTCAAATATACCTTAATCTCTTGCTTTTAATAATAACATATTTTTATATTTTGTCAATATGATTTTTATCTTCTTGGCTTTGCATTCTTAAAGCTTTTAGAACATTATCTTTTACCTCTACAACGCCGTGAAACATTCCATCTTCCGATAAAAGTTTATATACGCCGTCTTTTGCTTCATATTTTATTACTTTACCATGCTTTAAACGCCTAACGATATCATCTTTTAATAGTAAAGACGGTATAAAATAAAGACCATCTTCAATAGAATAAATCTTACCTACGCTTTCATTGCCAAATTTACCTACGGCGGTACGCTTTATAATAAGCGTAGTAGCACCCACTTTTAGAGTATCTCCTATATCGTTTATCAACGTCCTTATGTAAGTCCCCGTTGAAACAACAGCTTTTGTATAAAACTCAGGTATGTTGCATTCTAAAAGCTCAATACTGTAAACATTCACCGTTATAGGTTTTAGCTCTATGCTTTGGACTTGGTTTTTTCTTGCTAATTTGTAAGCTTTTTTACCGTTTATCTTTTTAGCGGAGTAGATGGGGGGTATTTGGGTTATTTTGCCTTTGAATTTTTCAATGGTGCTTTTTAGCTCTTCACAGGTTATATTTACATCTTCTATTTTCTGAATAACATTTCCTGAGATATCCTGGGTGTCTGTTTTTATACCAAGCATACCTTTTGTCTCGTAAATTTTTGGGAGCACATTGAAGTATTGCGTATACTTGGTGGCTTGCCCAAGAGCTATTATCATTATACCTTCTGCTTCTAAATCAAGCGTACCAGTATGTCCTGCTTTTGTATTTAGGCTTTTAGATATATCAAGCACAAATTTTGAAGATGATATACCAACCGGCTTATAGCCTATATAAAAACCATCCATCTAACTTAAGAAATCTTTTAAATGTCTTTTTAAAGCAAAACTTCTTAGTTTTTTAATAGCTCTTGTTTCTAACTGCCTTACCCTTTCCCTTGAAATACCCAAAGCATCTCCTATCTCTCTCAGCGTTAGAGGTTCATTGCCGTTTAGACCATACCTTAGCTCAAGGACTTTTCTTTCCTTCTCCGGAAGTTTACTGATTATATCGTGCAATTCCTTTTCCAATACATCTTTTATAACACCCTCTTCTATCTCGTCTGTGTCAGATATGCTAAGAAGGTCAACAAAAAGAGTATCTGGATTATCCCCCACAGGCGTATCCAAAGAAAGAGGTGTTTTACATATCTGAAGACATTTTTTTACATCCTCTTCAGTTACGGTATATTTATGCTCTTGGGTCATCGATTGCTCTAGCTCCTCTTCCGTAGGCGCAAAACCGGTTTCTTTTTTAAACTCTCTAATAATATTCTTTTTGTTTATATAATCTGCTATTTCTTTATAAGTAGGTTCTCTTTCAAGCTCTTTTAAAAGCTCATTGTAAGCAAGACCCACTGCACTTATAAGATGAGAGTGCTTTACAGGTATTCTCACAGCTCCGGTTTGTTGAGACAAAGCTTGCATTATAGCTTGTCTTACCCACCATACAGCATAAGATATAAATTTTACGTTTTTATCTGGATCAAACCTCGTAGCCGCTTCTAAAAGACCCAAGTTTCCAGCCGCTATTAACTCAGACAAAGGTATGCCATACCCCATATACTGCTTTGCTACGCTTACCACAAATCTTAGGTTTGCTTCTACTAAAGCTTTTAAGGCTTCCTTATCACCAGCTTTCGCTCTTTTGGCAAATTCTTTTTCTTCTTGAGGCGTTAAAAGCTTTACACTAGAGACTCGCTTCATATATTGATTGATAATCTCTTGTTCACTATCAGAATACATAATAAACCCCTTATGTATGTTTCACCTTGTTTGTATACTTACGTAAAATCTTTGCCCATCCCTTGCCACCAAAAACAACACATATCCAGATTTTACATATTGAGATACAAGCGATTTAAAATCATTTACAGAGTTCACAGGATGGTTGTTTACCATTAGTATCACGTCTCCAGGCTGAAGAGAACTAGCTGCTGGACTGTTTGGGCCTACGCTTACCACATAAACACCACCGCCGTAAGTTTGCATCTGTTGTGGAGTTAGGTTTGCTACAGATATGCCAAGGTCTGTGGTAGTTTGAGTTTCACTAACAGACGTTGGGTTTGTAGGCATTTTCCCTATAGTTACTTTTAAGTCCATGGGCTTTCCATTTCTTATTATGTGAAATGTGAGAGTAGTACCAGGTTTTGTCTCCATCACTTTAAATTGCAGCTGTTGTATAGTGCTTATATTTTCGTTGTCTATACCTACTATAACATCACCCACTTTTATACCAGCTTTATCTGCAGGGCCATTTGGCATAACTTGAACTACCACAGCACCGTTTTGAACTTTTAGAGCTTTTGCTAAGCTTGGCGTAACTTGTTGTATCATCACACCTATCCATCCCCTTGTAACAGAACCATGTTTTATAATTTGAGAAGATACCCATTTTGCTAAATTTATAGGGATGGCAAAGCCAAGACCTTGACCGCCTTCTACCATAGCAGAGTTTATACCTATTACCTGGCCTTGTATATTTACAAGAGGCCCGCCGCTGTTGCCTGGGTTTATAGCAGCATCCGTTTGTATGTAATTTTCATATTGAGTTAAACCTATACTCCTATGTAAAGCAGATATAACCCCCATCGTCACAGTCCTATCTAGGCCATAAGGATTACCTATAGCTAGCACGATTTGGCCCACTTGGAGTGTATCTGAATTACCAAGCGTTGCCACTCTTGAATCTGGATCTTTTATCCCCTTTGCACTAACTTCTAATACTGCCAAATCTGTTTTTGGATCTGCACCTAATACTTTAGCTTGATGCTGTTCATTTTTTCCAAAATTCACCACTACGCTTTTGCTATGAGCTATAACATGGTTGTTTGTAAGTATAAAAAACGTATCGTTTTGCTTGTTGTATTCAAATATAACACCGGACCCAAGAGCCTTTGTTTCTTGTGGTATCGAAGGTGTTGGAAGGTCAAAACCAGGTATTTGTGGAAAAAGCGGTACGTTTACCTCTTGGGTAGAAAATATCGTTACCACAGAAGGAGAGACTCTTTTTACAATCTGCACAAGTTCATCTTGCATCTGTGCCAATACTGGTACATTTAATTTGAGTTGGTACTGGCTAGACGGTTGCTGAGTCGAGGTAGCTTGTTCTACTCTACTTTTCTTCACACAGGAGTTTGTGAAAAACAAAAGGGCAAATACAGATAATATTGCAAAAATTTTTCTCATGTCTTCACACCTCTATTAAAAATGATAACACAACAAAAGAAGGATTTTCTATTTTTAATAATGTATCCTTTATCTGTGATTTACTAATGAAATAATTGCTATATTTTTTCTTTGGTTTGCCAGTCTTATTAATAAACTTAAGTAATTCAAGCTTTGTAAAATCAAGATAGTATACTCTTTTTTCAAATACTTTTATATTTTTTGATTTTAAAAGCTCAAAAACTCTATTCTCATCTGGAAATTCGTATATCCAATTTTCTAAACTCCCCCTTACCGGCAAAGAGCAAGCTACATATTTTTTTGATACCCTAATCATCTCTTTTATAGATAGCTCTGTGTTGCATAAATGCAAAGCAAAATTGCTAATTACCATATCAAAGCTCTCATCTTTAAAAGGTAGTTCTTCAGCGCTTCCTACAAAGAAGTTTTTATGACAAGTTTTTAGGCTTTTATCAATATCAATAGCCATACATCTATTTAGGTGTTTAGTCAAAAATCCAGTCCCAGCTCCTACATCAAGAGCATTTTCGTATTCTAAATGTTTTATAATTTCTAAAAGGTTATCTGCCGCTTGTTTTTGTACAACGGCATATTTTTCGTATAAGGTTTTATTCATTTATAATTTTTAAAATAATATCCGACAACTCTTCATCTGTCATAAAAGAAATTTTTAGGTTTGTATTATCAAAAAATGTTTTTATCTTTTGTTTTATCTCATCAAAGTAAGAAAATTTAAGGTAGCTTTCTAAATCCTTGATGGCACTTGGTGGTGTGGCAAAAAAGTCTCCATTTATAATTATATATTCTAAAAGCCTTTTAGATTTATCTATTTTAAAACTTATTTTAAAAGTCCCTGCTTTGGTACGTATGGTTTTTGTGCTTATAAGCTTATCTGCAATCTCATTTTCAAATATCCATTCTTTTGAGTTTAATTTGTTAGAAATCTCATCTAAAAGTTTAATCTCTTCTTGTGTTAAATCTTCTTGTTCTAAACCAAACTCTTCAAATTCTTTTTCTATGGCTTTTGCAATATCTTCAAAAGATGGAGCATAACCAAGTTCTTGCTTTAAAGATGTAACTCTTTCTTTGGCAGAAGATATATTTTTGTCTTGGAGCTTTTCGTAAGGTATTTTTAACAAAGAGGCCATTTTGTCTGGATCAAAATCTATAAGTATAGTACCTTGATACAAAAAAGCCCCATCTTGTAGAACACCGCCAGTACCAGATATTTTTTTGGAGTTTATCTCGATGTCGTTTCTTGGTCTATATTTGGCGTTTAGACCAAAACTTGACAAAGCCTTTGCCACTTTTTCACACATGTATTGAGAAAGCTCTTCGTAATTTTTTATATTAAAGTCCTTTAAAGAGGCTACTATTTCCCATCCTATTTGAGCTTTGTTAAAATATATAGCACCGCCCCCTGTTCTTCTTCTTCCTATATCTATGTTTAGAGACTCACAAAGCTCTAAATTTACCTCATCATAGGGATTTTGATGATAACCTATGAGTACACATTCTGGATCAAAGCTTAAAAATCTAAGCGTATTTGGTATTTTGTTTTGGGCTTTTAAAGAAAGTAAAACAGAGTCAAGAGCCATATGGTAATACCAAGGTTTATTAAAAGTGTACAAAACCCTCATTTCTTGATAGATTCAAGCTCTCTGGCAGCTGCCATTAAAATCGCCTCCGCCACTACCTGGTTGTTTACTGTGGCAGTACCTTTCATTTTTGATATGGTTTTTTTAAGAGATATGGTTTCAAGTTCCATTATAAGCTGGTCTCCTGGGTATACTGGCCTTTTAAACCTCGCTTCATCTATACCGGCAAACACCACCGCATATTTTCCTATTTCAAGCCCAAGACTTTTTATCATCAATATTCCGCCCACTTGGGCCATAGCCTCAAGCATAAGAACTCCCGGCATCAAAGGATAACCTGGAAAATGCCCTTGGAAAAAAGGTTCGTTCACACTCACGTTTTTAAGTCCAACTATACGTTTTCCAAGCTCCATCTCCAATATCTTATCCACCAATAGAAGCGGATATCTGTGTGGTATTATCTTCATAATTTCTAAGACATCCATATCTTGCCTCCAATTAAATTAGATATTTTATTATATAATATTTTTATGGTTAGAGAAGAAGCTGTAGCTGGACTTTTTTATCCGGGGGATAAGGATATACTTTTACAAGCCATAAACTTGGTATGTGAAAACGAGGTTATCCAAGATGTAGATGCAAAAGGTGTCATAGTACCACATGCTGGTTATATATACTCTGGGCATACGGCTTGTAGTGTTTATAAAAGACTAAAACCAAAGAAAAACATCATAATGATGGGGCCAAACCACACCGGCCAAGGCCCAGTAATATCAATAGACAGCTCGGATGCCTGGAAAACGCCCCTTGGGGAAGTACCTATAAACAAAGAACTACGAGACAAGATAGCCTCTTTTGGTATAGAGATAGAACCCAAAGCCCATATAAAAGAGCATTCTTTAGAAGTACAACTTCCTTTTTTACAGGTGTATTTTAAAGATTTTACTATAGTACCTATGATATTGGGGTTTTTAGATTATGAGACTATAGTAAAATTTGGTAAATTCTTATCGTCTTTTGTAGATGATGATACCCTCATATTAGTTAGCTCTGATATGTCTCACTATATATCCCAAGAAGAGGCCCAGAAAAAAGATAGCTTTCTTTACGATACTATATCAAGGTTAGATTCCAAAGAGCTCTACAGAAGAGCTATCCAATACAACATCACAATGTGCGGGTTTATACCGGCAGCAGTGGCCATAGAAGCCCTAAAGGATAAAGTGAAAAAAGCTTATGCGGTGGAATATACAAATTCTGGTATGGTCACAAAAGATTTTGAAAAAGTAGTGGCATACCTTGGTGTTATCTTTGAATGAAAATAGCCACCATAGGCTTTTCTGGAAGTGGTAAATCCTACATTGCATCCATTTTAGAAGGTCTTGGCTTTTATTGGCTGCGCTCAGACGCCATTAGAAAATCTTTGTTTGGAAGCTTTTACGATGAAGAAACCACCAAAAAAGTCTACGAAGAGCTTATAAAAA
This sequence comes from Hydrogenobaculum sp. Y04AAS1, assembly GCF_000020785.1. Taxonomy (NCBI): domain Bacteria; kingdom Pseudomonadati; phylum Aquificota; class Aquificia; order Aquificales; family Aquificaceae; genus Hydrogenobaculum; species Hydrogenobaculum sp. Y04AAS1. The sequence goes on from NC_011126.1 coordinate 880,866, forward strand.
GGGCAAAAGAGCACAAAGATGCCATTTTGGATGCAACGTTTCTTAAAAAATGGCAAAGAAAACTCGTTGTAGATAACTTCCCCGATGAGTATTATTTTATTTTAATAAAAGCCGATGAAAACATCATAAAACAAAGGCTTCAAACGAGAAAAGATATATCTGATGCAGATTTTAATATCTATCTTATGCAAAAAGCCTCTTTTGAACCCCCAGACGAGATTCCACCAGATAGACTAATAAGCGTTGAAAACAATGGAAAAGAAGACATAAGCTTACTTTTAAAAAGCTTAATAAATAAAATAAAAGCTTGAATATATTAAATCTTTCAATGCATCCGTTCGTAATATTTATAACTTGTCAATTGTTAACATTTTTGTAAACATATTTACAATCAGTGCAAAATAGCATTTCAGTAATTCCCAGAAATATCAACAATTTTGTAGATGGTATAAAATTTGCTATACCATATTTAGAAAACTTTTTAGGAGGTAGCTTATGAAGAAGGTTGAGGCTATCATCAAGCCTTTTAAGCTTGATGAAGTCAAGGATGCACTGGTGGAGATAGGCATCGGTGGTATGACTATCACCGAGGTGAAGGGCTTTGGCCAGCAAAAAGGCAAAACGGAAATCTACAGGGCCACCGAGTACGTTATTGATTTTCTACCAAAGATCAAGATAGAAACGGTGGTCAAAGATTCCGAAGTGGAAAAGGTGGTACAGACCATCCTAAAATCTGCCCAGACTGGTAAGGTGGGCGATGGAAAGATTTTTATCTACAACGTAGAGGAAACGGTAAGAATAAGGACCGGTGAAAGAGGAGAAAGCGCCATATGAAAACTTTTAAAGGAGGTATAGATATGCTTAAAAAAGTCGGGTTAGGTTTTCTGCTTCTTACAGGAAGCGCTTTTGCCGATACGGCGCCAAAGCTAAACCACGGTGATACAGCGTGGATGCTGGTAGCAAGCTCTTTGGTTATGCTTATGACCATACCAGGCTTGGCGTTTTTCTACGGTGGTATGGCAAAGAAAAAAGATCTTTTAAACACCATAGCCCTTAGTTTTATGGCTTATGCTATAACAAGTGTCATATGGGTACTTTACGCTTACTCTCTTGCCTTCGGTGCAGATGTGCACGGTATCATCGGTAATTTGCAATATCTTTTTATGAACGGAGTGACATCTAACACGATTCATCCATCTACCAATATACCTGAGTTTATATACGCTGGATTTCAATTAGCTTTTGCTGCTATAGCTGTGGCTTTGATAAGTGGTTCTTTGATAGAAAGGCTAAAGTTTAGTGCATGGCTTGTGATAGTGCCTCTTTGTATTTCATTTGTGTATGTTCCTGTGGCTCACTGGGTATGGGGAGGTGGATGGTTAGCTAAGCTTGGAGCTGTTGATTTTGCAGGTGGTATCGTTATCCATATAACTGCTGGTTTTGGTGGTCTTGCCGGTGCTCTTGTGCTTGGTAAACGTAAAAATACACAGCTTGTGCCAAACAACGTAGCTTATACTGTGCTTGGGGCTGGTCTTCTTTGGTTTGGATGGTTTGGTTTTAACGCTGGTTCAGAAGTGGCAGCTGATGGCATAGCTTCAAGTGCATGGCTTGTAACAAACACAGCCGGAGCCATAGCGGCTATATCCTGGATGATAACAGAATGGAAGATCCACGGAAAACCCACAACGCTCGGTATAGCCTCTGGTGCCATAGCAGGTTTGGCTGGTATAACCCCTGCTTCTGGTTATGTAAACATCATGGGTGCTATGGTTATAGGTATATTGGCTGGTGTATTGCCTGTGCTTGCGGTATCTTGGCTAAAACCAAAGCTTGGTTACGATGACGCTCTTGATGTATTTGGAGTGCATGGTGTAGCAAGTTTCTTCGGTGTTATTTTAACTGGTGTGTTTGCAGATCCATCTATAAACCCTTCTGAAAAAGGTATTTTGTACGGAAATTCTCATCTTCTTATAGCCCAAATAATAGCATCTATATCTACTATGATTTACGCTTTTGTGGTAAGCTTTGTTATCTTTAAAATAGTAGATATAACGATGGGTATAAGGATAAGAAAAGAAGAGGAGATAGAAGGCTTAGACTCAGTAGCTCATGGTGAAACAGCTTACAACTAACATTTTAAGGAAGTTTATTATATGAAAAACTTTAAAACTTACAAACAAAATTACAAACGCTTTTTCATGACCTTGGCCATCCTATCCCTCCCCCTCTCCTTCAGGGGGGCTTATGCCTTCCAACTAGATGAAGGGGCTTTTGGTAAGCTAAATATAGATGGTGCTGTAAGTGGCTACTACCTTTACTCAAATAACGTACCTCCAAATTCTACTCCTCCTCCTAATGGAGATAAGAAAAATCGTTACGATATATCAAATGCCCTTGTAAATATATCAAAACCAGACGGTGTAGTAAGGTTTACTATAGTAGCTGGTGCTTACGCTTTTCCTACAGTAGGTGAAACCACAGCCAAAACTACCCAAAGCGGATATAACACAGATCTATACTCTGCTTTGCCCATAGCTTACTTGGAGTTTGATCCAAATTCAAGCGTATCTATAAAAGCTGGTAAGCTTCCTACGATGATAGGCTACGAGTCAGCGTTTACCTATCAAAACATAGATATCCAAAGAAGCATACTTTGGGGTATGCAACCTGTAGTAAGTAGAGGTATTAGGTTTACTTACACAAAAGGTATCTTTACAGGTAATATTGAACTAAACGATGGTTTTTACTCTGAGAAAAAACTAGCTGTAGAAGGCTCTTTTAGTTTGGCTCCAAATCAAAACTCCTCTATAAGCTTTAACTTTATATATCCAGATAAAAGCACAAAACCAAACCCAACAGCCAGTCCTGCCAACAAACAAGAGTATGAGCTAACTGGCTCTTATACAGTATCTAAATTTACATTTGCCTTTGATTCTATGTATGTACATGTGCCTACCGAGACAGATCCATCGGTAAGTACTCAATCAAACCACGCTTTTGGTATAGCTGGTTATGCCACTTACAATATAAACGATGCATGGTCTTTGAATGCAAGGGCCGAGTATGACGAGGAAGGGACTTCTGGCACCGATATAATGGGCTTTGGTCTTGGAGCTCACGCTTATTCTATCACTATAACACCAGAATACAAGTATAAGCAATTTTTCATAAGACCTGAAGTATCTTATGTCCACATTACAAACGTAGCCTCAGCTTACTATTACACCTCACCATCTGATACTACACCTACAAAAAATACTCAAATAAGACTTGGTTTAGAAGCTGGATTTGTATTTTAAAAAACATGGGTAAATGAGTGAGGGAGTAAAAGATGGACTTTTTTGAAGGTATGGAAATTAAGTCTTACCTTCAGCCCATCTTTTCTTTTAAAACCCAAGATTTGGTTGGTTTTGAAGCTCTTTGTAGAGGCTTTAAAAATGACAACATGATAATCGTTGTTTAAACTTGCAAAAAGATAATATTTCTTGATTATTTATATCATCAAATTTATGATATATATTATTGTATTTTTTAAAGCGTTATGTTAAATTATATATAACGGAAGATTAAAGTACTTTAAAGTAGATTTAGGAGGAAAAAACAATGAAGTACAAAGTAGGTAGTATTTTGCTTTTTAGTGGGTTATGTATATTAAGCCATAACGCCGATGCGATCTTGCTAAAAGCTTCAAACTATGAGTTTGCACAAGTGGGCTTGAAAATGGAAATATGGGCTCAGCAAGATGGTGCTACCTACACAAACGATCATAGTTCCACAAATTTCTCAGTAGCTCAAACACGTGTTTACTTTACAGGCCAGATAAACCCAATAGTACAGTTTGGTGCAGATTTAGATTTTGCCGACAACAACACTTTAAAAGCCGATGGTACAGCCAGGACTCATCAAGGTGTACTCTACACAATGGTAAGGGATGCTTTTATAAACTTTCATTTTAACAAAAGCGCTAATATCATGACAGGCTTATTTCTAAATCCATGGTCAAGATATGAGCTTGAATACACATGGAGTTTTTATATACCTACGGAAAACTTCATACCAGAGATAGGAACAATAAGCAACGATATAACCAGCAAGCTTGCCCCAGCAATAAGCCAGAACAAAAAAATGTTTATTACACCTTTGGCAAGCTTCAATATAGGAGGAGATAGTGAGTTTTTAAGCGCCCTTAGAGATATGGGAGTTGTATATTGGGGAAGTGTTGGTAAAGATGCAATGCTAAAGTATTATGCTTTTATAGGAAACGGTAAATATGACTATCAAGATGGATACAACAGCAAAAGCAATTTAAAGTATGGATTTAGATTGGAATTTACACCCACAATGCTTGGATATAAAGGAGAACCAGGCTATGTAGACCAAGATACTTACCTTGGAAAAAGAAATACGCTTACCTTTGGTTTTGGCTATCAACAACAAAAGATAGATTGCTCAGGTACATGGCCCCAGCAAAACAATATATGTGATGGTCAAACCTCTTCCACAATAGCAAAAGCTTATACATTTGATGTGCTTTGGGAACAAAAGTTTAGTGATTTTGTACCAAACTTCCAAGCAGCATGGCTTGATCAAAAGGATTTGGGATATGCAAAAGCAGGTAGCGCAGTAGCTCAACCAGAAGTAAAAGGATATTATCTTCAAACACAGCTTTTATACGACAGATATGTAAGTATAGGTAAACCAGCCATAGCTCTTAGATACGAACAAGACGAAGATAAAAACTACTATGTAAATTCAAATAACACAGGTTTTACAGATGCAAAGATAGGGCTTTTTAGTGCTGCTTTTGATTATTACATATCTGGTTTAAATGCAAATGTAGGCTTAGAGGCCACAAGGGTAGTCCCAGATGCCAACTTAATAGGTGCTACTGCAGGTAGTTATTCTTTAAAATCTTTTTGGGACTATACGGTAGCTTTGAGGACGGTATTTTAATATAAAATATTGCTATGATAGAAATTAAAGGTGATATCTTTATAAACAAAGACGGTGAAGGCTTTTTTGGACAAGGAAGATATAAGCTTTTAAAGCTTATAGACAAATACGGTTCTATATCAAAAGCTGCAAAAGAGATGAAGATGAGCTATAAAGCAGCTTGGGACCATATACAGTCTATCAATAACCTATCAGAAGAGCCTGTTGTTTATACAAAAGCTGGTGGTAAAGATGGTGGGCAAACTATACTTACACCATACGGCAAAAGGCTCCTTAAGCATTATGAGCGTATTCAAGAAGAATATCAAAAGTTTTTGGAGCTTTTAAAAGAAGAAGAGTTAGAAAGTTTATACGTTATAAGGAGATTAGATATGAAATTGTCAGCAAGGAATCAGCTTCTTGGAAAAGTAAGCACTGTAGAAAGAGGCCAAGCGGTTTCAGAGGTTGTGATCTCAATAAGAAACGGCGCTACAATAAAGTCTGTAATAACTACAGAAGCAGTAGATACCCTAGATTTAAAACCTGGTAAAGACGTGGTGGCTATTGTAAAGTCCTCTGATGTTATACTGGGAGTAGGGAAGGAGGTTGAAAAACTATATCCATTGAGCGTAAGAAACATCCTAAAAGGTACCGTCAAACAGATAGTGGAATCTGATGTAAATAGCATGGTAAAAGTAGATATAGGAGCTGAGCTTACCATTAGCTCTGTAATCACTACAGAGTCTTTGAAAGAGCTTGGTATAAAAGAGGGCTCTTCGGTTTATGTCATAATAAAAGCCTCAAATGTGATGATTTATGTAATTTAGGAGATGATTTTATGAAAAAGTTTATAGTTTTTGGGCTTTTAGCAAGTAAAATAGTCTTTGGTGCTACAATCACAGTGGCAGCTGCTGCTGATCTTAGGTTTGTATTGCAAGATTTAACAGCACTTTATGAGAAAGAATATCCTAAAGACAAACTAAAGTTTATATACGGAGCTTCTGGTAACTTTTACAATCAAATAAGAGCTGGTTATCCTATAGATGTATTTATGTCTGCGGATACACATTTTCCTGAGCTTCTTTATAAACAAGGTTTATCTTACAAACCAAGAGCTTACGCCATAGGCAAACTTGCTCTTTTTACCACAAAAAATATAGATGTGGATAATCCAAAACTTGCTTTCTTAAAAGCTCAAAAAGTGGCCATAGCAAACCCAAGAGTAGCCCCTTATGGTATAGCTGGTATATCTACACTTCATTGTTATCATGTGTACAACGACGTTAAAGATAAAATAATTTTCGGTGAAAATATAATCCAAACTACTCAATTTGTAGCTTCTAAAAATGCCGATGTGGGACTTGTTTCTTATTCTCTTATCTTGGCACCACAGCTTCATAGTAAGGGTAAATTTTACCTTATACCTCAAGCTTGCTATAAACCTATCGTACAAGGCGCTGCTGTAATAAAAGCAACAAAAGATAAAAATGCTGCCATGAGATTTTTTAACTTTTTATATTCCCAGGAAGCAATAGCCATCTGGAAATCTTTTGGATACGGCATACCAAAATAAATGGATTACAAAGTTTTTCTAATAAGTTTTGAGTTAGCTATATCCACTACGCTAGTCCTCGGCGTGGTGGGAATTTTCATATCTTATTTTTTAGCTTTTAATAAAAGTATATGGATTGATATGATAGAGCCTTTTATCATGAGTCCATTGGTGCTTCCTCCCACTGTGCTTGGGTTTTATATCATATATATATTTGGGCTTCAAAGCCCATTGGGAAGGTTTTTAAACAACATTGGTATACATCTTCTTTTTAACTTTAACGGTCTTCTTTTGGGTTCTATCATATACAGCTTGCCTTTCGCTGTATCCCCAGTGGTATCTGGTTTTAGATCTGTGCCAAAATCTATCATAGAAGCCTCTTATACCCTTGGAAAATCAAAGTTTTATACGCTTTTAAAAGTTATAATACCAAACTCCAAATACTCTATAATAAGTGCTTTGGTGCTTGTATTTTCTCATACAATAGGTGAGTTTGGCGTTGTGCTTATGGTAGGGGGCGATATTCCTGGTAAAACTAGAACCGCTTCTATAGCTATATTTGATTATGTGCAAGAACTAAACTATAAACAAGCAAACATCACAGCTTTGATACTCTTTGCAATAGCTATGAGTACTCTCATTTTTTTACAAATTTTAAAAAGACTTCAAGAAAGATGATGGAAATAAGTATTGAAACAAAGTTTTTTAAATTTGAAATCAACCTTTCTAAAAGCCAAATACTTGGTATAGTGGGTCCTTCTGGCATTGGTAAAACCACGACCTTAAGAGCAATAGCCGGTTTAGAAGAACCTAAGGGTAAGATTGTAGTTGATAATGAAGTATGGCTTGATGAAAATTTATCTTTAGCTCCTCAGAAGCGTTCTATAGGATTTGTATTTCAAGATTTTGCACTTTTCCCAAATATGAGCGTGTTTGAGAATGTAGCTTATGCCTCTTCAAAAGAACATGCTTTAGAGATTTTAAAAGCTTTTAACATAGAACATCTAAAAGATAAACGCCCAAACAAACTATCTGGTGGCGAGCGTCAAAGGGTGGCAATAGCAAGGGCTATAGCAAGAGCTCCAAAAGTTTTACTTATGGATGAGCCTTTTTCAGCCCTTGATAGAAAAACAAAGCATTTTATTCAAGATAAAATATTGGAATTTTCAAAGATGTATAAGTTTTATACAATATTTGTAGCTCATGATCTTACGGATGTTGTAAAATTATCTGATTTAGTTTTTTCAGTGGAAGATCAAAAGCTTTTATCCAAAGAAGAGTTTGAAGAATATTCTTTAATGTAAAAAATATTACAAAAATTGTAATAACTATAACAATTGTTATATGGTTGTAAATTTCATTACAATCTTATCAAAACCTTATATACCAATGCATTTTCTGAATTTGATAATGGCATGATAATTGCCAAATAACATATGAAAGGAGGTTAAGAATCATGGGTTGCAATTCTAAAGCTTGTGGAATAGGCTCAAACACAGAAGATTTTCTTCCAGATCATATAAAGGAAAAGGTGAAAAATCACCCTTGCTACTCTCAAGAAGCACATCACTTTTATGCTAGAATGCATGTGGCTGTGGCACCAGCTTGCAACATTCAATGCAATTATTGCAATAGAAAATACGACTGTGCCAATGAATCAAGGCCCGGCGTAGTGAGCGAGCTTCTTACTCCAGAAGAAGCTGCCAAAAAAGTTTTAGCTGTGGCGATGGAAATACCACAACTATCTGTAGTTGGCATAGCAGGTCCTGGAGACCCATTAGCAAATCCAGAAAGGACATTTAGAACTTTTGAGCTCATAAAAGAAAAAGCTCCAGATATAAAGCTGTGTCTTTCTACAAACGGTCTTGTATTGGATAAGTATGTAGATAAGATAAAAGAGCTTGATGTAGACCATGTTACAGTGACTGTAAACGCTGTTAGCGTCGATACTGCATCAAGGATATACCCTTGGGTATTCTACAACCACAAAAGATACAAGGGTAAAGAAGCCGCTGCTATATTGTTAGAAAAACAATATGAAGGTTTACAAGCTTGTGTAGAAAATGGAATTTTAGTTAAGGTAAATACCGTTTTCGTACCTGAGATAAATGGAGATGAAATTTTAGATCTCAGCAAAAAAGTAAAATCAATAGAAGCATTCTTGCACAACATAATGCCTTATGTGGAAGGTGATGGAACTGCTTTCCAAAAAGCCGGCATAAAATCCCCTTCTCCTCAAGTGTTGAAAGAGATACAAGAAAAATGCGAAGGCGATATGAATCTAATGAGGCACTGTAGGCAGTGTAGAGCTGATGCAGTAGGACTTTTGGGCGAAGACAGGGGGCAAGAGTTTACTAAAGACAAGTTAGATAAGTTAAACATAAACTACGATCCCAGTTGGCGCAAGCAAGTCCACGAGGAGATAGAAAAAGAAAGAGAAAAATTACACAAAGCTAGGGAGCTCTTATACAGTGCAAAAGAAGACAATAACCCAAAAGTGCTGGTAGCTGTGGCTTCAAAAGGACAGATGACTGTAAATGAACATTTTGGAACCGCTAATGAATTTTTAATATACGAAGTAAGTGCTATCGGTGCTAAGTTTATACATCATAGAAAAGTAACACCTTATTGCCATGGTTCTATATCATGCTTAGAAGGCGAAAATATCTTAGAAGATACTATCTCAAAACTTTCAGATTGCAAAGCTATAATAGCCGCTAAAATAGGGTTTGAGCCAAGAGATGTATTGAAAGAAAGGAATATAGATTGCGTTGATGAATACGCTTTCCTCACTATAGACGAAGCCTTGGCAAAATACTATAAAGAGTACGTTCTTGAAAAGATGAATGAAAAAGTGGAGGTATGACATATGGCTTACTCTATAGATAAAAACGCCTGCGTATCTTGTTACGCATGCGAGGATTTGTGCCCTACAAAAGCAATATATCACGATGATAACGAAACTTTCTTTATAGATCCCAAAGTATGCGTTGAGTGTGAGGGCTTTTATGATGAACCACAATGTGTAGCTATATGCCCTATAGATTTATGTATCACCAAGCTAAAGGAGGTGAGTGTATGAGTTTGTTCGAAGATATAAAAAAGCTAAGTAGCGCGGAAGAATTTTTTGATTACTTCAAAATACCCTATGAAGAGCATATATTAAAACCTTTTAGACTACATATTTTACAAAAGTTTAAAATTTATATAGATTCTTTATCAGTGTCCTCTGAAGAAGAAGCCTATCAAAAGATGAGGGATTTCTTAGTAAAAGCTTATTCGGATTTTCAAAGCACTGATAGTCCGTTCAAAGAAAGGCTGTTTAAAGTACATCAAGATGTAGTAAAACCAAATGTTGTATTTGAGGTTGGTTTAAATGATAGAACCAAAGTTTAAAGTAGGTGATATTGTAAAAACCAAGAGAAAAATAAGAAATGACGGTACATTCCCAGGGTTACCCTGGGATGAGCTACTTCTACCAAAAGGCGCTGAAGGAGTGGTAATAGACATAGGTAGATTCTTGCAAACACAAGTGGTGTATGTGGTAAATTTTTTAGAGCATGGTAAAATAGTGGGGTGTTTGGAGCATGAGCTTGAAGCCTGTAACGAGATATACTCTATTTAAGGGTGTTATAACAGATTTGGATGTCGGTGAGTTTAGAGCTTCTATAATGGTAAAGTTCAAAAACTTAGAACTTTCAGCCGTTATACCAAAGAAGATGGCTACAGAATGGGGACTAAAAGTTGGCGATAAAGTGATGGTCCATATAGAAGAAGGGGGCGGTATATATATATACAAAAACAAATTTACATAATAAAGATAGTTTATAAAAGCTCAAAAAAAAGCTCATCATTACAAGAACTATTATAAAGGTCTTATATCCGCCTTAAAATCCATCATAGGTGCTTGGTATAAGCTTGAAGTGACTAGTACATCTACACCAGTACTAGCATATTGCTCTACATTTGACATATTTATGCCGCCAGCCGCCAAAACAACCATTTCTGGTTTTAGAGATTTTATGTGTTTTACAGCCTTTTCTAAAAGCTCAGGGTTAAGTTTATCAAATTGTATCATATCAACTATATCTATAAAGCCTAAAATCTCTTCCAAGGAAGAAACTTCTACGCATATCTTATGTTCTTTTGCCCTTTGCTTTAAGTTTTTAACAGCTTTTAACAAATCTTCATGGGTTTTAAAAAATACCTTATGTTGATCGAAAATCAATATACTTTCAGATAAACCAAGCCTATGAGGGATTGCTCCACCCGTTAAAATAGATTTTATAGTTAAACCTTTATTAAAACCTATCAATTTTCTAGTAGTGGCTATTTCTATGTCTTCTCTTACGCTTTTAGCTTTTCTTACCATTTCGTAGGTTTTTGTAGCTATACCAGACATGTACTCTAATATATTTAGACATATTCTCCAAGCTTTATGTATATCTTTTGCGTCTCCTGATGCTTCAAAGATCATTTCTTTGGGTTTTAAAATGGTGCCAGATGGCTTGAAAAATTTTATTTGTAAGTTTAACTTATTGGCTATTCTTGTAGCTTCTTCTGTACCACAAAGAATACATTCTTTTCTGTTAGATATACTTATAGTGGCGAGAGATTTTATATCTAGAAGTTCTGTTGTTATATCCCAATAAGGAATATCATCCTGAATAAACTTATCCAATTCCTCATCCGTTATATATATCATATAAAAAACCCAAGACCGGTGGTTAAACCGGCCATAGGGCTTTATTAAAACTTACAATTATTTCTTCTTGGCTTTTTCTGTAGCTTTCTTAGCTGCAGCTTTAGCTTTTGTGTGGGCTTTTTTGGCGGTTTTTGCCATGTGTTTGGCGTGAGATTTTACTTCTACTGGTTTGCCGTGGAGTATACAGAGTGGGTTACGTTTTCTGTCTTTGTATTTGAGTGTCCAGTAGTTGAACTCACGTCTTGCTTTTGCTCTTTCGGCTGGTGTGAGATGTACTAAGTATCTTAGCCTCATACCTACTCTCAATATCCATGGGTCTCTACCAATGGCTCTTCTGTTTAGGTCATAGATTGATGGCCAGTATACTTGGGTACCGTAAATCCTTTGAGCTATTGTAGAAAGAGTATCGCATGGTTTTACTCTGTAATAACCGTACATAGCGTGCGGTTTTACTATTGGCTTACTTACTGGAGGTGGAGGTGGTGGTGGCGTTTCTGGTGGAGGGGGTGGTGGTGGTGGAGGTGGTGGTGGAGGTGGTGGTGGAGGTGGAGGTGGAGCTGGTTTGTGCTCTTCTTTACCAAGAGCCTTGATCTTGTTGATGTCAATACAAGTTATCCAATAAGCGCCATTGTTACAGGTGTCTGGCTCTGGGTTTGCGTACACACCTGCACCTTCATTTCCGTGCGCGCTTGCTGCATAAAGCATGAACCCCAGACCTATGGCTGGCGCCAGCATTGCAAGAAACCTATTCATAGCTTTCTCCTCCTTTAACTAAAGTATAGCATCTAATACTGCTTTTGTCAAGCTATGTATATTATATCGTAATTTTATAAAAAAAGTATAAACTTTTTACAAATATACTTAATGATATATATTATACTGTTTTAAAGCTTTTAGAAAAAAAATACTATGTTATAATAAGCTTTTAATGAAAGCAATCTTATGTCTTGAAGATGGTACATACTTTATAGGCAAATCTTTTGGCAAAACTGGGGAATGTTTTGGAGAAGTGGTATTTAACACCGCAATAACAGGTTATCAAGAGATTATAACAGACCCCTCTTACAAAGGCCAAATAGTGGTGATGACAACCCCCCAGATAGGGAATTACGGTGTAAACAACAATGTAGAGTCAGATTCCCCCAAAGTCGCAGGTTTCGTGGTAAGGGAAATATCAAAGATAGATAGCAATCATACGTCTATAGACACTCTATCCTCTTACCTTGAAAAGCACAACATAGTAGGGATATCAAACATAGACACGAGGGCTTTGGTAAAAATACTACGAGAAAGAGGCGTTACCAGAGGATTTATATCTACTATAGATTTAAAGCCAAAAGCTATATACGAAAAGGTAAGGATGGTAAAAGATATATCTTCTCTTGATTTGGTATCTGAGGTAACTACGGATAAGATTTATAAAGTTCACGCTTATAAAAGCTCAAAACACTTTGTATTGGTAGATTTTGGTATAAAACAAAGTATAATAAGATATCTTGTAGAAAATGACATCACCTGCACCGTAGTACCAGCAAACACACCAAAAGAAGATATAGAAGCTATGAATCCAGATGCAGTGTTTTTGTCAAATGGGCCTGGAGACCCAGCAAACGTGCTAAACGGTATCGCCATAGCCAAACATTTTTTTGGTAAAAAGCCCATATTTGGTATATGTCTTGGTCATCAAATCATGTCTTTGGCAATTGGAGCCAAAACTTACAAGTTAAAATTTGGGCATCACGGAGCCAATCATCCTGTTAAGGATATGAGAAACAATAGAGTAGTAATAACTTCTCAAAATCACAATTACGCCGTAGAAGATTTACCGGATTTCATGGAAGTCACACATATAAACCTTTTAGACAACACCATAGAGGGTATGATCCACAAAAATATCCCATATTACTCTGTGCAATTTCACCCAGAGGCCTCACCTGGACCTCACGATGCTCTTTATATATTTAAAGAGTTCAAAGATATGGCTTAAATGTATAAAAACATAGCTTATATTTCTATATTTAGGGTTTTAAGGGGTATCGCTGGTGGGATTATTATGGTGGTTTTCCCTTACCTTATTTTAAAAGATTTTCATAAAAGCATAGGATACTTAGGGATTATATACGCTTTGGCTACCATAACAACAGCGCTTTTATCTGTGGTGGGCGGTGTAATAGCGGATGTGTGGCATAGGAAAAACTCAACTATATTGATATCGCTACTTTTGCCCTTGAGTGCTTTGTTTTTATATTTAAAACCTTCTTATACAGTAGCTTTTTTAAGCGCTGTTTTAGGTGGATATTCTGCTACTGGTTCTTTGATGAGCGGTGGAGTTGGCGGAGCTGTGATGCCTATGGTAAACGCTTTAGCCACAGATATAATTCCAAAAGAAAAAAGAGTATTTGCTTATTCTGTATTCACTTTCCTAACAGGTATATCTGGGGCTTTTGGAGCTTATTTGGTAAAATATATTCCAAACGATAAGGATGCTTTTTTGATAGCCTCTTTGCTGTCTTTTGTTGGCATACTTTTCATAATACCCATAGACGCCTATCACAAAAAAGGTCGGATAGATACTCTTACCAGTAAAAAAACCATAGGTCAGTTTTCGGTGGTAGGGTTTTTAAACGGCTTTTCCCAAGGGCTTATAACACCATTTCTAATACCATTTTTTATAATAGTTTATCACGTAAAAAAATCAGATATGGCCTCCTGGGCTTTTGTGGGCGGAGTTTTGGCTTCTTTTGCACCTCTTTTTGCAAACATATTGTATAGATATCTTGGCAATCTTAAAAGCATAATACTTACAAGAACCATAGGCACTCTAATGATATTTTTTATGCCGCTTGTAAAAAACCTATACATAGATTTGATCCTTTATAGCCTTTACCCTTCTTTTAGAGTACTGTCGCTTCCACTCCAGCAATCTATGATGAGTGAGATGGTGGACGCTTCAGAAATGGCAAGGGCTTTTAGTCTAAATCAAATATCAAGATTGGGAGCTTCATCGATTGGAACGTTTTTAACAAGCTTTTTATGGGAGCTTTCATATGTTGGTTTACCGTTTTTTATATATTCGTCTATTATGGCTTTTAATATATTTTTATATAAAAAATTCTTTGGAAACAAAGAATGACTATTCGTCGTGGAGTTCTCTTATCTCATCGTTGACTGGTATTTCATCCGTATAAGCTTTGTCTATGTTGCCTGTTCTTAGGTTTATAAGTCTCGTGTAGACTATGAGCTGATGTCTTGTAAGTGTATACATCCCTTGGTATATGTAAGAGGTTCTAAATTTTGTTCTCAAATCGTTTACATTGGAAGAAAGAGCCACATCACCATGGGAGTTTACCGTCACATACTTGGATAGATTTATTTCTATGATTTTCACATGGCACTCTCTTATAAGAGCATCTTTGAAAAGCTCTGTGAGGGTTTTACCCAAAGCACTTGTATAGTTTATATCGCTTGAATCTACGTAAGTCATTACAGCCACCACGGGTATAGTATAGGTCTTGTTATATACTTTGAATGTTGGACATGTATGATAAGCCATCCTATCTGCAAGATATTTTAAAGGTGCTTTAGATTTTTCTATACCAAGCTTGTAGACTTCATAGTTTACCGTAGAGGTTATAGAAGAGCAACTTATTTGTAAGATAGAAATCGTTGTAAGAGTTATAAATGTTAAGAGCTTTTTGTATTGCATAAAGTCATAACATACTCTAAAGGCTCTTCTAAGCTTCTTATAGCGTATTCGCTAGCTTTCTCTATCGTCTTTTTTACAATAGGTGTATCTTTGTATTCAAAAGGACTTAAAACGTAGTTTGTGACCTCTTCTTTTGAAGCTGGTCTTCCTATGCCTATTCTAAGCCTAGGAAACTCTTGGGTTCTTAACTCCCTTATAATAGACTCCACCCCGTTGTGCCCACCAGAGCCTCCGTTTGGCTTCATCTTTATAGTGCCTATAGGTAAATCCATATCATCGTATATTACAAGTATATCACTCGGCGCTATCTTTGTTTTTTCCACAAACTGCCTAAGTGCTATACCAGAGTTGTTCATAAAGGTTTGTGGTTTTATAAGGTATATATCTTGTTCTTTTATATGAAAAACTATAGACATATATTTTTCTAATGGATTTTTTAAATGCAGTTTAAAAGCGACTTCGTCTATTACTTTAAAACCTATGTTGTGCTTGGTGTCTTTGTATTTGGGGCCTGGGTTTCCAAGCCCCACTAAAGCTTTTATCATTATTTGGTAGCAGCTTCTTGAGCTTGTTCTTCTTCGCCTTCTTTAGTTTCTTCTGGTTCTGCCACTACAAGCACCACTTCTTCCGGATCTTCCATCAACCTACAATTTGCCGGTATATTTAAATCTTTAACGTGTAAAACGCCTCCTAAATCTACGTTTGATATGTCTACTGTGATTTTTTCTGGTATATTCCTTGGATCTACTTTTAGTTCTATACTGTGCAGGTGTATTTCAAGGGTGCCGCCAAGCTCTACACCTTTTGGAGTACCAACAAACTCAAGGGGCACTTCTACATCGGTCTCTGTAACGTTTGATATGTTGTATAAATCTACATGCACTGGATTATCACCAAGCCATCCGTATTGAATGTCTTTCAACAGGCAAGGTAGCACTTCATTACCAAGCTTTGCTTCTATCAAAAACGTAGTACCGTGAGGCATGGCCGCTAAGTCTTTTATTCTCATGTAAGCGTGTATATTTTGAACGCCTTTGCCGTAGATCTCTACAGGCACAAGCCCTTCTTTCCTTTTGCTTTTTTTATCACCTTTTGTAGAAGCTTCTCTTTCTAAAAGCTCAATACTAACCCTTTTCATAACAATCACTCCTTCTATAGAAAGTTTTCAAGCTATATATTATAGCATAATTTATAATTAACTTATGGATATAGATAAAGCTTATGAAATATATATAAATGAAATCCTAAAATGGAACAAGGTACATAAGCTTATATCAAAAGCCGATGAATCAAAGATTTTTGAAAGACACATAAAAGACGCTGAAGAGATATTTTACAAATTAAAAGATTTTGATATAAAAGAAATAGCAGATGTAGGAGCTGGAGCTGGTTTTTTAGGCGTGGTGTTTTCTATCCTTGATAAGGATCTAAAAGTTAGTCTAATAGAAGTTGTGGCAAAAAAATGCGCTTTTTTAGAGCATATAAAAGTTAAGCTTGGACTAAATTACGAGGTTTTATGCAAAGATGCCACTCGTTTAGAAAAAACCTTTGAGGCCACTATAGAAAGGGCTTTTGGCAAACCCCTTGATATAGTAAGTACGATGGAAAAACTATCAAACAAATATACGTTTCTTGTCTTAGGAGAAAACGAGGACCTTAAACCTTTAAAACATTTAGGCTATACACCAATTAAGCTATCAAAGGGTTTTTTGGCTTTTAAAAGCCTAAAATAAATAATGTTATAATCATATTATGAAGCTTTTACCAATAGGCATACAAACCTTTAGAGATATCATAGAAGGCGGTTTTTACTATGTAGACAAAACACATTTTATACCAAAGCTAACAAGCAAATACTATTTTCTATCCCGCCCAAGAAGGTTTGGTAAATCTCTTTTTCTTGATACATTAAAAGAAGCATTTTCTGGCAACAAAGAGCTTTTTAAAGGGTTATATCTATACGATCATTGGAATTGGGGGAAAAAGTATCCAGTGATAAGGCTTGATTTAAGCCAAACTTATCCAGATACAGAGGAAAATCTTCAAAAATCTATCAATTCTTTTTTGAGAAAAATATCAAAAGAGCATGGAATAACCTTAGAAGAAGAGATATTAGGCCTAAAATTTAAAGAGCTCATCCAAAAACTGTACGAAAAATACAATCAAAAAGTGGTGGTGCTTATAGATGAATACGATAAACCTATTCTTGATGTAATAGAAGACATAGAAAAGGCAAGGAGAAATAGAGATATACTAAAAAAGTTTTTTGAGATATTAAAGCCCTCTGACCCATATCTAAAACTTGTATTCTTAACAGGTGTATCAAGGTTTTCAAAAGTATCCATCTTTAGTGGACTGAATCAACTTCAAGATATCACTTTAAATGAAGAGTTTTCAACTGTTTGCGGATATACACAATCTGAGCTTGAAAGCGTGTTTTTCGATAGACTAAAAGATTTTGATAAAGAGAGGGTAAAAGAGTGGTACAATGGCTATAGTTGGCTTGGGGAGAGAGTTTACAATCCTTTTGATATACTCCTTCTTTTTTCAGAAAAAAGGTTTAGAGCCTTTTGGTTTGAGACAGGGACACCTACATTTCTTATTAAGATGTTTATGAAAAATAGATATTACATCCCAGAACTTGAGAATTTAGAAGTAGGAGAAGAGATTTTATCAAATCTTGATGTGGATAACATATTTCCTGAGAATCTTTTGTTTCAAGCTGGTTATCTTACAATAAAAGAGTTTATGGAAGAATACGGAACATACATACTGTCTTATCCAAACCTTGAAGTAAGAAAAAGCTTTAACAGCTCATTTTTGATATATGTATTTAAAGAACCAGTAAGTGTAAGCAAAACCGAAACAAATATAAAAAAGGCTATACTCACAAAAGATATAGACAAACTAAAAGATGCTATATACACATTTTTTGCAAGCATACCCCATGATTGGTATAGGAAAAACAATATAGACTCTTATGAGGGCTTTTATGCATCTATTGTATATACTCTTTTTAACGGAGCAGGGCTAAATGTGATAGCAGAAGACAATACCAATAAGGGTCAGATAGATCTAAGCGTCTTTAACCAGGACAGCGTTTATATAATAGAGTTTAAGGTGGTAGAAGATAAGGAAGAGGGCATTGCTTTAAAACAGATAAAAGAGAAAAGATATTATGAGAAGTACATGGGTAAGTACCAAGAAATCTATCTAATAGGTATAGAGTTTAGCAAAGAGAAGAAGAATATAGTTAGTTTTGAATGGGAGAGGGTATAATTTTTATCTCCATATCAAAGGTAGAGTTTGCTTATTAATCTTTGCTTAAAACCCCTGCGTTTTGGGCTTTTAACATAAATCAAGCTTTAAAAAAATCAAATTATGGCAATATCCTCTTAGCAAACAGAAAATGTTTTATAAGATATGGATCGGTGGCTACATCATCCACTACCACTCTTCCGTAAACAGAAGAAGCTTCTATCATCTTTCCATCTCCTATATATATACCTACATGAGACGGATAGGGAGCGTATGTGGAGAAAAACAGCAAATCTCCTGGTTTTAGATGATGTCTTACGAGTTTTCCAAGCCTTGCTTGTTCCCTGGCAGTGCGTGGTAAGTTTATACCAAGCTGTCTAAATACATCTTGAGTAAAAGCCGAACAGTCAATACCATACCTTGAATTACCACCAAACCTATAAGGTATACCAAGATATTGGAAAGCCACTTCCTTTAATCTCTCTATAAAGTTTCTATTTATATCTTTATAAGAATAAGACTTTCCGTAGGTTTTGTAAGTGTAAGAAGCGGGGCGAAATCCCCCGTTGGCGTAATCTATGTTTTGTCTTATGTAATCGCCTATAATATCGTCGTTTCTTACTCTATAAGTGGCGTTGCTGTATTCATTTATTATGCGCTTTATAGGATCTCCCAAACTTATACTTACACCAAAAGCCAATATACCAAAAGCAAGAAGCACCTTTTTCATAAAGCCTCCTCTAAAATGTTTTATCTATACTTACATAAAAAGTACGCCCTTGGGCGTATTGGGGTCCAAAAACCCCTATACCTTGGTCCCTCAGCTCGTAAACGTTGTTAAATAAGTTTACCACATATAAGTTTATCTGTGTATGTCCAAAAGCTTTTAAAAACAAATCCTTGGTTATCCCTGCGTTGGTCTGGAAGTAAGAAGGTCCATGAGTATAGTTTGGCGGATAATCCCCAGTAGCAAGCCCAGACCCATATATGTTATCGGCATAAAGGGTTAGGTCTTTATCTGCAATATATTGATATACATCATATAAAAATAAAGCTTTTAAGATTAAAAACACTTGACAAAAGGACGATAATGTGATTAAATTATTTTTAAGAAACCTTTAAAAGGAGGACAAAGCTATGAAAAAGAAACTTCTCTTGGCGATGGCAGTCTTAGGAGCTGCTGCTTGGCAAGGAGCCAATGCTATAGTTTTAAAGGCCAACGACAACGAATTTGCAAACGTAGGTCTTGAACTTCAAATCTGGGCTCAAAACGATGGAAAAGTAACCAACAACGACCAAACTTCCAACAACTTTTCCATCAACAATGCAAGGGTATACTTTTCAGGTGAAATCAACCCAATAGTCCAATTTGGCGCAGATTTGGATTTCGCAGACAATGGAACTTTAGCCGCTGATGGCACAGCAAGACATCACCAAGGCACAAGCTACACAAGAGTAACAGATGCATTCATCAACTTCAAATTTATGCCAGAAGTTCAACTCATGGCAGGTCTATTTAGAGATCCAGTATCAAGACTCTCCAACACAGACGAGTATACCTATGTAATACCCACTGGTTTTGGTTATGGATTTGATACGGTGTGGAGTCACATCACTAATGATGCAAATGGTGTAGACTCTACTATAAATGGCACTAACTATGCTCTTGATAATCTCCTAAACCCATTTACACCTATTACACTTGGTGGTGATGTCCAAAATGCCAACAGAGATGCCGGTATAGCTATATGGGGTAATGTAGCAGATACAATGCTCAAATACTATCTATTTGCCGCCAACGGCGCTTACGACTATCAAGCTTTACCAGGTGGTCTAAACGGCAAAGGCAATTTAAAGTATGGTATAAGAGTAGAGTTTACACCTACAATGCTTGGATACAAAAACTCATCTGGTTTTGTAGATCAAGATACATTCTTGGGCGCTCTCAACAACCTAACAATAGGTCTTGGCTATGAACAACAAAAGTTAGATACCCCATCCGTCTTTGGCAGCAGTAGTCTCACACCAAAATACTACGATGTAGATGCCAACTGGGAACAAAAGTTTGGTACTTTTGTACCACAAATCCAACTTGGCTGGGCAGAAAAGAAAGATTTAATGGCTACAAGTTATGGCAATGTAAAATCTGACGGCTACTATGTCCAACTTGCAGGCCTCTACGATCAAGTGGTAGGTCTTGGAAAACCAGGTATAGCCTTTAGATGGGAAAATTCTAAGGTGGATAATGCTGATTTCTCTAATTTTTGTAGTTCTAGTGGTGTTTGTGGTCTTGATCTTGGTGGTCAAAGCGGCAAAATCAACAGATACAGCATATTTGTAAACTACTACATAGCTGGCGAAGCTGCTAAGATGTCTCTTGGTGCTGATATCGTAGATCCAAACAGCACTTTGAAGAATGCGTACAACGGCAAAAGCTTTACAGACTGGACACTCGCTCTTCAAACAGAGTTCTAATATAGCTAATATAGCTTTCATACCCCGCTTTGGCGGGGTCTTATAAATATATGAATAAGTTTGAAAATATCTTGCAAAATCAAGTTTGCACTGTAGAAGAAGCTATATCAAAGTATAAGGCTTTTAGAACATCAAAACTTATCATCACCACAGAGTTTATCAAAAATCTTTATTATTACGCTGATTTATTTTACAAAATACTCACATCTACAAAATATTTAAATATATCAAACGAAGAACCTATAAAAGACTTGGCAAAAGCCCTTTGTTATATAAGCTCTCCTCGCAAAAGATTTCCTATCTTAGGTTATATAGAAGATTATAGACTTGTAAAATATGTATTTAGAAAGCATAGAGATTTTATAGATTCTTATTTAGAAACCAACAAGCTTCTTTTAAACGCATTTTGATCTTATAATCATCAAAGTGTTATAATTACATTATGAAACTTTTACCAATAGGTATACAAACCTTTAGAGATATCATAGAAGGTGGTTTTTACTATGTAGATAAAACACATTTTATACCAAAGCTAACTAGCAAATATTATTTCTTATCTCGCCCCAGAAGGTTTGGCAAATCTCTTTTTCTTGATACATTAAAAGAAGCATTTTCTGGCAACAAAGAGCTTTTTAAAGGGTTATATCTATACGATCATTGGAATTGGGGGAAAAGATAAGGTGGTAAAAGATAAAGAAGTGTATTTGATAGGGATAGAGTTTAGTAAAGAGAAGAAGAATATAGTTAGTTTTGAGTGGGAAAAGTATAATTAAGCATCAAATAGCTATATCAATAGCTTCCATTATATGGCTTACACCAAAGAGTTCAAGATCTGTCTTAGGTAAATCTTTTATTGAGCTTTTAGGCAAAATAACCTTTTTTATACCAAAGCGCTCTAACTCTTTTAGTCTTGCCTCCACATGATGCACAGCTCTTATCTCACCACCCAAGCCAAGTTCCCCAAAGATAGCTGTATCTTTTGATATAGGTTTTTCTTTTTTTGAAGAAGCTATAGCTATAGCGATAGCCAAATCACAGGCTGGTTCTTGTATCTCAATACCACTAACTACATTTACATAAACATCTGAATCTCTTGTAAAAATTCTTGCTTCTTTTTCAAGCACGCCAAGAATTATGGCAAGTCTATTTACATCAAAACCTTGAGTTTTACGCTGAGGGGTGGTGTATAGAGCTTTTAGGACAAGAGCTTGAATCTCTACAAGTATTGGTTTTGTGCCTTCGGTATGGGGAAATATTACAGAACCTATGGCGTTTTCTTTTCTTTCACTCAAGAAAAACAAAGAAGGCTCTAACACTTCTGTAAGCCCTCTATCTTCCATCTTAAAGACAGCCATTTCACCTGTAGCTCCATATCTATTTTTTAAAATCATTAAAACTCTGTAAAGGTTAAAGCGCTCTCCTTCAAATTGACATACGGTATCCACTATATGCTCCAATACTTTTGGTCCAGCTATAGCACCTTCTTTATTTATATGCCCCACTATAAAACAGGGTATAGCGCTACTTTTACAAAATTCCACAAGTTTAAAAGTAGATTCCCTCACTTGAGCCACAGATCCCGGCGAAGACTCCAAAGCGTTGGTATACATTGTTTGTATAGAGTCTATTATGAGAGCTTTGGCGTTGTATTCTTTTGCACAAGATATTATATGCTCTATATTTGTAGAATTTAACACATATAGATTTGATGAGTTTATATCCATTCTGCTCGCTCTTATAGATATTTGAGAGGAAGACTCCTCCCCAGAAGCGTATATCACAACATGTTCTTTTGACATAAAATCTGCTATTTTTAATAAAAGCGTAGATTTTCCAATACCAGGCTCACCGCTTAAAAGTATCACCTGCCCTTTCACAATTCCACCGCCTAAAGCCATATCAAGGGTTTTATAGCCAGTGGAAGTCCTAAAAAGTTGTTCTTTTTCTATATCCACAAGTTTTGTAGGCTTTTCAAAAGATTTAACTATATTTTCTGATATGGTGAGCTTTTCTTCTACAACAGAATTCCATTCACCACAAGCACTACACCTACCAACCCATTTTACATAAGTTTGACCGCAGTTTTGACATACGTAAGTGGTTTTTTCCTTCGCCATTAGACCACCTTTAAAATTATAAAATAGTACAATATACCAAGATATTCTCTAATGGCTTTCGTAGAGTTTTCCAAATCTGACATATTTGGCAAAAAGCTCCTTACGTTGTATCTTAGGTCCTCTTTGTAATCTACAGGATAAGGTATTACGTTTTTAAAAAATCTATCAAAAAGCATCTTTGCTCTTGGCATATGATAGGCAGATGTTACAAGTATTATACTGTTGCAATCTGGTGTTATGT
The DNA here is from genome assembly GCF_000020785.1 of Hydrogenobaculum sp. Y04AAS1. Classification (NCBI taxonomy): domain Bacteria; kingdom Pseudomonadati; phylum Aquificota; class Aquificia; order Aquificales; family Aquificaceae; genus Hydrogenobaculum; species Hydrogenobaculum sp. Y04AAS1. The sequence goes on from NC_011126.1 coordinate 903,852, forward strand.
AGCGAGTACATACCTTATAGCTTTGGGCTGCGTTTTGCATAGTATCTTTGCTTTTAACATCTTCATATATATTTCCTATATCTATAGCGTTTATAAGCTTTACTATAGGTGTATTTTTAGGAAGGTATTTTATATCAATACCAGAGAGTATGAGAGGAATTTTTGTCTTATAAGACAGATAAACACCTGCCAAAAGCCTTTTAACAGTTTCACCAGATAAGTTGCCGTTTTTGTAATACCCACCACCAAGTACAACTATCGCGTTGGCGTTTAAAAAGCCTTTTGGTTGACTGTAGGTACGCTCCAAAGGCGTTATAAGAGCATCTTTTACAGGGGTTATAGAAAGAAGATAAAGAAGTATAGTCATACCAAATGATAGTATTTTTATTTTCTTATTTCTAACAAAAAAGCTTATAAAGAAAAACGTTATTATAAAAATACCGGGAGATATTAGAATAGAAGTGAAAATTTTTTTAAAAAGAAAAAATATCATCTTTTCATACGAGTAGCTATGAGGATGTTTTTAATGCCGTTTTGCTTGGCTACATCCATAAGAGCTACTACGTACTTTTCTAAAGTGTTTTCATCGGCTTCTATAATGAGGTCGTTTATAGGTTGATTGTTTACTTTCGTATTTTGAATGGCGTTTTGAATATCTGTAAGAGTCACATATTGGCCGTTAAGTATATATTGGCCATTTGGTAATATTTCAACCCTCATAGTCTGTACAACGGTTTTTTTACCTGTTTGAGCTTGAGGAAGCTTAACCGCCAAAAATACCATTGGTGATTGAAAAGCAAGGATTGCCAAGAATAAAAACACAGCCAAAAGAGTATCCACCAGAGGAACTACATCTACATACGTCCTCTCTTCTATAGACATACCTACCTTTGCTTTTTTTCTTAAATTCATATTATCCCTCCGATATGGCGTCTATTACCTCTTTTACTTCTGTCTCTACTTTAGATACTATACGATTTTCTACAGCTTTGTAAACCCAATAAAAAAATAAAGCTGGTATAGCCACCGCAAGCCCTGTGGCTGCCGCTGTGAGAGCTTCGCTTATACCATTTGCCAAAAGATACATAGCAGATTGGGTCTCAGAAGTAGAGAATGCTGCAAAAACCTTTATAAGACCTGTTATAGTACCAAAGAGCCCTAAAAGTGGTGATACTGAAGCTACCGTAGAAAGAAAAACCAAGTTTTTATCTGCATCCGATATCACATAAGAAAAGGAGTCTTCGGCAATTCTGTTTAGCTGATAAGAGTCTCTCCTTCCTTTTAGATAGGCTTTTAAAAGCGATAAAAAAGCCTTTGAAGCGTTTGTGTTTTGAGTTTCAAGCATCTTAACAGCAGCGTCTATATTTCTACCAAGTATAAGAGCTTTTATCTGAGTGTAACCCTTTGGCAAAAATCTGCTTAGTCTTAGAGAGAAAGCTCTTTCTAATATAATAGCCCAAGATATAATAGAAAGTACCAAAAGAGGATATATTACTATACCACCTCTTTGAATTATTATCATAATATCATCCATCTTCTAACCTCCAATATTTAAAAGATTTTTGTTTTTACAAGCCGGTAAACGACGTTTAAGGCTTTTTACATGATAAAGCTCTTGATTGGACAGAGAACTCATGTTTAGCTTATCCAAAAGACAAGAAGCATCTTCGTAAGCGTGCATACTTATCAAAATTTTTGAGGCTTTTAGTATAGAATCCTTATATATATCCTGCTCGTTTGGAGTAAGTATGACAACGCTAACATACTCTTTTAAAGCCTTATTTTTGTCGCCATTAGAAAGATAATAGTCTCCTAACTCATAGAAAGCTTTAGCCTTTATGGAAGGATCTTGCGAATTTGATGCGAACTTAAGAAGACTTGGGTCTTTGTAGGTATTAAAAGCCTCTAAAGCCAAAGCTCTCACCTTATCATCTTGGTATTGGGATATAAGTCTATTTAGTATATCTTTTGCTTTGTTTAACATATGGTTTGATATGTATATCTCGTAAGCGTGTATCAAATCTTTTTCATCACCGGTAGAATATATAGCGGCAGCTTTATTTATATGCCCTTCTTTTAAATATAAATCTGCCAAGAGTTCCTTTGCCTTTTCTTTAGTTTCTCCTTGAGCGTTGTCTATTACGTTTATAAGAAGCTCTTCTTTTTTGTGAGGATCTAGTTCTAACATAGCCATTTTTAACATAGCCCTGTAGCGAGGACCACCAACTATACTTGATAAGAGGCTGTAAGCTTTTTCTTTTTTACCCTGCTTTATATAAATGTTTGCAAGTTGATACTTTAGATCTTCAGAAAGCGGGTTATTTTTATATCTTTCTATAAACTGCTTTATGGCCACTTCCAAATTTTTAGAAGGGTTTTTAATGCGAGAAGATATAATATCGTAAGAAGCCTCCATAGCTTCTTTTGAGTTTGGATAGTTTTCCACTACCTTTTGATAATAGTAAATGGCTTTGTTGATATCGCCTAAATTGTAGTAAGCATCGCCAAGCTTAAGAAGCGCCCTCGCTCCAAAGCGTTTGGAAGAAACTATTTCTTTAAAATATCTTATAGCATCTTGATAATCATCTTGTATAAAGTAAGAAAGCCCATAAAGATATTTGGCTTCAGCAGTGGTTGGTTTTAACACTTCCCTTGCTTTAGCGGGTTCATCTATAGATAGGTAAGCTTTGGCAAGAAGAATTCTTTCGTCGTAGGTAGATGGGTTTTCTAAAAGCCTTATAACGTCTTTATAATCTCCCATGTTGAAGTAGACTATAGCTCTATAGTATCTGCTTGTGAAGTAAGTTAAAGCTTTTTGATAGTCTCCAAGCTTGAAATAATACCATCCTTCATAGTAGTTGTGAAGCTCAGTATAGCGTTTGAAACCTTCGCTTCTTAAAAGATTTCTAAGGGCTATGAGATGTTTAGTATAATAATAGCTCTCTGCAAGCCATTTGTAATAAAACTCATCGTGGTTTGGCATCATTTGTAAAATATTTATAGCATCCTTATAGTCTTTGGCTTTTACACAAGCATAAACTGCATCCTTATAATCTTTTATCTTTAGGAATAAAAGCTTGGCATAGTTGTAATCACCGTTGTTGTAAGCTTGGACCGCCGCTAACTTTGTAAGGATACTGTATTTGTTGTTTGATAGAATAGAAGCAACGGCTGCGCCTTTAGGATTTTCTTCACCTATAAGAGCGTATAGGTTTAAAGCCAAGTCAGAACCAGGATAAAGATTTTCTATCATCACAGCTTTTTCTAAGGCTTTTTCGTATTTTTTATTCTTCAAATCTATTAAAGCAAGGTAATAAAGGGCTTTATATCTTAGATTGTAAGGAAGAGAGTAGTTTGTGTATATGGTTTCAAAAATTTGCTTTGCTATGTCGTATTTTTTAGAAAAATAGTTTATAATACCAGACCTAAAAAATAGGCTGTTTTGATAATAACCAGGTATTATGATACCTTGGATAAAATCGTTTATATAAGAGCAGTAATTTTTAAAAACAAACTCACTACAATTTACAGCGGAGTACCTACCGCCATTTTTTATAGCAAATACAGTTTCCCAAAGCTTTTTATGATAAGTGGGGGAATTTATAAAAACTGGTTTTTGATTGAGCTTCAAACTAAGAGCGTAATAACCTTCACAGGCACTTTGCTGATATATAGAAGTGTATTTACAAGAGTTATAAAACATGTCCCTTGCAGAAAGTTCGTTGTTTTCTTTTAGCCTCGTCATACCCATTACGTAGTATCCCATTGGAAGGTAAGGTGAATAAGTATATTTTAAAAGCCTTTGAAAATTCCTCTCAACACCTTTATAATCACCGTTTAGATAATCAGATACCATGCTTGAGTAATCTGCTACATCATCTGGCTCACCACAGCTTATAATAGATGAGTTTTTTAGCTTTTGGACTGGAGTAAGTTCCATATAAGCAGGGGCTTGGAGCACCTCACCGCTTAAATCAAGCTCTTTGAAAGAGGGGGCTCTTAGCTTAGCTGGGGGTTCTAAGGGTGGTTTGTCTATGTTAAATTGGCTTATCACCTGGACGTTTAAATTTAATTGATGTGGGATTCCTGTTTTGTTGGAAGATGCTTGTTCTTCTTTTAGCTCTTTTATGTTTACCTTTGTGGAGTCTGTAGCAAAAGACGCTACTATAAAAAATATAAATAAGCTAAATAGCCCTATGCGCTTCAGCATATAATTCTCCTAAATGACAGCTTATATTTAGCTTTTGAATTATATCTTGCTCCCCCAAACTCAAAATAGAATAAGAGGCGTTATCGCATCCAAAAGCCCAAAAATGAGATAAATCAATACCAAGCACCATACAGTAAAATACACGTATAGGCACCGAGTGAGATACCGCCACTACGGTTTTATCCTTGTATGTGGCTTTTATGAAAGATATAAAATCTATCGTCCTATCAAAAACCTCTTTTAAAGATTCCCCTTTTGGAAATCTTATCTTATGAGGAGCCTTCATCCAAGTTTCAAAATCTTCTTTGTATTTTTTTTCTATATCATCCACAAGCTCACCAGCCCATTCTCCGTGGTCTATCTCAATGAGTCTTTTATCTAAGATAATATCTTTACCGATGGCATTCCCTATGGCTTGGGCGGTTTTTCTTGTTCTAGTAAGAGGAGATGAATATATAGCCTCTACGTGTGGAAACTCTTTTTTTATATGGATGGCCAAAGCCTTTGCCTGAAGCTCACCTCTTTGTGAGAGATCTGGATCTAAAATCCCTTGATACCTTCCTATGGGATTCCACTGGCTTTCGGCGTGTCTTACAAGGATCAATTTACACATAAAGCTTTTACTGTATTTATATACTCTTCTAGCACATCTTTAGAGGTATTCGTAATAATAGAGGCGGCTTGTATTACAGAAAAAGTGGATATAGCATCTATTTGACCCATATGGGATACTCTAAAAATCTTACCCTTTAACTTATCTTGTCCCCCTGCTGTTCTTATACCAAGTTTTAAAAGCTCTTTTCTAAAGGCTTCCGCATCCATATTGGGTGTTTCTATGGCGCTTACAGATATAGAAGGATTTTTGCTAAAAGCCTTAAAACCCATCTTTTCAAAGGCTTTTATTGTGGCTTTTGATATGGCTGTGGTTTTCTTTTCTATGTTTTTTATCCCTTCATTTAAGATCATTTCCAAAGATTTTTTTAGACCAAGTATAATTGGTATAGCTGGTGTATAAGCGGTTTGACCTTCTATTTGCTTTTTTAGTTCCTTTGAGATGTTAAAATAATATCCTTTAGGACTCAATCTTTTACTAGCTTTTTCAGAAAACCAGAGCATAGAAAGACCTGGTGGAAGCATAAAAGATTTTTGGGAACCACCTACTATTATATCTATACCGTCTTCTTCTGGTTTTATATCGTAAGTACCAAGAGCTGTTATAGCATCAGCCACCAAAAGAATATCTGAATCTTTCAAAAGATTACCTATAAATTTAGGATCATGGTATGTGGCTGTAGAGGTCTCAGAAATTTGGATAAAAACTCCTTTTACATTTTCTTTTTCAATGATATTTTTAAGTGCATCTTTATCGTAAGTCTCTCCCCATTCTACCTTAAAATCTACCACATCAAGACCATAGGTTTTACAAAGCTCTAGCCATCTTTCGGCAAATTTACCACCGTTTAAAACAAGTACTTTATCCCCTTGATTGAAGAAGTTTATAACTGCAGCTTCCATCGCTCCAGTACCAGAGCTCGCAAAAAATACAAAATTATCGCTTTCGCTCGAAATAAGCTTTTTAAAAAGGGTTCTTGTATCTATAAGCGCTTGTTTAAACTCTGGGGTTCTATGGTGTATTATCTGGGCTCCCAAAATAGCCCTTATTTCCTCTGGTATCTCTACAGGACCTGGTGTGAAAAGCTTTTCGTTGGATTTATAGCAATTCATGAGTATATCTCTAAAGATGAAAATATGTAAGGGATCTCGTAAGAGGCTGATTCTTTGGAATCAGAGGCATGTATAGCATTCTTTCCTTTATCTGTACCAAAAAGGGCTCTTATGGAATTTGGAGCTATCTTCCTTGCCTCTTCGCTATCGGTGGGCCCTATTAGCTCTCTTACCTTTGATATGGCGTTTTCACCCTCTAAAACCATTGCCACCACAGGACCAGAGCACATAAACTCTACAAGCTCACCAAAAAACCCTCTTTCTCTATGTACATAGTAAAAGCCTTCTGCTTTTTCTTTAGTAAATTTAAACATTTTGAGCGCCAAAAGCCTAAGACCATTTTTAGAAAGTATATCAATGATGGCTCCGGTGGCCCCTTTCTCAAAAGCATCTGGTTTTACTATCACAAGCGTCCTTTCCATGCAATTTACCCCTTTTAAAGCTTTTAATAAATAGATATTATACCATAGCTTAAACTCTCAAGCGATAGATTGATTCTAAATAATTAAAATTTATACGGTAAAGATAACATTTTTGTTTAAACATGCGTTTCTAAGTATACACTCATCACAGTTTGGAGTTTTTTGGCAGTATCTTTTAGCATGCTCTACGATAAGTGCGTGGTATTCTTTGTATATATCTATATCCTTTGGAATATTAGAAGTTATAAAATCTGCGTATTCATCGTATTCTTTAAAGGTAAGTCCAAACAACCTTTTTATAATCCTTTTTGTATACATATCTATCACAAAATAAGGTTTGTTGTAAGCGTATAGAAGTATCGAGTCGGCGGTTTCTTTCCCTATACCTTTAATGTTTAAAAGGATTTCTCTTGTGAGCTCGAACTCTATATTTGATACATCTTTTAGTATATTAGCTTTTCTTTGGAAAAAGCCAGATGGTCTTATTAGTTCTTTTAAAAGCTCTATATCTACATGTTTTATAGCTTTTAGGCTTAAAAGTTTATAATTTTTTAGGTTTTCTAAAGCCTTTTCTACGTTTTTCCAGTTTGTGTTTTGGGTAAGTATTGCTCCTATTATAATCTCATCTTTTGGATCTGTGTTATAGGTCTTATGATAATCGATATCTACTGGCCACCAGTTTTGATAGCCATAACTATCAAGAAAAATGTTATAAAGCTCCAGCAGATTCATAGCCTCTTTTTTAGCTTTTCTACAAACACAAGGACTTTTGCGACAGCTTTGTAAAGCTCTGGCGGTATTTCTTCATAAATATCTAGGTTGTAAGCGGCAGATAGGAGTTTTTCATCTTGGATAACAGGTACTTGATGCTCTTTAGCAAATTCTATAATCTTTTGGGCTATATAACCTTTCCCTTTTGCCACAAGACGAGGGGCGTTGTCTTTTCCTCTTTCGTATTTTAAGGCTATAGCTTTTTTCTCTTTCTCATCCATACTATGTAAAAATATTTAAATTTGAATTTTGGGTTATGTTTCTTGCTACTTCTAAGTCAAAGTCTTGGGCTTTTAACATAAAAACTTCCAAAGCACTTAAATTTAAACCTTCTTCTTTTAATACGTTATCAAGCTCGTCCTTAGAGGATTCCAAAAGCTTCGAAAGAGGTTCTATATCTGTGTAAAATTTTATAGAAATTTTTTTTGTATCGTTTTTTGGCATCTCTAAAATACTCCCTAAAAATCCGTCTTCCCAGTTTAGTTTTATAAAAGCTCTATAGGTGTTTTCTTCTTTCTTAAAAGCCCCAAAACCTTTTCTTGAACCCTCTTCAAAATTTATAAAAAATGCGTTGTTTTGTAGTATAAACTGCTGGGCTAAGTTAATATTGTATAGCATATTTGCATCTTCCTTAAGATGGTTGAGCTTAGTATCAAAGCTTACGTTGTTTTGCAAGTTGTTTAAGGCTTCTTTTATATGTTTTGAAAATTCCAACACCTTTACGGGGTTTTGAGATATTTGGTTTAACACATCCTGTTTGATACTGTTTATATCTTTTAACACATCACCAATAATAGTTTTTAAAGCGTTGTCTTGTATATTTGCCACAAGCTCCTTAGGGTCTTTTGCGTTTAAAATATCAAGAAAGAGCTCTGGGTTTGATTTTAAAAGTTCTTTGGCGCTTTGATTTTTTATGTTTAAAATGTCTTGGAGGCTTTTAAAAAAGATATCTTTTACATCGGAGGGCATATTTTTCAATACACTTGAAAGTTCCAATACAAAGTTTGGAAGGGATTTTGCATTAAAAATAAAATTTTTTTCTATATTAGCTAATATACTTTGAGCTTTTGGTATATAGTTTAAAACATCTTTTGGAATGCCTTTAGGTTCTTGGGTCAGCAATAAGCTGAGTATATCTTTTATATCCTCTGGTGAGCTTTGTGATTTAAAAAGCGCTTCCAAATCTGCTTTTGAAAAGTTGGCGTTTGATATATTTTCGATGGCTACTTTCATATCTTCTTTTAGGTTTTTAAAAGCTTCTAGACTTTTTATATCTTTAGCGGTGTTTACTATGTCTTGAAGAAGCTTATATTTGTTATCTTGGATGAGAGTTGAAAGGTCTTTGGCTTTTAAAAGAAAATCTAAAAGCTTTTTTTCATAAAAAAGGCCGCTATTTTCAATATCGGTTTTAGAAAGGCTTTGAGAGAGGACCGAAGATTCGTAATCCATTGCTTTATTTAAAGCACCTATAGGAGATGAAGGAGATTTTACATCAGCTATCTTTAGAACAAGAGGATTTATAGAGCTTATAACTAGTTTTAACATATCGTTTTTCTTTATATCAAGCGTAGTGGCGGCGTTTACTTCAATCTCTATACCATTGCTAAGCATTAGTTTATAGGCGTTTGGCTTCACATCTTCTACAGTGGCTTCTATAAAACCTTGTTTTGATAACTCATCACTCAAAGCTCCAAGAAGTGCTTGGGAAACGGTGGTTTTTATAGCTATGGCAAGGTTTTCAGACTCTTTGGAAACCTCTAAGGGCTGTGAGTTTAAAATAGTCTCGTTTAAAGCTGTACCTTCAAGTCTTTTAATATCCATAACGTTTTAAAAGCTCCAAAGAGTATCCGGCGCTATCTACCCTTGCTAAACCCTTGTAAGCTATATCGTAAGCGGTACCATGATCTGGTGATGTTCTTAAAAATGAAAGGCCTATAGTAACATTTGAGCCCTTATCAAAAGCTAACATCTTAAAAGGTATAAGGCCTTGATCATGATACATACAAAGAAATATATCATCTTTTTTTATGTCTATAAAAGCTGTATCCGGTGGGATTGGTCCTACAACATCCTCATCTCTTATGGCTGGTATTATAATCTTTGCCTCTTCATCACCTATAAGCCCGCCTTCTCCGGCGTGCGGGTTTAAGCCAAGCACCTTTATAGTTGGTATAAAACGAAAGTATTTTGGTATGTAATCTTTTATAAGTTTTATCTTTTGTTTTATGAGTTCTACATTTATTGCATTGGCTATATCTTTTAAAGGTATATGTATGGTAGCAAGCACCACTTTTATAGCATCGCTATACATCATCATGGCAAAATCTTTTTTGTTGTCTGCAAAAGCAAGATATTCCGTTTGACCGTTGAAGCTAAAACCAGAGGCTTTTGCAAAATACTTGTTTATGGGCATCGTTAAAATACCATTTAGTTTTTTTGAAATAGCATCCGCTGTAGCTCTTGCAAGATAAGCTATAGCAAGCTTGCCAGAAGAAGGAGATGGCTCCAAAGCACCCTTTAGACTAAGAGATATAAGATATATACCTTTATCTTTTACATCGTCTACGCTATTTACTTTCTCATAATAAAAATTCTGCCCCAAAACACTTGAAGCATGTTTTAAAATATACTCTTCTCCATATATTACGTATGCGTTTTCATCTTCCATGTCTTTTTGAAGCTTTAGTATAAGCTCAGGTCCTATACCCGCTGGATCGCCCATCGTAATACCAAATATCTTCATCTATTTAAACCCCTAAAAAGTCTCATCATAAATTTAGTCCCTTCTTTGGTATCTGATATGCTCATTTTTACATCACCTATATTTTCTAAATCGGTGTTTGATATGATTTTTAAAAGCTCTAAAACATGTTTTCTTACTTTCATAGAGTACTTTGACATCCCTATATCCCCATCCTGAAGGTTTATATACAGAAAATTTGGGCTTTTAGAAAAATCTTTATCCAAAAAGATAGGTCTAAAACCAAAATAGTCTGCTACATTTATTAAAAACCACAAAACTGGAATATAAAAGTTTTTACCAAAATCATAACCCCAGAAAAACTCCAAAAGCTCATAAACATATTCATCGTAGAGTTTTATATCTTCTTTTATTGCTTTTGAAATATAGGAAAGCCCCATATAATTTTCATAAGAGTATAGATTTTTATTTCTCTTATAATCTATTATATCTACCAAATTTGCCAAATCTTTTGCAGATTCCCACCATATGTTTACTTTATCAAAAAGCTCCAGCTTACCAAAAAAGTTGGAATCTACGTATATGTCTCTTACATAAAGAGTGACAAGACCTCTTGATTTTAAATAAACTTGTACAATCTTTGTAAGAGCCTCGGTTTCCTCAGCCTCTAAAAGATAAAACCTGTTTAGTATATAGCCTTCTGATTTTAACATCTAACATTTGTTTTTACCGAGTTTTTTCATCAAAGAAGATGGTACAAGTTTTAAGGCTTTTATTATAAACTCGTAAAAATAAGGTGTGTAAAGAACATCCTTTTTCTTTAGCATAGCATCGTATATATCTTTTGCCACAGTCTCTTTTTCTCCTGCTAAAAAGCTTGGGAAAGATATATCTTTGGTCATCTTAGTTTTTATAAATCCAGGTTTTACACTCATCACATGAATATTTTTTGAAGCCATGCAGTATCTCAAACCCTCAAGGTAAAAGCTAAAACCTGCCTTAGAAGAGCCATACAAAGAATTTGATGGTCTTGCCCTATCTCCTGCCACCGAAGAAACACCTATAAGCATGCCGTGATGTTGTCTTAACAAATGTTTTATGGCAAAGTTTGCACTCATCACACAAGAGGTATAGTTTACGTCTATAGTATTTAAAATCTCTTTTTTATCGTATGTATCTTTTGGCAAATATCCTTGGAATATCAATACCACATCTATGATATTTTGTGAAAATATCTCATCCATTATCTTTTCTAAACTGTCGTAATCCGTTAAATCACAAACATAAGTATTAGGCTTTTTCGAAGATAAAACATTTATATGATTTGCAATCTCTTCTAACTTATCTTTATTCCTTGCTATCAAAAAAAGCTCAAAACCGTTTTTGGCAAACTCTTCTTCTGTAGCTATAGCCAAATCAGAACTTGCCCCAATAAAAAGCGCTTTCATAATAGTATTTTAACATAGATAAGATGTTATAATAAGAGAGTGAAAGAGTGATGAAATCGCATTTCGGGGCTAAAGAACAGACAAAGCCACTCAAGGAGATGTGAGAAATGCTAAAGCACACTAGAGCGATGAAATCGCATTTCGGGACTAAAGAACAAGCAATGAAACTTAGGAGAAGAAAGAAATGCTAAAGCACACTAGAGCGCTATCAGCGCATTTAGGAGCTAAAGAACAGACAAAGCCACTAAGGAGCTAAGAGAAATGCTAAAGCACACTGTTTGTCTTTATGTACATAATTTAGGAAGAGCTTCGCAAAATGGTACGGCTATAACCATCATGTCTATAGATATAGCAAATGCACTCAAAAAATTGGGCCATGAGGTTTTCTTTGTATTAAATAAACCTATAGTAGAAGAAGATATAGATTTTAAAGTCTATCACCTTTACAAAGAAAACACGTTTTTAAACGGAGAATTGCCTTACGCCATCAGACTATCAAATATATTAAAAGCTGAAAAACCAGATATAGTGATGTCTTTTATGAAAGCCCAGACTATTGTACTATCTCTTTCAAAGCTTATAAACCCATCTAAAAATACTATTTATTTAGGAAGTATACACAACAACGACAATTATTATGCTTACGGGAAAAATGTATATATACCTTATAGATATTTGATAAAGTTTTTATACGAAAGCTTAGATTACATCGTAGTACCATCAGAAGCTATTAAAGAAGATCTTCAAAAGACATTTTTTATAAAAGAAGATAAGTTTAAGACAAGGCCAAACTGTATAGACTTTGAAAAACTTGATAAACTATCGGAAGAACATTGCGATATAAAAGGAGATTTTATAAATATAGGTAGGTTGATAGACCAAAAAGGCCAAATCTATCTTATTGAGGCTTTTAAAAAAGTAAAAGATAGATTTAAAGATGCAAAGCTTGTCATAATAGGAGAAGGTAGTTTGAGAGATAAAATAGAAAACAAAATCAAAGAACTTGGGCTTGAAAACGATGTCATACTCACTGGATATCAAACAAACCCTTACAAATATCTTAAAAATTCAAAAATCTTTGTATTAAGTTCCATTTTTGAAGGTTTTGGTAATGTGATAATAGAGGCTATGCACTTTGGACTACCCGTTATATCTTACGAGTGCCCGGTGGACCAAAAGAGATAATAAAAAATGAGTTCGGAGTTTTAGTGCCACCAAAAGACGTAGACGCTTTAGCAAATGCTATGATAGAAATGCTTGAGAATAAAGAAAAACAAAAACATTACTCTATTATGTCTAAGAAAAGAGTTTTGGATTACGATTGTAAAAGCTATGCAAAAACGTTGATATCTTTGAAAATGCTCTAACGTATTATAATATTTACAATAATTTTTAGGGGGTGATTATGAAAGTTTGTATCATAGGAGGCGGTATAGGGGCTTACAATGTTACCGAGGAGCTCGTAAAACAAGGAAATGTAGATATACATATCTTCTCAGAAGAAAAGTTTTTGCCCTACAACAAGATATATATACTTGATGTACTAAGCGGTAAAAAGACCTTTGAGCAAATACTTTTAAAAGATGAAGCTTGGTATAAAGAACATGGTGTTGAGGTTTTATTAAATACCAAAATAACTAAAATTTATCCTAAAGATAAAACCTTTGTTAGCGATAAAGGTGAGGCGTTTTCTTACAATAAGCTAATATTGGCTACTGGGAGTGTGTCAAAAGTACCACCAATAGAAGGTTTAAACAAAGAAAACGTATTTTTTGTAAACAACATAGAAGATATATACAAGATCTCTAACTACGCCAAGCATTCTAAAAAAGCTGTTGTAATAGGTGGTGGTTTTATAGGCATTGAAGGGGCAAAAGCTTTAAAAGATATAGGTCTTCAAACAACAATCGTACATATCTTTGATATCCTAATGGAAAATTGGTTAGACAAAGAAGCCAGCGATATGCTTGTTAAATATCTAAAGAAATTAGATATAGATGTGCTTCTTTCTAAAAAAGCCACAAAATTTAACGGAGATAAACTTGTTGATAAGATTGAATTTTCAGATGGCACCGCGATAGAAACAGACTTTGTGATCCTTGCCACTGGTGTATCGCCAAATGTAGAGCTTGCGAAAAACTCTGGGCTAAATGTCAACAAGGGTATAGTGGTAAATGAATATTTAGAGACATCGGAAACTGATATATACGCAATAGGGGATTGCATAGAATTTCAAGGAAGAACCTTTGGCTCGGTAGCGCCTATAATGGATCAAGTAAAAGTATGCACCAAAAACATACTAAATGCCAACAAAGAAAGATACACTATGCATGAACCAGACTATGCTATTTTAAAATCCTTTGATATAAGCATAGTTGTGATAGGCAATACAAAAGATGAAGCTAATGCCGACGAAATCATTTACAAAAACACCCTAAAAGATATATACAAAAAGGTAATAATAAAAAACGGTTTTATAACAGGGGCTATACTCTACAACACACATGGTTTTAGCGAAATTTTACACTTAGCTCAGTCCAAGACAAGCGTCCTTGGTGTAAACACAGACTTTCTTGTGGAAGATTTGATTGAAAAATCCGAAAACAGGGAGTTTGATCTATCTCATATCGTATGCAGGTGTAATTTTGTCACTTATGGTACCATATTAAAAGCCATAGAAAACGGTGCAAAAACAGTTCAAGACATAGAAAAAATGACCAAAGCCGGCACCTCCTGTGGGGCTTGTATACCGGACATCAAGATGATACTATCCACCAAGGTAAAAGACTACTCTCCTACATCTGATGTATATAAACCAAAAACCAACAACGTTGATTTTAGTATATTTGATAATCTTTGATATCTACTTCATTCATTGTAAAACTCATACAAACTCCTCCTAATCTATGATACAATATTGGACTTAGAATTTTAAAAGGAGGTTTTTTATGAAAAAGGATATACATCCTGAACTAAAGGAAACTGTATTTCATTGCGGTTGTGGTAACACGTTCACCCTTCTTTCGGTAAAAGGTGGTACAGTGTATTTGGAAACATGCAACCAGTGTCATCCTTTTTATGCCGGAAAGTTAAAGCTAAGACCGGCATTTTTGGAGCTTGATAAGAAAAACTAGCGCGGTCAAGGGGTGATGCTTCCAAAAAACTTCTTAGAGAAAATCCAAGATATAGAACAAAAGTATGCGCAAACGGAAGAGAAGCTAGCATCCCTTGATATAACAAAAGATGCAGATACTTACAAAGCTCTTAGCAAAGATTTAAAGGAGTTATCCTACATACATGAGCTTTACAAAGATTACAACAAAATACTAAAAGATATAGAAGACACCAAAGAACTTTTAAAAGATAAAGACTTAAGAGAATTAGCAGAAAAAGAACTGGAGAACCTAAACACTAAGCTTTTACAAAAAGAAAAAGAACTTATCAACGTACTTACACCAAAAGATGCCAACGATAGCAAAAACGTCATACTCGAAATAAGAGCTGGAGCCGGAGGAGAGGAAGCAGCGCTTTTTGCTGCAGACCTTCTTAGAATGTACCAAAGGTATGCTGAAAGAAAAGGTTGGAAATTCAACATATTAGAAGCCAACAAAACAGGCTTAGGAGGCTACAAAGAGGTTATTGTATCAATAGAGGGTAAAAATGTTTACTCTCACCTAAAGTACGAAAGTGGCGTACATAGAGTCCAAAGGGTACCAATAACAGAATCTGGTGGTAGAATACACACATCTACTATCACAGTAGCAGTATTACCAGAAGCCGACGAAACCGACGTGGTTATAAACCCTCAAGATCTAAGAATAGAAACTTTTAGAGCCTCTGGAGCCGGTGGACAATACGTAAACACCACAGAATCGGCGGTGAGAATCACGCATATTCCTACTGGCATCAGCATATCTTGCCAAGACGAGAGAAGCCAACTTCAAAACAAGTTAAAAGCTATGCGCATACTTTACGCTAGATTAAAAGATTTTTATGAAAAACAGAAAAAAGAGGAAACCGACAAAGAAAGGAAAGAACAGGTGGGCACCGGAGAAAGAAGCGAAAAAATAAGAACTTACAACTTCTCCCAAAACAGGGTTACCGACCATAGGATAAACCTTACGTTACACAAACTTCAAGATGTATTGGACGGAGACTTGGACGATATAATATCTTCTTTACAAGCAAAAGAATTGGAGGAAAAGTTAGCTAGCGCATGAGACTTATTTTTTTGTTAGAACCGCTTATACTTATACTTGCAATAATAGGTGTAATTTTATTTATCTTTAGAGAGATGAGGAACAAGTGATAATATTTAAGAATTTGCCATCCGTAGATGAGCCAAGGCTCTACATGTCTTTAGAAAGAACATACCTTACATATCTTAAATTTATACTACTTGCTTTTGGTAGCGGGATAGTGGCAAAGAGGCTTGAAATATATTTTTTCTATACGGGCTTCTATAAGCTGGCAATTTTTTTCGGAGAACTTCACACTATATTGATTTGGCCATCGCTTTTAGCTCTTCTTTTCTTAGCTGTTAAGTTTTACTTAGATATAAAATATATACAAGGAGGCGAAAAGGTGAGCCAAAAGGAAGTAATAGATCCTCGTATATACATGGCTGCAGAAAGAACATTTTTAGCTTGGATAAGAACCGCCATAGGTCTTATAGCCTTTGGTTTTGTAGTAGAAAAGTTCGATTTTTTCTTAAAGCAATTATCCATAATGCTTCATACCAATATAAACATCAACGGTCACTTTGAGGGTATGGGTTTTGTATTTATATTTTTTGGTATATCAACGCTTATAATAGGAGGGTTAAATTTTATAAAAACTATAGACGATATAAATAAAGGCACTTACAAAACACATAAAGCTCTTTATATCGCTTATGGACTTATAATATTTGTATGTATGATAATATTGGCATCTATGCTTATAGGAGTTAATTTATGATAATAAAAAAAGTAGAGAAAATAGAAAAAGAACTAAGAGTACCATCAGACAAATCTATATCTCATAGAAGTGTAATGTTTGGAGCTTTAGCAAGCGGTACATCGTATATAAAAAATTGGCTAGTGGCAGAAGATACTTTGGCTACGTTAGATATCTTTAGGAAGCTTGGCATAAATATAAGAAGAGAAAACAACATCTTAGAGATAAAGGGTGGTAAAGAATACTTCAAAGAACCAGAAGATATACTAGATGCAAAAAACTCCGGCACCACCGCTAGAATAACGTCTGGTATATTGGCAGGCTTTAATTTTTTTAGCGTTTTAACAGGAGATGAAAGCCTCAAAAAAAGACCTATGAAAAGGGTTACAAGACCTCTATCTTTGATGGGAGCTACAATAATAGGAAGAGAAGATGCCTCTTTGCTTCCTATAGCTATAAAAGGTGGGGATTTAATAGGTGGTAGCTTTGAAAACAAAGAAGCCTCTGCCCAAGTAAAATCTTGTATTCTTTTGGCTGGATTTTTGGCAAAAGAAAACACTATCACAGAGGTAATAGAGCCTTACACCTCAAGAGACCATACCGAAAGGATGCTTTCTAGCATGGGGGCAGATATAAACATCATTTCCAATAATAAACATATAGTAAAGATAAAATCAGGCGGAGTTTTAAATCCGATAAATATAGACGTACCAGCCGATCCTTCTTCAGCAGCTTTTATAGCAGCCCTTGCGATACTTACCAAAGATAGCTACGTTGTTTTAAAAGATGTCCTTATAAATCCAACCAGGGATGGGTTTTTTAGAAAAGCAAAAGACATGGGAGCAAATATAAACTATATAAACAAAAGACATCAAAACGGGGAAGACATAGCCGATATAGAGGTTAGATATTCACCAAATTTAAAAGCAATAAGTATAGATGAAAAGGATGTACCTTCTTTGATAGATGAAATACCAATTTTATCTGTACTTATGTGCTTTGCAGAAGGTATTAGTTTGGTAAAAGGAGCAAAAGAACTAAGGAAAAAAGAAAGTGACCGTATAAGAGCTATTTACGTAAATCTCAAAAATGCTGGAGCCATCATAGAAGAATTTGAAGATGGTTTTAGCATAAAAGGTCCTTGCAAGCTAAAGCTAAAAGAGATAAAATCTTTTAAAGACCATAGGATTGCCATGAGTATGAGTATACTTGGTATGGTGCTTGGAACAGAAGCCGAGTTAGATGACCCAGAATGTGTAAGCATATCTTATCCAAACTTCTTTCAAGGTATTTATTCTTAATCTTTCTTTAAAATCCTTGAAAAAAAAGACTTCAACAAATATAATAGATGTATGTTATACATCAAATACGAGGACATAAAATGTCTACAAACATAAACAAAGATTTTGATATAGAAAAAAAAGAACAACGAGAAAAGAAAATTTTAGAATATATACCACTTGTAAAAAAGATATGCGGTAAAATGTCAAGAAATTTACCCCCAAGCGTAGATTACAACGATCTAGTTAGCAACGGTATAATAGGGCTTATCAACGCTATAGACCATCTTGATGAGTTGAAAAATCCAGAGTCTTACATAAAAATTAGAGTAAAAGGAGCTATTTATGATTATCTTAGAAGTCTTGATTTTGGTAGTAGAAACATAAGAGATAAAGAGCATAAAATAAAAGAAATTATAAGAACCTTTCAAAACGAATATCAACGAGAGCCTACCGACGAGGAGATAAGCAGCATTTTAGGTGAAAGCTTAGAAGAGTATCAAAACAGCCTTTATAAGATATCTTTTTCCTATCTACAAAGTTTAGAGGACATGGTGTATAAAATAACAGAAGAAAATGAAAGTTCCTACGACAACTTTGTAATATCAAGCATTGAAACCCCAGAAGAATATGCTGTAAAATCAGATTTAGCAGAGAAGTTAAAAGAAGCTATTGATAAACTTGAAGAGAGAGAAAAGTTGGTTTTACAGCTTTTATTTTATGAAGAGTTTGGTATAAAAGAGGTGGCAGAGATTTTAAATGTATCTTTATCAAGGGTATCTCAAATAAAATCTCAGGCTCTAGAAAAATTAAGGAAACATTTAGAGGAAGCTATATGAAATGGTTATATACGTTTATTGTTTTAAGTGGTACGTTTGTAGCAGTATTAGGTATAACCAGCGTAAATGTGGCTATGCCAAAGATGATAGCCCCTCTTTCTACAGATATTTACGGTATACAGTGGGTTTCTATAAGCTATCTTGTGGCTACAGCTATCACAATATTGGTTTTTAATCATTTTACAAACCTTTACGGTCTTAAAAGAGTTTATCTTGCCGGTATTGTATTTTTTGCAATTGGAAGCGCACTCTCTGGTGCAGTAGATAACATAGGCACAATGATAATGGCAAGATCCATACAAGGTATAGGAGAAGGATTTTTGATACCAGCTGCTCAAGCTATCATATTCAGGATCTTTCCACCAGAACAACGGGGAATGGCTATGGGAATGTATGCCATGGGTGTTGCATTTGCACCGGGTCTTGGTCCTACTGTAGGTGGTTATCTAGTAGAATATATGTCTTGGAGATGGGTATTTTATATGAATTTACCTTTTATTATACCAATATTCTTTGCATCTTTGATATTGCTACCGGATTTTCACAATCAACAAAAGCATGAAAAACCTTTTAACTATATAAGTTTTGGGCTTTTAGCCACAGCATCCACAAGCCTTATAATCTTGTTATCAAGAGGAGAGAAATGGGAATGGTTTAGCTCTATAAAAACTATCGTTTTTTTGAGTATCGCTATACTTTGCTTTTTAGCCTTTTTAATATCAGATTTAATATCAAAACATCCTCTCATAGGTTTTGACATATTCAAATACAAGGAATTCGATTATGCTGTGATAACGTTTGTTTTGGTGTATGGACTTGCTTTTTTCCAAATTCTTTATATAATGCCAGTTTACTTTGAGAGGGTAAGAGGACTTGGAAGCTTTGATACAGGTTTATACATATTTCCTTTTGCAATAGGCATAGTGCTTTTTTCTCCTATAGGTGGAAGACTAAGCGATAGGTTGGATCCAAAGATACTTCTTCTTGCTTGTCAAAGCATTATTTTTATAGACATACACTTTTTCCTTTCTCATGTAGACTTTTTCACACCTAAGCTAAACATATCTTTTTATATGTTCTTTGTGGGTATTGGTATGGGACTTTTCTTTGCACCTCTTACAGCTTTGGCTCTTAGGCATTTAAGACATGATTTAGTCCCGCTCGGTTCTGCTTTATATAACTATGCAAGACTTATAGGTGCTGCCGCTGGGACCTCTATAGCCACCAACACATTTACCAAAAGTAGCGCCTATATATATGATAATATAAACAATATGAACTATACGCATACACATTATATATACTATAGACTTGAAACGTTGAAGTGGATTTTAAATATAAGTCTCCTAAAGGCTAAAGCTCTTGTAATAGGACTTCAGTCTCTTATATCCCAAGCTTACGCTGTGCAATCTGTTTTGAGGTTTGGGTCTTTTACGCTTGTTATAGCTATGATTTTCACTTTAATACTCATGTATATAGAAAGGAAAAAGGTAAAAGCATGAACAAGGATATTATAGCAAAAGCTATAAAAGAGATAACAAAAGAGCTAGAGCTTTCCGAGCCATCTGGGTTTATGCTGTCTTACGATTTTAACGACATATGGATTGATATATCTTTAGAAAAAAACGAAAACGGTGAATGGGATAACAAAATATACACCATAAGTGTAGGTAAACAAAAAGCCAAAAATTTTATAGATTACATCTCCGAGTTAACATCTGAGATTTACGAAGACAACGATAGAGTATATGTACAACTCACAGAAGAAGAGTGGTATTCTATTCAAGATTTTATCTTAGATATCATATGAACTCAAGCTCTTTTAGTTTAAAAAACGTTTTTAAACCATTATATTTGCTTTATTTGGTAGCTTCCATGATTACAGTATTTTTGGGAATCATACTATTTGGTGAAAAGATTTTAATAGCAAGATACATAATAGCAAAAAACGGGTATTATGTCTACTATAAAAAAGCAAAAGAATATATAACAAGCATAGACTTAAACGATGTGAAAATCTTTTACAAAAATCCCAAGAGCCCATCAACGAACTTTCAATACTTAGCGCATCTTTCCTACGTAGGTATTGGATTTTATCCACCTTTTATGCTAAGCGCTTCTTTTACTTGTCAAAATGGATACGTTGATCTAAGAGAAAACATGCTTTTAAAACATATAAACATAAACTCTAAAAGGTTTCCACTTTCTTGTATTAAAGCTTCAAAATCTCAAGGTCAAATGAACTCGAAAATGCTTCTTACACCAAACTATGTGGATGGTTTTATGGATTTTAAAATGTTAAACATAAAAGGTTATTATATTAAAAGCCTAAAACTAAACTTCAAAAAAACCCACTTTACATTTGAAGGTAAAGCAGATATTTTCAACACAACCGTTGATGTAAAAGGAGACGGTATTGTTAGCATAAACCAAAATACCCTTACAAATTCAAAAATATCTGGTGTGGGACTTATAAATCTTCCTTTTAAAAGGATGCGCCTTGTTTTTGGAGGTACCGTTGTAAACCCTACTATAAACATAGAATGATAGTACTACTAGCTTTGTTTTTTTCTTTAGGAGCTATATTTTACAGTTTAGAGGCTTTCAAAGAAGCAAAAAATTATTACAACTATACGCTAAAGTTATACCTAAAGCAAAGCTTGAGCGTTACCAACGATTCTTTGATACCTATTGTATTGAAAAAAGCTCAAGAAATCTATCTAGAAAACCCATACAATCCATACTACAAAGAAAGTATGAAAGTAGAAGATATAAGTATTAAGCTTTTAATAAAAGATGACAACAAGTTCAACGTAAATTCCATAAAAAACCCTATTTATTTTAACGTTTTTAAAAGTTTATCGGAAGAGTTCTGTATGCCAAAAGATTTTCCATACTACGTTTATTACTGGATAACCGGCAAAAACAAAAGCAATATAAACGTTGATGCACTTTCATATACAGCTCCTTTTAAAGATATGCAGTCAAAAGAAGAAATTATATACGCTACACCTTATGTTAACTTTTTATACAAAAACAACTGCCACGGCAAAAAACGGGAAAAAGGCATATGGTATTTTTTAGATACGAAAAACCAAAGTTTAAATATAAATACAATACCAATACCTATATTAAAAGCTCTAAACAAAGATATTACAAACTCTATAGCAAAAGAAATTCTAAATTATGTAAATTTACACCCTATCAAAAATATTCAGGATTTGGTGAATATAAGAGGCTTATCTTTAGATGATATTTATAAAATACAAAGCATCGTATCCACAAAATCAAGCGTAGAAGTCATAAAGATAATCTCAAAAATCAAAATGGGTAGTATAATACAAAGACTTACTACAAAAATTTATTATTCACCTGTTCAAATTAAGATATTGGGTATTTATCAATATTGAGGTATAATATATTAAGTAAACTTTTAGATTTTAAAAGGAGTAAGGACTATGGCAGGACACAACAACACACCACATAAAGATGATGCTTTTAAAACTCTTAAAGATGCTAAAGTCATAGCCGTAGTGGGGTTTTCAGATAACCCAGAAAGACCATCTTACTATGTTACAGAGAGAGTTTTAAAGAAAGGCCTTCATAAAATATATCCAATTAACCCTAAGCTAGCAGGACAGGAGATAATGGGTCTTAAAGTATATAGGTCTTTAGAGGAAATACCAGAGCCTATAGATATAGTAAACGTTTTTAGAAACCCTGCCCACGTAGAACCTATAGTTCAAGAGGCTATAAAGCTTGGGGCAAAAACAGTTTGGCTTCAGCCTGGCGCTGAGAACTACGAAGTCATTGAAAAATATAAAGATAAGATTCATTTTGTTTATGAAGCTTGTATAGGAGTTGAGGCAGGATATTTATGATAGGATATGTTTTAAAAAAAATTTTAGGTACAAAAAACGATAGAGAGATAAAAAAGATAAGGAAATGGGTAGAAAAGATAAATGCTTTAGAAGAATCTCTGGATAAGCTTTCTAACAAAGATATTGTTTTAAAAGCCCAAGACTTATACTTTAGAGTAAACCAAAACGAACATATAAAACAAGCCATAATAGAAGGAGAAATGGTAGAAGAGCTAATAGAGGCGTTTGCTCTAGTAAGAGAGGCTTCAAAACGCACCATGGGCTTAAGGCAGTTTGATGTACAGCTAATAGGTGGTATAGTCTTGTATCAAGGTAAAATTGCCGAGATGAAAACCGGCGAAGGAAAAACCCTTGTGGCGGCAGCCCCAGCATTTTTCACAGCTTTAACCGATACAGGAGTACATGTTGTCACTGTAAACGATTATTTGGCAAAAAGAGATGCAACGTGGATAGGCCCTATATATAGGTTTCTTGGGCTTGATGTAGGTGTTATAAACTCAGACAACATGAGCTATATAATAGATTGGCAAGACCCAGAAAAAGCGATGGAAGCTATAGAAAAAGATATAAGGGTGTGGCCCAAAGGTATGGTAGGAGATGCCATAGATTACTCTAAAATAGATGTGCATGCCAAGACCTCCTATTTTACAAAGGCGATATCAGTAGAACGTGCAAAGGCTTATGAAGCTCACATAACCTACGGTACCAACAACGAATTTGGCTTTGACTATTTGAGAGACAACTTAGCAGTATCAAAAGACCAGATAGTACAAGTAAAAGGTCATGGTTATGCCATAGTGGATGAAATAGACAGTATTTTGATAGATGAGGCTAGAACTCCTCTTATAATAGCCGGTCCATCAAATTTAGATAACAAGGTTGTTTTGCAAGCCAACGAATTTGTGCAAACACTTGAAATAGAAAAAGATTTCATAGTAGACGAAAAAAATAGAACAGCGATGCTCACAGAAGAGGGTATAGAAAAAGCAGAAAAATATTTTAATATTCAAAATCTATACGACATTAGACATATCGACTTAGTGCACGCTATCAACAAGGCTCTTCTTGCTCACAATCTTTATAAAAAAGACGTACATTACATGGTAAAAGACGGAGAAATACTCATAGTAGATGAGTTTACTGGAAGAGCCTTGCCAGGTAGAAGATGGAGCGAAGGTCTTCACCAAGCTATAGAAGCCAAAGAAGGAGTTGAAATTCAAGAAGAAAATCAAACTCTCGCCACCACGGCATTCCAAAATTATTTTAAGCTTTATAAAAAATTAGCTGGCATGACAGGTACAGCAGAAACAGAAGCTCTTGAATTCAAAGAAATATATAGCTTAGACGTCGTTGTTATACCCACCAACAAACCAAACATAAGAAAAGACCTACCAGATGCAATATTTAAAACTAAAAAAGAAAAATGGGAATATATAGCAAAAGTAATTGAAGAAAACCATGCCAAAGGAAGACCTATATTAGTAGGGACTGTATCGATAGAAGACTCTGAAACACTTTCAAAGCTTTTAGAACAAAGAGGTATAAAGCACAACGTATTAAACGCCAAGCAACACGAAAAAGAAGCTTGGATAATAGCTCAAGCCGGAAGAAAAGGCGCTGTGACAATAGCAACAAATATGGCAGGAAGAGGCACAGATATACTTCTTGGTGGTAATCCTGAATTTTTGGCAAGGGAGATTTTAAAGCAAAAAGGTATAGATGAGGATAAAGCTACAGAAGAAGAGTGGAAACAGGCCTATGAAGAAGCCACAAAGATTACCCAAAAGGAAAAAGAAGAAGTTATAAAAGCTGGTGGTCTTTTGGTAATAGGTACCGAAAGGCATGAATCAAGGAGGGTTGATAATCAACTAAGAGGTAGGGCAGGAAGGCAAGGAGATCCAGGCGAGTCAAGGTTTATATTGTCTTTAGAGGATGATCTTCTTAGGATATTTGGTGGAGATAGGGTTAAAAAGCTTATGGAATTCATGAAAATACCCGAAGGAGAACCCATAGAAAGCTCTATAGTATCAAAATCTTTAGAAGGCGCCCAAGAAAGAGTGGAACTTCAAAACTTCCAATCTCGGAAAAGGCTACTAGAGTATGATGAAGTGATAAATATACAACGTTCTGTGGTATACGATATAAGGCGTTCTATTCTCTTTCAAGATGATATAAAAGAAGAGATAAAAGATTTTATAAAAGATGTAATACACACCCAAGTTTTTACGCTTTTAACAGAAGACGAACCAGAACTATGGGAGTTAGAACCTCTAAAAACATTTTTTAAAGAATGGATAGATCTTGATTTACCAGAAAAATTTGAAGCAAAAGACAGAGAAGAGTTAGAAGAGGAAATATTTAAACTCGTCATGGAAAAGTACGCCCAGAAAGAACAAGAAATAGGCGAAAAAACCATGAGAGAAATAGAAAAGGTATTTACTTTAAACATCATAGACAACCTTTGGAGAGAACAACTTCACACTATAGATAAATTAAGAGAGGGGATATACCTAAGAAGCTACGCTCAAAGAGACCCTCTAGTAGAATTTAAAAAAGAGGCTTTTAGGCTTTTTGAAGAGCTTATGCTAAACTTCAAAATATCCGCCATTCAATCAATAATGAACGCCCAAATATCAAAAGAAGAATTAGAGCAACAAGAGCAAAACATGTTTAACTTAGAAATAGACACATTAAACAAAAGCATGGCTATAAGTGAAGCTTTAGAAAATATAGCAAAAGAGTTTCAAGAGAAAAGACCAAGGTTTAGGACGTTAAAAGATAGGTTGGAAGAACGTAAGAAAAAGCTAGAAAAGAAGGGAGAATCAGCATGATAAAATTTGGTACAGACGGTTGGAGAGCAATAATAGGTTTTGAGTTTAGCCAGGACAACATAGTAAAAGTTGCAAAAGCCCATGCGAAAGCGTTAAAAAGGCACGGTTTAAATAAAGTTATAGTGGGGTACGACCACAGATTTTTAGGGGAGAAATTTGCAATGTTAGTTGCCGATATAATGAAAACAGATGGTATAGAGGCCGATATAACGAAAGGAGCTGTTAGCACACCAAATATATCTTTTGCAGTAAAATATATGGGGTATCATCAGGGCGTGATGATAACAGCTTCCCACAATCCTTACTATTACAATGGGTATAAGATAAAAGAGTCTTTTGGGGGGGCAGCTACACCAGAGTTTATAAGCGAAGTAGAAGACGAGATTAAAAATATAAAAGATATTGATTTTAAAGAACACGACATAAAAAGAGCTGATATCATATCTCAATATATAGAAAAAACGTTGTCAAATATAGACAAAAATATTCTTTTCGAAAAAGAGCTAAACATAGTACACGATTCTATGTATGGACCAGCTTTTAAATACTATTTAGAGGCTTTTAAAGATAAAAAATTAAATCTTTTTTTTATAAGACATCACAAAGATGCACTTTTTGGAGAAGGAGCTCCTGAACCTGTAGAGAAAAATTTAAGGATATTAAAAGACAAAGTAAAAACAGTAAAAGCCAACCTTGGTATAGCAAACGATGGAGATGGCGATAGAATAGCGCTTGTGGACGAGAACGGAGAGTTTGTAAATTCACAGCTTGTTTATATACTTCTTATGCTTCATATTCTTAAAAACAAAGGTATAAAAAAGGGAGTGGTGGTAAAAACAGTATCTACAAGTTTTTTGGTAGATAGAATATGTAAAGACTTTGGCATAGAAGTAGAAGAAACACCTGTGGGATTTAAATATATAAACGAAATAGTGCTAAAAAAAGATGTAATATTTGGCGGGGAAGAATCTGGTGGATACGGATTTCCATTTTTCCTACCAGAAAGAGATGGATTTTTATCGGGACTTTTTATAATAGAAATGATGCTTTTAGAGGACAAGTCTTTATCAGCTATTATAAAAGATATTTTTGACAAATACGGGGAAGCCTACTACAACAGAGTAGATCTGAAAGTAGAAGAACATATAAAAGATAGGCTAAAAAATCTTATCAAAAATCCACCTGATACATTAGATGGCATAAAAGTACAAAAAGTAAACACAAAAGATGGATTAAAACTCATATTTGAAGATGATTCATGGGTAATGTTGAGAGCCTCAGGCACAGAACCTCTTATTAGAATATACGCAGAAGCTTCTTCAAAAGATTTGCTAAATACCTTGCTTTTAAAAGCTCAAAAACTAGTATCGTAAAAAGAAAGATGGAAAAAGAGAAACTGGTTATCTTCATAGATGGTTCAAATGTATTTCATGGATTGAAAAATGAAACCTTCAGATTAGATTACTTAAAGCTAATAGAATTTTTAACAGGCGATAGATATTTGGTAAGAGCATATTTTTATTCTGCACTTCCAAGCGACAAAGATGTAGATAAGCAATCAAAAGAAGGTTTTAACAAACAAAAAAAGTTCTTGGAAGATTTGGCTTTTATGGGAATCAAAGTAAAGCTTGCAAAATTAAGAAAACTACCAGATGGTAATTTTTTAGAAAAAGAAGTAGATATAATGTTAGCCACAGATATGCTATCTTTAGCCTATAAAAATGCTTACGATTCATGTGTACTTGTAAGTGGAGATAGCGATTTTTCATACACAGTAGAAGCGGTACAATTCTTAGGTAAAAGAGTAGAGAATGCCACATTCAAAAAAACATCTTCATACTCTTTGAGAAGACTTTGTGATAAATTTATATATCTTGATGATCATCTAGACAAATTCTTACTAAAACCAAAAGAACCCACCGTATGGGACAAAATTAAAAATGTTTTCAAAATCAACATTGTAAATTAAATCTTGAAAATTTTATAAAATTGCTTTATAATATAATTATACTTTTTTTAAAGGAGGAGTAAGATGAAAAAGTTACTCATCATAGCAGCCGCAGGCTTGGCACTTGTTGCTTGCTCAAAGCAACAATCCGCTGAACAAAGCAGCGGTAGCGAAAACGCACCAGCAGCTACCCAAAACGCAGCACCACCACCACCAACACCAGCAACGCCAGAAGCTGGTTCTTCATCTTCAAGTTCTTCAAACAACGGATCAGCTACTACACCATCATCTGGTTCTTCAAGCTCTACAAGCAATGGCGCCAATGCTTCGTCATCAAACTCAAACAGCTCAAGCTCCAACAGCTCAAATTCATCTTCAACACCAGCTCCAGCACCAGCAGCTCCATCTGGCTCAAACGGTCAATAACAAAGGTTTAGTGCCCCCAAGTTTAATGGGGGCTTTTTGGTTAACTTTATGATAAAATATATTAATGCAAGATAATGTAATAATAGATACAAGTATATTTACAAATCCAAATATCTACAAAAGCATATCCTTAGAGCAACCCATAGACGCCATAGAAGCTTTTATCGGCTTAACCCATAAAAGCAGTAAAAAAATATATATGCCTAGGACAGTTTATATAGAGCTATGCAAGGTTGTGGATTTAGAATCAATAAAAAGCAGATTTGAATCTAGCATCATTATAAAATCCCCAAACAGATGCAACATTACCATAAACGCTTTGGCGTTGTTTGATTTTGTAGAGGATATGCGTATAAGAATAAACAAAGGCTTAAGAATAGCCGAAGAATTTGCCAGAGATAAAACACAAGATATACAAAATACTATATCAAAGCTAAGGGAAAAGTACAAAGAGGCTCTAAGACAAGGTACATTAGATAGCAAAGAAGACGTGGATGTTATATTGCTTGCTTTAGAACTAAACGGCGTTATATTATCTGGGGATGAAGGCATAAACAGCTGGGCAGACAAATTTGGCATAAGAACAGTAAATCCGCTTTTTATACAAGAGTTTTTGAGCTTTTAGTATATAATAGATAATAATTAAGGAGGTTTATATGAAGTTAAAAAGAATAGCTATTGCTTTGGCAGCTTGGACGATGTTCTACAACGTATCGCCAGCCATGGCTTCTTTCATAAGTTCAAAAGCCCCCATACAAGAAAACTCACAAAAAAGTGAGTACATAAAAGAGATACAAAAAGCTCTTGAGAGTAAAATAGTAGCCCAAAAGCTAAAAGAATACGGCATGAACCCTAAAGAAGTTAAAGAAAAACTGAAATCCATGAATGAAGAACAGCTAAGGCTTTTGGCAAACGCTTCAAAAAAGTTAAATGCTGGTGGTGATGCATTGGGACTTGCAATAGCGGTGCTTGTTATAGTATTGCTAGTGGTATTGATACTAAGACTTACCGGTAAAGAGGTGATTATAAGATAAAACGTTTCATTTTTACAACAACCTTTATTATCTTTTTATCTTACGGGGGGCAGTTTTGCTCCCATCTCAACGTAGCATTTATAAAACAAAAAGAGAATCTTTGCGGTCCTGTGGCAGTGGAAGAGATTCTCATGTTTTATAAAGATAAAAAGCCTTTCAACAGCGTAATAAAAGCTGTATACACACCTTCTATAGAGGAAAGCCTTATAACAGACATACAAGATTATTTCCAGAAAGAAGGTTTTAAAACTAAGTATATAAGAAGCGTAAACTCTATAAAGCACCAAATAAAAAAATGTAGGCCTGTTATAGCCCTTTTAGATATGGGAAATTTTCTCGTATCAATACCACATTACGTAGTGATAACTGGTTTTAATGAAAAAGGGTTTTTTATGAACGACGGCTACAAAAAAGATAGGTTTATGAGTTTTAAAGATTTTAAAAAGAGATTTAAAAACATGGGGAATGTAGCATTGGTGGCTTACAAAGAAAATAAATAAGTTGTATGCTAAAATAATTTCACTATGGAAGAATTTAGGAAAAAAAAGTTAGAAGAGCTTGCTAAAAGCCAAAAACACGTCTACAAATATGAATTTGAAAGCCCTTACTTTATTCACGATATAAGAGAGAAATACGAAAAAGAACCAAGAAAAGATAAAATTGTTGTAAAAGCCACCATCAAAAGAGTTTCAAAAGTAGAAGAGGGTTTTGTTTTAAGAATGACTTCAGAAAGTGGCGTTGAAATGCTTGCATATACAAAAGAGACTTTCGAGCCAAACAAAGCTTACAACATAGAAGGTGTCCTATCAAGGGTAGAAGAAAAATTGAGCCTAATAGATGCAAAACCCACAGAAGAAACTCCCACCACAAGCATAGATGATATTAAAAAAGAGCACGATTTAGATCCGAACTTTGAAGATATATCGATAGCTGGAAGGCTTGTGGCCTTGAGAAGCATGGGTAAGGCCATATTTGGACATATACAAGATTTTACTGGGAAATTACAGATATATATTAAAAAAGATATAGTAGGAGATGAGAAGTTTAAATTTGTAGAAGATTATATAGATGTAGGAGATATAATAGGCATAAAAGGAAAACTGTTTAGAACGCATACCGGAGAGCTCACCGTAGAAGTTTTTGATATTGAGCTTTTAACAAAAGCCCTAAACAACATGCCAGAAAAATGGCATGGAATAAAAGATATAGAAATAAAGTATAGACAAAGATATTTAGATTTAATAGCCAACGAAAGCTCTAGAAAGGTCTTTACTTTGAGATCAAAGATTATAAAAGCCCTTAGAGATTTCTTTGATAAAAACAAGTTCATGGAAGTAGAAACACCAATTCTTCAGCCAATAGCATCAGGAGCTACCGCAAGGCCTTTTGTTACATATCACAACTATTTAGAATCTGAGCTTTACCTTAGGATAGCACCAGAGCTTTATCTAAAAAAACTAATAGTGGGCGGTATACCAAGGGTATATGAGATTGGTAAAAACTTCAGAAACGAAGGCGTAGACACTACGCACAACCCAGAGTTTACCATGGTAGAATTTTACGCTGCTTATTGGGATTATAAAAAACTCATCAAGTTTACCGAAGAGCTGTTTGACTATCTCACAGATATTACCGGTATCAAAAGCATAGAAACTCAAAATGGTGTTATAAACTTAAAGCCTCCTTTCAGAGTAGCTAAGTTTTTTGAGCTTTTAGAAGAAAAAACATCAAAAGATAAAAGTTTTTTCCTACACCATGAAGAAGAATTGAAGAAGTTTGCCAACGAGCTTGGCATACCAAAAGCTTATACTTTAACAAAACCAAAGCTTATAGAAAAAGTATTTGAATATACAGTAGAAGACGAGCTTATCCAACCTACTTTCATCATAGATTTCCCGAAAATGCTGTCCCCACTTGCTAAAACCCACAGAGATGACGATGAGTTGGTGGAACGTTTTGAGCTTTATATAAACAAAAAAGAAATAGCAAATGCATACTCAGAGTTAAACGACCCCGAAGACCAAGCCAAGAGGTTTTTAGAACAAAAGCTTCAAAAAGCCACCGGTGACGAAGAAGCTATGGAAACTGATGATGATTTTGTAGAGGCTCTTAGATACGGTATGCCACCCACAGCCGGTGAAGGAATAGGGATAGATAGACTCGTAATGCTCTTTGCAAACGTAGACTCCATAAGGGATGTGATACTTTTCCCAGCCAACAGAAAGCTAGAATAACAAATATCATTGAAATATTGAAATTTTATTGTATGTTTTTAAAACAACTACTTAAAGGAGTTTGGCATGGAACAAGTTTTTTTTGATATATATCAAAAGGCAAAAAACGACGAGATCTCAAAAGAAGAGGCTTTGTTTATACTAAAAGCCGAAGACAAGTATATACCACTTATAGTATATTTGACTTCTAAACTAAAGGATGAGTTTTTTGATTCTCAAAAGTTTGAATTCTGCTCTATCATAAATGCAAAAAGTGGTGCTTGTTCAGAAGATTGTAAATTTTGCGCTCAATCTAAATTTTATAAGACGCCAATCAACATATACAAGTTAGTGGACAAAGAAGAGTTAGTAGAAGGCGCTATAAGGGGTGTAGAGTTTGGAGCAAATAGATATTGCATGGTTTTAAGCTCAAGAGCTGCTTCTGATGAAGAGGTAGAAAAGCTTTGCGAGGCTGTACAAGAAATAAAAGCTCAAAACATACCTATAAACGTATGTGTATCTGCCGGGACCATAGGGCTTGAAAGTCTATTAAAACTAAAAGAAGCTGGTGTAACAAGGATAAATCACAATCTAGAAACTTCCGAAAACTACTTTCCCAACATAGTTTCTACGCATACTTGGAAAGAAAGGTTAGAAACCATAAAAAACGTTCAAAAAGCTGGTCTTTCCACGTGTAGCGGGGTTATATTTGGACTTGGAGAAACAGATGAAGATAGAGTAGACCTGGCTTTCGTTTATAAAGAGCTTGGCGTAGATTCAATACCCTTAAACTTTCTTATGCCTATACCAAACACACCTTTAGAAAACAACAAACCTTTAAGAGCTTTAGATGCTCTTAAAATAATAGCCATGTTTAGATTTATAAACAAAAGTGCCGAGTTAAGGCTTTGTGGTGGCAGAGAACAAACTCTAGGTGATTTTCATGGTATGGCAGCTTTTATGACAAACGCACTGATGGCAGGTGGATATCTAACAAGAGCTGGAAGAGATATCAAAAAAGATTACAAGATGCTTGAAGATATGAATTTAGAAAGACTTACATCAGAAGAAGTGTGCAAATAGAGTATATAGAACAAAAGCTTTTAGAACTTTGCAAAGAAGCTATAGCCCAAGATAGAATACCAGTAAGTGCCTTAGTTACAAAAAATGATGAAATAGTATCTTGGGCT